>JAKAKZ010000022.1 GCA_021824285.1 bacterium
TCTCCGACTACGGGATGACGACAACCGGCGGCCATGCTCCGGAGCTCCGCATCTCCGTCACTCCGCAACTCACCCGATCCTCCCCGCCATCGCCCTACCAGCCAAGACGCCGTTCATGGAGGCTTGGAGCAGGCCGCGGGTGTAGCCGGAGCCGTCGCCGGCGGCGAAAAGGCCGGGCGAGCGCGTCTCGAAAGTCAGTTCGTCGGTCTCCACCTTATAGGAATAGAATTTGACCTCAATGCCGTAGAGCAGGGTGTGCTTGGAGGCGATGCCGGGCGCGATCGCTTCCATGGCCTCAAGCATCTCCACGATGCCCGAGAGATGCCGGTGCGGGATGGCGAGCGCCAAATCACCAGGCACGGCTTCGGGCGGCGTCAAAGTCGGCTGGACCATCCAGCTCTTCATCTTCTCGGACTTGGAGCGGCGGCCGTCGCGCAGGTCGCCGAGCCTTTGAACTAGCACTCCCCCGCCGGCCAGCTTGTTGGCGAGCCCGGAGATGTGTTTGCCGTATCCGAGAGGATCATCGAACGGTTCGGTGAAGGTCTGCGTGACAAGCACGGCGAAGTTGGTGTTGCGGCTCTTCTTGTCCTTGAAGGAATGGCCGTTCACGGTCTTGAGCCCGCGGTAGTCCTCCTGGGCCACGAACCCGCCGGGGCACATGCAGAAGGTGCGCACGCGGTCGCCGTTCTTGGATTCGAAGTAGAGCTTGGCCTCGTACAGCAGGTCGGTCAGGCGGCGCAGGGTGTCGTCTGGGACTTCCACGCGCACGCCCACGTCGATGCCGTTGTTCACGAGCTTGAGCCCCAACTGCTTGGCCTGGTGTGCGAACCATTCCGCGCCGCTGCGGCCCGGCGCGGCGAGCACCTGATCGGCCTCGCAGATCGAACCGTCGGCGAGCGTCAGCAGATAGCCGCGGTCGCCGTTGCGCACGATCTCCTCCACGCCGCAGGAGGTGCGGATGGTCGCGCCGGCGTCGAGCAGCTTCCGGCGCATGTTCTCCACGATGGTGTAGGCCGTGTCCGTGCCGAGATGCCGGATCGGGAAATACGCCAGGTCGAGGTTGGCGGAGAGGGCCTGCGTGCGGAAGGCCTGGACCTGCTCCCAGCGCTGGCGGTCCGAACGCGCCTCGACGAGATCGGGGCGGCCGCCGAAGGCGATGTAGCGGCCGTCCACGTAGGCCATGAGTTCGCGGAAGCGGTCCTCGCCGATGCACTGGCCGATGGTGCCGCCGACGCAGCTCGCCAGGTCCAGCTTGCCGTCGGAAAAGGCGCCGGCGCCGCCCCAGCCGGAGGTGATGTCCGTACGGTTGCCGAGCTCGCGCACCGGTCCGCGCTCAAAGAGCGCGATGCGGGCCTGCGGCTTGCGTTCCAAAATCTCCAGGGCCGCGAAGATGCCGGCCGGGCCGGTGCCGACGATGACGATGTCGTAGCGCTCTGCGGAAGCGGCGGAGATGTCCATAAAACCTCAAGTATGGTAGCGGAGGTGGGGTGAAAGTTAAATAGTGGTTGAGAGATAAAGAGATAGAGAGAGAAAGAGGGAAAGTGACTTAATTGTCATTGCGAGAAGCCCCGCAGGGCGACGAAGCAATCCCGTCCAGCTAAGCACGGGATTGCTTCGTCGGTCGCGCGGCTCCTTCCTCGCAATGACAAAAAACATGACGGTGGCTCCTCGCAATTTAAAGGTTTGGAGGTGTGCAGGTGTAGAGAACGATGGAACGCTCCAAACCTCCACACCTCAAAACTTCCAAACCTATAAAACGGCCCCGCCGAAGCGGGGCTGTTTTCAGATCAGGTTGATGTGCTCCCAAGGGAACTCGTCGCGGCCGAAGTGGCCATAGGCGGCCGTGGCGCGGTAGAGCGGCCGCCGCAGCGACAGGCGCTCGATGATGGCGCGCGGTC
Organism: bacterium; assembly: GCA_021824285.1. Classification (GTDB taxonomy): domain Bacteria; phylum Patescibacteriota; class Patescibacteriia; order SG8-24; family SG8-24; genus JAKAKZ01. Next base: position 1,899 of record JAKAKZ010000022.1, read on the forward strand.
GGAAGTCGAAGTTCTGCCGCAGGAACGACGACAGGTCCTTGCCGTCGCCGCTCTTAGCCGTGAGCATCACGGGCGTCTCCTTGCCGATGGCGTAGGCCACGGAGACTAGGCAGTTCTTGGCCAGTCCGTTCGCCACGATGTTCTTGGCGGCGTAGCGGCACATGTAGGCCGCGGAGCGGTCCACCTTGGACGGATCCTTGCCGGAGAACGCGCCGCCGCCGTGCGGCAGGAGCCCGCCGTAGGTGTCCACCATGATCTTGCGTCCGGTGAGTCCGGTGTCCGCGAAGAAACCGCCGACGGTAAAAAGCCCGGTCGGGTTCACGTGCACGGCCGCGCGGCTGACGTTGCCGACCGTCGGCTCGATGAGATACTCCAGAAGCAGGCGGCGGATCTCCTCCACGCTCATGTCCTGACGGTGCTGGGCGGAAACGACGACCGCAGTCACGGTGTCTCCGGCCATGGTCACCTGCGTCTTGCCGTCCGGCCGCAGCCAGGAGAAATCCGGGTGGTTGCGGCGCAGGTCCGTGAGGCCCCAGGCCAGCTTGTGCGCGAAGACCACGGGCCGCGGCAGGTACTCCGGCGTCTCGGCCGTGGCATAGCCGTACATGATGCCCTGGTCCCCGGCCCCGCCGGTGTCCACGCCGCGCGCGATGTCCGGCGACTGCTCCTCGATGTTCGTGAACACCTCGATGTCGTCGTCGTAGCCAATGCCGCGGTAGACCTGCTTGGCGATGGAGGTCGGATCGATCTCTTCGGTGGAGGTGACCTCGCCGCCGATCATCAGCGCGCCGTGCGAACCGAAAACCTCGACCGCGACGCGGCTTGAGGGATCGCGCGCCAGGTAGGCGTCGAGGATGGCGTCCGAGATCTGGTCGCAGACCTTGTCCGGATGGCCCTCGGTGACCGACTCGCAGGTCTTCATAGCCATAGGCGATATCCTTCCAATCGGGCGCACCTTAGCCGAAAAGCGCGGAAAGGGCAAGGTGGGGTTTGAGCGGTGGTCAGTGGCCGGTGGCCGGCGATTGGACACTTGCGTTCTATCCACTAGACACTAACCACTAACCACCAGCCACATACGCCCGACGCCCAGTTGACAGCACCTAGCTTCCTGTTAAGGTGGTGGCGTGCGGAGTTCTGTAACAGGAATTGACCGCGCTGTACTTTAAAAAGAGCAATCACGCTGGAAAATAAGGAGGGCCGCATGGTCACCTCAACCGAGAATGCGTGCCGCATCGGCCTGATGTCCCGCATCGATTTCCCGTCTGACGGGTTCCGCCGCGGGCTCCTCGAGCTCGCCAAGGCGGACTTCAAGCGCGAGGACGTGCATTTCGTCATCCTCGCCGGCGGCCTCATCGACAGCCGCTACGTCACGTCCAAGTCGAAGAAGCTCTGGAAGCTCGTCAAGGGCACCCAGCGCCAGATCAAGGCGGTCACCCGCCAGATCTCCGAGACCGAGGGCCGCATCGCCGAGCTGAAGGACGAGCGCAAGTCCGTCCCCAAGAAGCTCACCGAGGAGCTCGCCAAGCTCAAGACCGAGCTGGCGGCGCTCGCCGAGACCCTCGGCCGCTACGAGGCGTACCTGGCCGAGCTCGAGCCCGAGAAGATCGCCGAGCAGCTCTCCAAGCTGCTGCCGGTGTTCGTCAACGGCAACGACGAGACCGTGAAGCTCTACATCTTCCCGAGCCCCGCCTACGACGGCGAGCTCGGCGAAGAGGTGGCCCAGCGGCTCGCCGAGCTGCGGCCGGACGACGTCCGCGTCTACCAGAGCGGCGGCGACCGGCTGTTCATCAAGCAGGCGAACAAGGACATCGAGGTCCTCGTTCCGAGCATCGCCGTCTGGATGCGGGGAGACTACTTCTCCACGCCCATCGAGCGGCTGATCAAGGACCGCCGCCGCCAGATGAACCGCGAGCTGCCCGCCCTCTTCATGGCCGGCTGCTTCGGCTCGACGATCACCAAGCCCAAGGGCGAAGCCCCTGTGCCGTTCGTCGCCGCGCCGGTGCTCCACCGGCTCGACAAGGTGCGCGTCAGCGAGAACCAGATCGGCGTCCGCGTGGTCACGGTCATCCGCGACCGCACCGATCCGGTCACGCGCAACTTCAGCTACAAGGACTACGTCCAGGACGAGCGCTCGTTCATCTCGCCGCCGCGCGAGCTGTCGCCCCGGCGGCAGAAGGTGCTCGAGGCCATCAAGGAGCGCGGTCGCATGACCGCCGGTCTCATCACCGATCTCACGGGTCTCACCCGCCAGACGGTGGAGGCCGAGCTCGCCGCCCTGCAGAACAAGAGCGGCCGCCGCCCCAAGAACTGGCCGGGCCTGCGCTTCTACAAGCAGGGCCGCCTCTGGGACTACGACGGCTACTGGGTGCGGGAGAACCTCCTGTACCCGGCCGTGCCGCGCGAGAAGTCCGTGTCCGAGGGCATCGTCGCCTTCGGCTGCCTCCACGCCGGCGCCATCGCCACCGACTACCCGTTCATCCTCGAGCACCTCCCGCGTGTGGTTCTCGAGAAGGACGCGGACATCATCGTGGCGGCCGGCGACCTGGTCGAGGGCACCAAGCACGGCCTGCTCGTGAAGGGCGAGGTCTACGCGGGCATGAACACCACGACGCAGGAGATCTTCGCCGGCAAGCTGCTGGCGGAGTGCATCGTGAACGTGTTCAACGTCCGGTTCGCCAAGGCCTCCGAGGCGCTCGGCCCCAAGCCGACGCACGAGGACGTGCTCAAGGCCGTGGGCAAGGCCCTGCCGCTGTTCCTGGTCATCCCCGGGAACCACGACGACTGGGCCCGCGAGTTCGGCTTCACTCCCCTCGTGGTGATGAAGCTGATCATGATGGACCGCATCCGCGAAGCCGTGGACGCGGCGCTCGCAGCCAAGGGGCTCTGCTCCAACCGCGTCGCGGCGCTCGTGGCCAGCAAGGTGGTGGAGCCGCCCAAGGGCGAATTCACCCTGCCTTCCGGCCTGAAGATGACCATCATGCACCCGCACATGGGCCGCACCAAGACCACGTCGATCCGCCCCCAGGAGATGCTGGACAAGGCGGAGGACAGCCAGATCGTCATCGGCGCGAACTTCCACGTCGCCGAGCACCTGGAGGTCTGGGACGGCAAGCTGGGCCAGCGCATGTGCCTGGAGCTCGGAACCGCCAAGCGGCACTCCGACTTCGAGGACCACAAGCTGAAGACCGTGGACCACGGCTTCGGCTACATCCGGTTCGACTCCGTCGATGGCCGGATCGTGTCCTCCGAGAGCGCGTTCTACACCGCGCCGCCGACCAAGGGCTCGACCCTCGACGGCAGCAAGGTGTTCCGCGACCTCCTCGAGGCCCACGGGCTCACCAAGAAGTAAACCTCTTCCCCCGCAGCAGTCGCTGCGGGGTTTTTAATTGGAGAGGCGGAGAGAGAGACCGATGGTCTTTCTCACTTTCTCGCTTTATCTCTTTCTCTCTTTTTTCTCACACAAGGGACATTATGCTATCATGCCAAAGTATTCCGGCGCCGTTTTTGCGGCGACCATCAACTTTCAACCATTAACTTTCAACTCCATCCGACCACCACCTATGGCCCTTCTCGAATTCTACGGTCGCGAATGCCCCCATTGCATCACCATGAAGCCGCTTATCGAGCGGCTGGAGAAAGAGACCGGCCTCAAGGTCGAAAGCCACGAAACTTGGCACGATGCGGCCAACGCCGAACTGCTGAAGAAATACGACACCGGGCTGTGCGGCGGCGTTCCGTTCTACTTCAACACCGACACGAAAAACGCCGTCTGCGGCGAATGCAGCTACGAGGAACTGCTGGCCTGGGCGACGGGCAAGGCGTAAGGTTTGGAGGTACGGAGTCGCGGAGATGCGGGGAATCTTGACGCGAAGTCCCGCCCCCTAAACCCCTAAACCCTTACACGAGTTCACCCCTAAACCACCAGAGCCCATGGACCCATCCCTCCTCGATTACGCCCGGCAGGCCAAAGCCGCCGGCTCGACGCGCAAGGATGTGTACGACGCCCTGATCGGCGCCGGCTGGAACGCCACGGACACGAACATGGCCGTAGACGCGGCCTTTGGCGCAGCACAGCAGAACTTCGCCAAGCCCGACCAGACGCCGGCCGCCGCGCCGGTGCAGTCCGCCGCGCCTGCCCAAGCGGCGCAGGCCGCGCCGCCGACCCTGGACCTGAAAAACTGGAAGCAATACTACGAATTTCCCTCGCGTCGACTGGGCCAAATCCTGTTTTTCGGCCCCATCGCGCTGCTCGTCGCCGCCGCAGTCATCTCCGCGGCAAGCTCGCTCACGGCCGCTCCCGCTCCAGGACTAGGTTGGCTGGATGCGAGTCCGGCCTTAGCTGCCACGGCGCCGATCTCTGGAGATTCCGCCCTGAACTACTCCACGACCATCAGTTTTGGGACAAAACCCGCAGCAACCGGCGGCATGACCGCACTAGCTGGCCTGCTCGCTCTGCTCTCCATTTTAAGTGCCGTCCTCACCCCCGTCGGTCTCGTGCTCATGGGCAAGCGCCGCGTGAAGCCGGGCGTGGCCTACGATACGCGCTCCGGCAATGGCGCCGACTCGACCGTGCCGCCGGAGATCAGCGGCTGGAGCTGGGGCGCCGCCGGACTCGGCATGACTTGGGGACTGTACCACCACGCCTGGCTGACGCTCCTCCAGCTGATTACCCCGCTCAACCTGATCTGGTGGATCGTCATGGGAATCAAGGGCAAGGAGTGGGCCTGGCGGTCCCAGCCATGGCTGTCGGTCGAGCATTTCAACCGCGTGCAGAAGACCTGGAACAGCTGGGGTGTCTTCGCCTTTTTCTTCGTCCTGATCGGGCCGCTCGTCGCGGTAGCCGTCGCCTTTCCCGCCCTCATGGCCATGCTGGCGGCGGCGAAATAATAAGACCGAAAAGCCGCACCCGAGAGCGCGGCTTTTTTTTGTTTGGAGTGGCGGAGTGGCGGAGAATTTTAGGTCGCCGCGGTAGCACGTCAAGTCGCGTCGCACTCCGTACCTCCGCATCTGCGCGTCTCCGCATCTTAATTCAAACGTCCCCCAAAAAACTCTTCTTCTTCCAGTCGCCGCGCACCTTGCCCATGCGCGACTTCACGGCCTCAAGCGGCGAGAGCGGTTCGCCATCCGCGCTGCGCTCCACGGTCGGCTCGTCGGAAGCGAAATCCCCGCCCCAATCGTCGGCAAAGGGCGATCCGCCAGCGGACCGGCGGCTGAACCCGCCGAAGGCCGGAACGTCATCGTCGCGCTCGCGCTCGAAGCAGTTCGGATCGGCCTCCTGCAGGAAGATGGACGGGCCCTGGAGCGCCGAAGCGTCGTAGCCGGCGGTAAGCGGATAGGACAGCATCAGGTGGCGCTTGGCGCGCGTGACCGCGACGTAGAACAGGCGCCGCTCTTCCTCCAACCCGCCGTCCTCGAACATGGCACGGCGGTTCGGGAAAGCGCCGTCGTTCAGGTGGATGAGGAAGACCGCTTCCCATTCCAGGCCCTTGGCCTGGTGCACGGTGGAAAGCACCACGCGCGACAGGCGCTGGTCGCCGTTCGGGCTGCGGTGCAGACGGTCGTCGAGCGTCACATCGGCGAGAAAGTCCGGCACTTCCTTGTAGTTGGCGGCGAAGACGGCCAACTGTTCAAGGTCCTCCAGTCGGTCGGCCGCATCGGTGTATTCCGCTTCCAAATAGTCGGAGTAGCTGGAATCGATGACCGCGCGCACGAGCGCGGCCGGGTCGCCTTTGGCGCGGAGCATGCTCTCCAGCGCGCCACGCAGTTCCTTCCAGCCGCGGGCCGTGCGGCTGCCGCAGCGTTCCTCCACCGGCGCGAGTACGGCGTGCGCGAGCGAGCCGGTCACCGAGAGCAGGGCGAACATGCGGTCCGCCGTCGCTTCCCCGATCCCCTGCTGGAGCCGCAGGACGCGCAGCCAGGCGGCCTCGTCATGGATGTTGGCCGCGAGCCGCAGATGCGCCAGCGCGTCCTTGACGTGGGCGCGCTCGAAGAAGCGCACGCCACCGCGGTAATCGAACTCCACGCCACGGCGCATCAGCTCGAACTCCAGCGCCTGCGAATGGTGCGCGGCGCGGAACAGCACGGCAATCTCGCGCGGCGGCACGCCGTCCGACAGCAGCTGCTGGATGCGGTCGGCCACGAGGTCCGCCTCGCGGTTGGCGGACGGGGCGATCTTCACGGCCGGCCGGACATGCCGCGGCAGGACGCTCTTAAGCTCCTTGGGAAATTGGCGCACGTTCCGCGAGATGACGTCGTTGGCCAGGTCGAGAATCTCCGGCACGGAGCGGTAGTTGGTCTCCAGGCGGTAAATGGCGGCCTTGGGGAACAGCTTGGGGAAATCGAGGATGTTGCGGACGTCCGCGGCGCGGAAGGAATAGATGCTCTGGGCATCATCGCCCACGGCCGTCACGTTGCCGTCCGGACCGGCCAAAAGTCCCACGAGCGCGGACTGGAGGGCATTAGTGTCCTGATACTCATCCACAAGAATATAGCGGAACTTGGCCTGGAGCAGCTGCCTGGTCGGCGCGTCGGTCGAAAGCAGCTCGTGGAACTTGGCCAGGAGATCGTCGAAATCCATGGCATTGGCCTCGCGCTTCTTGGCCGCGTAGCGGTTGGCCGCACGGGCGATGTCCACGTAGAGCGGCTCGAACTTCGGGTGGAGTTTCTGCACCGCAGCCTCGAGTCCGATCATGGCGTTCGTGCCGTAGCTCGCGAACTGGCGCATGACCGCCGGCGACGGGAAGCGCTTTCCCGTCAGGTCGATGCCCACGTCGCGCATGGCGGACTTCATCAGGTCGCGACTGTCCTCCTCGTCCAGGATGGTGAAGTTCGGCTGGTAGCCGACGTGCGTCGCGAAGGACCGCAGGATGCGGTTGGCGATGGAGTGGAAAGTGCCGCCCCAAGGGGACTGTCCCTTTTGCGGCAAAAAGGGACTGTCCCCTATGAGCGCGTGGATGCGGTCCATCATCTCGCTGGCCGCCTTGTTGGTGAAGGTCAGGAGCAGGATGCTCTCCGGCGCCACGCCGCGGTCGATAAGGCTCGCCACGCGGTAGACGATGGTCCGCGTCTTGCCCGAACCGGCGCCGGCGAGCACGACGCAAGGGCCGTCACCATGGCGGATGACGGCCAGCTGTTCGGCGTTGAGCTCCTGGGAAAAATCCGTGGACATCGGTCTAGCGGAGATTGAGAACAAAGAAGGCCAGGAGGCAGACGAACATGAAGCCCACGGTCGTGGCCAGGACCTTGGCCGCATCCTGGCGCTCGCCTTGGATGAACATCAAAATCGGCTGGCCCAGCACGATAGCCCCTTCGATAAGCGCGGACAAGACGAAAAGCGTCAGCATCATCATCGGAATCAGGACGGATGGCTCATTCAGGCCACGCGTTCCCACGGTGATGAACCAGACGATGCAGACGATGTAGCCGATGGCGCCGGCGCCGTTGCGCAGGCCGGCGAGGACGATTTGGCGAGAGGTCATATGGGGAACCTGACAGGCATTATGCGGCTACTTTACAGGGTGATTAAAAGAGGGGCAAATGCCCGCCGAAAAAGAAAAAGGACCGCCTAAAGGCGGTCCTGATGAGACATCTAGACCTCGTGCGCCAGGGTCTTGAGCAGGTCCTTGGCGTCGCCGAAACGCCCCTCGCCGAGCGGCGGTACCGCCGAGAGCAGGCGCTTCGGTACGATGCGGCTGGAACCCTCCTCGCGCGCCCGCAGGCGCAGCCGATCGGCCAGCTGGCTGGTGCGGCCGGCCAGAGCCTGCCGCACGGACGGCGGGGCGCCGCAGATGTCGGCCACGGCCACGTCGAGCAGCAGCGCCTCGATCTCCTTGCGGATCTGCAGGCGCCGGGCCGCGTCGCGCACGGTCTTGAGCCGGACCTGGAGGCCCAGCGGGTCGCCGAGGCCGGCGGACCGAGATGCCTCACGCAAGTCGCGGGCCGCCTCCGAACCGAAGGTCCGGAATGGCGCGGCGAGCAAGGTGCTTGCCGAACGTGCCGCCTCCTCGAGCACCGCGGCGAGCGCCTGCCGCTGGTTCGCGGTGAAGCGGCCGCCGCTGAATGCGGGATGCGAGTTCAGGATGGCAGCCGCGCGCCGTTCCGTCTCCGCCGCCAGGCGGATGGAACGCTGCAGTTCGAGCCGCAGGGCCGACTCCATCGCGGCCATCCACGGCACGATGCTCCGCACCTCGTCCTCGCGCAGGGAGAGCCGCTCGTCCACGGCCGTGAGCCGGGCGCGGGTGGCGCCGCGGTTCAGCCGGCCGCCGGACGTACGGACCACGCCCAAACGGGATTTCTCGCGGGCCGAGACCTTGGCCGGATTCAGGCCGCGCTTCAGCCAGAACGAGATGTCGGTGAAGGAGCCCGCAGCCCGCCTCTCGGCGGCCGAATCGCGAACGCCGGGGTTGCCGAGCGTCTCGCGGGCGGCGCGCACGTGGTCGCGCGCGGCCGCCAGCGCGTCGAGCTCGCCGCCGCGCATCCGGCCGTTCTGGCGGATGCCGTAGCGGAACAGGATCTCGAGCCGGCTGCGGTGTGCCTCAAAGAGGTCGGCATAGAGGTTCGGGGTCCGGGCGTTGCGACGGGCGATCAGGATGCCGCCAGACGGCAGGTCCTCCGAGCCGTCCAGCACGATGTAGATCTTGAGACTGCCGAGGCGGAAAAGCTGGGGTTTATCGGACACGATGGAGCCCTCCTCGGCCGCAATGGGCCGAATCTGGTCTGGGTTGAGCCAATTATCATGCAAAGAACCGTCGACCGGCGTGTTGCCGACCGACGGCCTAATGTAGCAAAAAAACCGGTTGCGGTCAACCGGTTTCAATGGGCAATGCTCAATAATCAGTTTTTACGTTTTTCCCGCTGAAAAAGAACGTAAGAATAGGCCGCCAAACCCAGGACCATGGCCAGCAAACCGAAGAGGAAACCCCAGATGGTGGCGGCCATGGGCAGAAGAGGCGTAACCGCGACGAAAGCGCCGAAGGCCATGAAGACCAGACCGCCGACATGGTGGGTCCGGTTCCAAACCGCTTCCGACGACAGGGTCCAGGGGGTCCGGATGCCGACGAACCAGTTACGCTTCACCCGCTTGAGCGCGAAGCCCAGCACGATGAAGGCAAGACCGATCAGGAAAGGGGCCAGCTTGCCGACATCAATCGCATAGCCGATATTGAACAGGCCGAGAGCGACGAACAGCAGGAAAAACAGGACGGTGATGGATGAGCGGATGATGGCGTAGGCCGCGCCGAACTCCGCATAGCGCTTGCGCTCGATATCCCAAACCGGCAAGACCAGAAACAGCACGTAGAAGAGCGTCAGCAGCGCCGGGAAAAGGAAGGCACCCAAACCGCGGCTGGACCAGCCGTCGACCTGTCCGGCCAGGTTCCAATGCGTGGCCACGCGCTCCGGGAAATGCGCGTAGAAATAGAGGCCCAGCGGCCAAGCAGCCAACGTGCAGAAAAGGGGCACGATTTCCGTCTTCCACGAAAGCTTAAGCGGGTAAGGCATGCGATTCGCGGTTATCCGCCGAAAAGACGGCGGTGCTCACTCATCATGGCCGCCGGCACGGTCGCCGGCGGCACTCCGGTCGCCGCAAGGACTTAATCCATATACGGCGACTCCGGCCGCCGGCACGGTCGCCGGCGGCACTCCGGTCGCCGCAAGGACCTAATCTATATACGGCGACCTCCGCAATCGTCAGGAAAACAGTCTGCGGTGTTCCCGCATCATACAGTCATCAACGATTACCGTAAGGCCGGCGGCTTCGGCCTTTTTCGCGGCCTCCGGGTTACCGGCCCCATCCTGCATCCAGATGACTTTGGCGCCGCGACGGATGGCCGCGTCCACGATGGGCGGCACGGCTTCCGGCCGGCGGAAAATCTGCACCAGCCCTATCGGATCAGGTACGGAGGCCAAATCTGGATAAGCCCGCTCGCCCAGGACCTCGGTCTCGTTCGGGTTGACCGGTATGACGCGGTAACCGTGCCGCTGCAGATAACCGCAGACGCCGTAGCTCGGACGGTCGGGGTTGGAAGACAAACCGATGGAAACCACGGTGCGGTATTGCTCCAGAATGGTTTTGATTTCGGAATCAGACATAAGAAAGGTTTGGAGGTGTGGAGTCTTGGAGGTTTGGAGAATCGAATCGACTTCACTCCAAACCTCAAAACCTCCATACCTCCACACCTACCGTCCAACCTACCACGACCCTCCCCCGCCGCCGCCCCCGCCGCCGCCGGAGCCGCCGGAGAAGCCGCTGCCCGACGAGGAGCTCTGGGGCCGCGAAAGCACCGCCGAATTGACCGCGCTGTTCAGGGAAGTGAAGGCGCCCTGGAAGGCCGCGGCGTTGAACGATCCGGCCGTAAAGGCGGTACCTTCGTACCAGTTCGGCTGTTTGATGTTCAATCCGTTGAAGGCCTGCGACCACTTGCCGACGATGCCGAAGACCATGGCGAAAGGCAGGTACTGTTCAAAGATATTCTCCTTTTCCTGCCACTGCAGGCGGTATTTTTCCGCTGTCGCAATGAAGTCCTTGAAGCCCAGGAGGTGCTCATAGACCGCCACGCCGGCGGGCGTGCGGCGCGGCATGAACCAACCGAAACCGATCAACAGCGTCGCCGTCAGCAGGCCGCAGACCATGACCGCCGTGTCGGTAGCGCCAGACAGCTGGGCGATAAGTCCATAGAACTTGAAAGTCAAAAAGATGAGCACGCCAGCCACGAAAACGTACCCGCCGCGAATCGCCTTCGGATTGCCGTCCACGTAACCCTTGTCCATGGAGGTCTGCTCCATCTTAGTGACGATGGACGACATATCTTTGGAGAAGGCGTATTCGCTCTTCAGCCGCGAAAGCACCATGACTTCGCTGTTGCCGAACAACGTATCCATTATCTGCTGCTCGTAAGACTTGAGCGGCGGCGGATTGGCCGGCCGCAGACGGATCAGCTCATAATCCTTGCCGTCGAAAAAGAACCCCTTCACGGCCGTTTCGCGAATCTTCAGGAATCCATGCACGGCCAGGTCGACGATGGTGGCCGAAACCTCATTGACGCCGCAGCTCTCCTTGAACACGGCTGCGCATTCCGCCGGCGACAAGGCCGTCGGCGGCTCATACTGCACGACAATCGTTCCGCGGCCCTGTGGATCGCGTCCGCGGGTCCACCAGCGCCAGGCCAAAAGCGCGAAAGCCAAGAGCGGCACCAGATAGACGAGCCAACCCCAAACGAAGACGACCGGCGGGGGCAGGAGCCGGGCCACGATGCCTGGCTGCCAGCCGACCACCACGGTCAGGTTGCCGTTGGCCGCAAAATCAGCCACGCGCCCCTGGACGTTCTTCATGCAGTTTTCTTCCGTCGAGCCGACCGAACCGGTGTAGCACTTGAGCTGCAGGCCGGCCACCGGGACCGCTTCCGGCAGGTGGACGCGCGCGCTCGCACGCGAGATGGGCACGCTCCAGCCGATACCCGTGGCGTTCCAGTACAGCTCGTCGTGGTCCGAAAAATAGCGGAGAGCGCCGCTCGCCGTATAACGGATGACGTAGGTGCGAAGGCCGACGACCGTGACGTCCGGATCGCCGATGCGGATGCGCAGTCCGTTCGCGGTGCTCGTGATCTGCTTGGTGAGCGGCTGGCCGTTCTCGTCCTCGACGCCCAAAACCGTAATCGGGATGTCGTAGGTCTGGCGCCGGTCGTTTACGTAGCGCGTCGGAAGATCGCGGTAGATGCCGTGCTTGGCCGTCGGGAAGAAAAATTCGATGCGTTCGGTCACGTTGATGCGACCGTCCATCTGCACATCGACATCCGCGGCGAAAGAGCGGATCTCCTCGGCGGTCTGGGCGCGGACCGGAGCAGCCCCGACCGGCAACATGACTGCGCAGACGGCCACGACCGCGAGCAGGCGGCGGGCACCCCGCCAAAACAAGTTGGCGAGCTGGCTGATCGGACGGTTCATAGGCGTCGTCACTTTAGGTATTTGGCCTTATTGGCGTTGTGTTCGGCGAGCGTCGAGGCGTAATGGACGTTACCGCCGGCATCGGTCAGGTAGAACCAATAGCGGTTGGCGGTCGGCTCCAGGGCGGCCTTGAGCGCTGACTCGCCAGGATTGCAGATGGGGCCCGGTGGCAGGCCCGCATGCCGGTAGGTATTGTAGCGGGAATCGGCCTGCGTGTCCGCCAAGCTCGGAGAGGCCAAAGACTTGCCGGTGACGTAGTTGACCGTGGCATCGGACTGGAGCGCCATGCCGACACCCAAGCGGCGCCAGAAGATGTCCGCGGCCATGGAACGCGATTGCGGCGTGCGAAGTTCCTTCTCCAGGATGCTGGCCATGGTGACGACCTCCGGGAGCGACCGGCCGGAAGCCCGCACTTCGGGCAGGAGCGGCTCAAGATGGTCGCCAAAATTCTGCAGCATCTTCTCGATGATCTGCTGCGGCGTGGCCTGGCGGTAAAGGCGGTAGGTGTCGGGGAAAAGATATCCCTCCAGGCCGACGTCGTCCGGCTTCTCCTTCAGGAACGGGAACTTGGCCGACAGGTCGGGCAGTTGCCTGATCTTCTGGATATCGTCGACGGGCGGACCGGCGATGGCGTAGATGCCGTCCGGGTCGGAGTAGCCGGCGACCGCGAGCGCATCGCGGATCTCCCTGACGCGGTAACCCTCCTTGATGAGCACGGTCAGCTCGTCCGCCCCGATACCGCCCTGCGTCAGGCGCCAGATGATCTCGCCGTAGCTCGCCGCGCCGGACAGGTCGAACTGTCCCGGTTTCAGCTTGCCGCCCAGACCGCTCTCCGAAAGGACCAGCCGGAACATCAGTGAACTGCGGATGAATCCCCCATCCTGGAGGCGACGGATGATGGAGTCCGTGCCCTCATTGGCCGCAATCGCGAACTTCGGGTCAGACGGCCGCCCCGGGGTGGCGGACCAGACGGCAAACCAGACGGTCGCGGCCAAGGCCGCCGTCAGGACAATCAGGATCGTAAGTTTGCGGTTGATGTGCATCCGGTTGGAGTGTGAAGTGGGCAGTTCGAAGTGTGGAGTCGACAGTTTAATGGTCGGCGGTTTGAAGTTTGGAATTTGATGCTCAAACGAATTTCCTCAGTTCTGCGTCTTTGTCCATGAACTCGACTGCTTTCTTGACTTCGTGCACCTGATCCAGAGGGCAGATGAGAAGGGCATCGGCGGTCTCGATGACCGCCAGATTATCTACGCCGATGGTCACGGCCACCTTGCCTTCAGGAACGACGATCAGATTTCCGGATGAGCTGATCTCTACGGTACGGCCGCGCTTCAGCGGGCTCTTCTCCCCGGCCAGGATGTCGCGGACCGCACGCCAATTGCCGACATCAGCCCAACCGAACTCCGCCGGCAGCACCAGCAGTCCAGGCTGCTTTTCCAGGATGCCGTAGTCGATGCTGACCTTGGGCATGGAAGCGAACTCCGCGGCGAGCACCGCGGCCTGGCAGGCGTTCGCGAGAAGCGGACGGAGACGCCGGAAAGCGGCAGCGTGCTGCGGCAAATGCTTGTCATAAAGCGCCAAAAAGCGGTCAGCACAGCCGACGATGAGCGTCGGATTCCAGAGATAGCCGCCATGGTTAAGGTAACCGGCCGCCGTGGCCGCATCCGGCTTCTCGACGAAGCGCTCCACCGCGAACAGGGCATCGGTCTCCTCTCCCCCTTCCGGACGGCCCAAATGCTCTCCGGTCTTGATGTAGCCGTAGCCGGTCTCGGCATAGGTCGGCGGCACGCCGATGAGCACGGCCGGAACCTGCCGGCGCGCGGCTTCCTGGCCAGCTAGAGCGATGACGCGCAGGTATTCGTCCGGGTCGCTGACGTAGGCATCGGAGTTGATGACCACGAAGGTCGCCAGCGGATCGTCCTGCGCGATGCGCAGCAGGCCGAAGCCGATGGCCGCGGCCGTGTCGCGCCGTGCCGGCTCCCAGACGAACTGTTCAGGCGGGAAATCCGGCAGGGCGGAGAGCACCTGATCGCGGCGCTCGGCCGAGGCGCAGATGAAGATGTCCCGCACCGCGAAACCCCGCTTCAGGCGGTCGACGGTGGACTGCAGCAGCGAGCGACCGCCGAAGAGCGCATGCAGCTGTTTGGGATTGTCGCGGCGGGAAAGCGGCCAAAGGCGCGTGCCGTCGCCGCCCGCAAGAACCAAGGCTTTCATAGCTGCAGCCTGAGCGCCGTCGCCATCCGGCGCCACAGATGCCGGGCCGCCGGCAGACCGTCGAGATGGGCGGCGAGGCCGGACCAGAGCAAACCGGCAAACAGGCCGCCGAGAATATCGGTCGGATAATGCACGCCCACGGCCATGCGACCGAAACCGACGATGATCGCGAGCACCACGAGCGGATAAAACAGCCGCCGATCATGGACCGACGAGAAGGCGACAGCGAAGGCGACCGTGGCGTGCCCGGAGGGGAAGGATTTCTGCAGCGGCGTCATGGCGATCAGGTTGGCGATGTCGGGGTAGCTGACGAACGGCCGCGGACGGAACAGGAAGAGGGCGAACAGCTGATTAGCGGCGAGACCGGCCAAAGAGGCGAACAGGGCCCGGACCAGCAGCCGCACGTCGTCCAGGTGACGCCGGCGGACTATCTGGCGGGCCGCAACCGCGCAAAAAATGCCGACCATCAGGAAGATGACGGACTCGGCGGCGGCGATGGCGGTGAACTCGGCGGCCGGCGAAGTCACGGCCCAGGAGTTCAGGGCGCGGACTGCGGCGATATCCCAAGCAAGCATATATAGATGATACGCCGCCGGCGGTAGCGGGTAAAGCTGCGGATTAAGCACTAAAAATGACCGAGCACAGGGCGCGGTCTAAGGTATTTTGGGCCGGAAGGTCAGCCGAATGTCTGCCGGACGCAAGAGGTAGTCCTCCGGCACGAGCTTGGCGAAGCCGACGTAGGGAAAATCATGCCCGTCAATGAAGAGTATCACCGAGACCTGACTTTCCGGCGCGGCGATTTCCTGCCAGGCGGAATCGTTGGTGTCGGTCGTGACGACTTCCGCCTCGACCGGTCCCTCCACCAGATACTTGAATCTCCAGGCCAGCATCCGGCGGACGCGGCCGACCTCCAGGCCAGCCAGCGTGCCGTTCAGGCTGACGCCGTCGCAGACGACGGCGATTCGTCCGTCCAAACCGCGTTCCGCGACATCGCCCATCGCGCACCCCCCCCACGCTCAAGGTAGAACTTCGACCGTCTCGACGATGAAGACATGAAGCTGCATGTGGCCCGTGAGCTCGCAGTATTCGCCAACGAGATCGTCGAGATCAAGGCGGCGCGCCAAATCGGAGCTGTCGTCAATCACGATTGGGGACGTTCGGCCGTCCTCGCACTCGATCTCATAAAGCCCAATCGCTCCCGGAAGTGCGCGGCGGACCGTTCCGACAAGCATCTGCCTCAAGGACATGAGCCGCTCCCGTGCCGACCGTCGTCGGCTAAAACGGAAAAGAACGGCCTTGAGAGTAGGCGACCGGACCAGGAAAGTCAATATGAAAAAACCGCCCTGGCGAGCGGTCGAAAGCGAGGAGCGCGGAAAGGTACGGATCAGCGCGGCTCGGGAATCTCCGGATAGAGCCGGAAATCCCGGTGCCGCAGGCGGCGGATCCGGATCTCGCCGCCGCGCGGGTCGGGCACGCGAACCCCTTCCCCGCCAAGCGACACGCGCAGGTCGTGCTCCTGAACACGACGTTCCAGCGGCAAGCCGACCGCACTCGTCATGACGAGCACCCGGCCGAAAGGACCGCGGCTCACCGCCATAAGGTTGCCCAGCGGATCGCGCAGTACCAGGAGGCTGAAGGCAAAACTGCCGAAGCTCCCGAAAAACACGTGGCGGTAATCGTCGTCCGTCGTGATCGACACGCATGCTCCGCCGTTAGTTTCCGACCGCAGGAGCTGAAGAGGCTCGTCGGGGTGCAGGGCGAAAACTACCTCCACGTCCGTCAGCAGGAAATCCCGCAACCGGCGCCACAGTTCCAAGACATCCTCCTTTCCGTCCGGCCGCATCCGCGGACGGGCGGTGTGGTAAAAAGTGCAGCGGCATTTAAACAGCAAATCAGCGTCCAGTCAACGTCCGGACCAGAACAGATCAGGCGTGCAGGAAATTCCGCCCCAAAGCGAAGAGGGCGATAGCCGACCAGATCAAATTAAGCAGCAGCGGCTGATAGTTACGGCGCCTCCATGAAACCAAGGCCAAACCGACTCCGCCCAAGAGATTCAGGAGCAGAGCCGTGGACGAGGTGGCCAGAAGCCAACCCAGCGAGACCAACGAATAGACCGCCAGAACGACGGCCATCCCCACCCAGCCGGCGATATCGTAGATTTTTTCCATCGATGCAGGATTCATGGTTCGGAAAGCGTGGCGCTGACGGCTTAATTTGCGTCAGAGACCCCTACCGCACGTCGCCCATTGGCGGCGGCTCGGCGGACTTGCCCTCACCGCCTTCCGATGGCGGAGCGGTGATTTCAGGTCCTGGAGTCCTGGTCGGAGGCGGTTCAGGCACGGATGCCAACGAGGGCGGTTCTTGCGCCGGAGACGGAGCGGGTGGTGGCATCGGCGGTGCGGCGGGCGGCGGTGCGTCGGGAGCGGGCGTACGGGCCGGTTGTGCCGGCGAAGCGGGCGCCTCCTGAACCGGAGCCGGCGGTGCGGCGGGCGGTGGCGTGACCGCCCGGCTGGCCGCCGAAGAGACCGAACGCAACGGCAAATCAGTGGATATCACGGATGGTTCGCCTTTCTGGCGCAGGTCCAACGGATCGGTCTCCGTCTTGATAAATCCGGGCTTCGAGACGGTCAGATAATACAGGCTGCTGCCCACCCGGAAATGGTAGCGCCCTCGGCTGTCCGTGACCTGCGTCTCGAGCAGCTTGTGGTATGGCAGGGCGAAAATACGCACCACAGCCTGGGAGACCGGCCTCCGGTTCTCCTCATCATAGATGATGCCCCAGGATTTCGGCTCCGGCGTGATCGACAGCCGGCGAAACATCATATAGAGGACGACCTGCGCCAGGAACATCAGTGCGGTCGTCAGGTTCGGACGGACGGCCAAGGCCAAGCCGCCCAGGAGCGGCCCGAGCGCGGCGAAGAACCGGTGGAGACCGCGACGGCGGCTGCGGCGGATCACCTCTTCGTCGGAGAGCTCGCGCTGCTCCGGATCGATTGGGATGTTGGGCGTGAGCAACGCGCCGTTCTCCCCCACCCCGACCTCCTCGCCGTGATAGACATCCGCGTACTGCGCATCCTCGCGGAGCCGGGCCGCTATGGAGCTCGGGAAGGCAAAACCCACCTTGACCGCTTCGATCCGGTAGGAACCGCGCTTGACCAGGAAGGAATAGCTGCCGAAGGAATCCGTGACCGCGCTCTTCTGCACGCGTCCATTATAGGCATCGCGCAGGCGCACGATCACCAGGTCTTCAGGCAACTTGGACAGGCTGTTGTAGACCACGCCCCAGCGTTTGCGCGTGCGGCGCGACAGCAGGGCGAACGGTTGGGTCAGGAATGCCAAGATGTACTGCAACGCCAGGGCACCGGACGGGAACGAGGCGGCGGTGTTGACGGCGGACAGGCCGGTCGCCGCCGGCGCGATGCCCTTCTCGGCCACGGTACCGACGGTCGGGTCGCTGACCACAATCTGGACGGTGTTGACGACCGTGTCGGCTACACCAGTCACGAAACGGCTTTGCCCTTCCAGGCCGACGATCTGGCCACCGGCCTCCGTGGCGCCGGCGCTGCCCGTGCCGCCTTCCGGACCGATGATGCCCTGCGGAGTCAGGGCGTGCGGCCCCGCCATATAGCTGCCTTGGGCCTTTTCCAACGTGAAATTAAGCGCAAAAGACTCGCAGCCGCCGAATTCGCAGTTACCACCCGCGTTCTGCAGTGAACGGTAGACGTAGGGCGAGCCGTTGGGTACCGGGTTCTTCGGCACGATCAGGTAGACCCGACCCTCCGGCGTGGCGCTCCAGCCGCTGTCCGTCAGGTAAGCCGTTCCGGTTTCGCCGAGAATGACGCCATCTGGTCCGCCGACGGTATCCGGCGGATAGCCCTGATGGTCCTCGTAATACCATTCCAGCGCCGCCTGGATCGCCTTGGTGTCGCTGACCCGCTTGGCGTCGCGGCTGCTGGCCCGGACGCTCTCGTAGGAAACCGTGCCAACGGTCGTCAAAAGGCCCATGATGGCCACGGTCGTGAGCAGTTCGAGCAGGGTGAAGCCGCGGTTGGAGACTCGGAGACGCGGAGACGCAGAGACGCGGAGCAAACGGGGGAAATAACGCGTCTGCGAGTCGACGGAGACAGACTCAAGATGCTCCGCATCTGCGCGTCTGCGCATCTCCGCATCTTTCCTATCGCCAAGACAGGACTTCCGCCTCACCAATTGAATAAAAGCGGCTAGAGCCATAACGGTCATTTCTGGCACTTGGGGCAAAAATGGGTGCCGCGGCCCCCCATCCGGACACGCTTGATCGGCCCGCCGCAGCGCGAACACGGGCGCCCGCCGCGGCCGTAAGCCTCCAGTACCAGCTGATTGCGGCCCTTCCGGCCGTAAAGGTTCACGTAATCGTCGGCCGAGGTGCCGCCGAGCTTCACGGAACGACGCATGCTCGCGACGATCCCGTCGTGCAGGCGCCGAATCTCGTCGGCGGAAAGGGTCTTCACGCGGCGGCCGGGGCGGATACGGGCCCGCCACAGGGACTCATCCGCGTAGATGTTGCCGACGCCGGCCACGCAGGCCTGGTCCATGAGCAGTGGCTTGAGAGTGCGCCCGGGGCGGCGCATCAGGCAGGCGGCGAGCACGGCGGGCGTGAAACTCTTTTCCAGCGGTTCCGGTCCGTAGAGCTGGCCGCCGACGATCAGGCTGTCGGCCTCGGCGGTCGGCAGGACTTTCAGGTAGCCGAACTTGCGCACGTCCTCGAAAAAGAGGCGCCGACCGTCCGCCAGATCGAACACGACATGCGCGTGCTTGCCCGGCGCGGTCTTGCCCGGCACCAGCAGGTACTTGCCGGTCATCTTCAGGTGCGTGGCGATGCTCTGGCCGTTCGACAGGTCCAGAAGCAGCAGCTTGGCGCGGCGCCGAACGCCGCGGACCGTCGCGCCGGTGACGGCGGCGACGAACTTATCGGCCGACGGCTGCAGCCGCTTGCCGAAACGTACGGTCACCCGCCGGAGGCGGCTGCCGACGATCTCCTTGGCCAGCTGACGGCGGATAGTTTCGACTTCGGGCAGTTCGGGCATAGGAAGCGTGGAGGGTGAAGTCGGAAGTTTGAAGTTAACGAACTCTTCAAACTCCCCACTCCCGACTCCACGCTCAAATCAACGGGCTGCCCGTCATCTCCTTGGGCTGCGGCAGGCCGAGTTCCTTCAGCACGGTCGGAGCGACGTCGGCCAACATGCCGATCGGCGGCGACAGCGACAGGTCTCCACCGATGATCTCGCCGGACGGCGAGGCCTGGCCGCGGAACTCCTCGCCCACCACGATGAACGGCACGGGATTGGTGCTGTGTTCCTTGTCGATGGTACCGGTCTGGAGATTCAGGACCTCCTCGCCGTTGCCGTGGTCGGCCGTGATCATCAGCACGCCGCCGGCGGCCAGCACCGCGTTGACGATGCGGCCCATTTCCTTGTCCACGGCCTCGGCCGCGGTCTTAGTGGCCTCGAACTTGCCCGTGTGCCCGACCATATCGGCGTTGGCGAAATTGGCGACGATGAAATCGAACTTGCCGTCCTGGATCTCCTGGACCATGCGGTCGGTGATCTTCGGCGTGGACATGGCCGGCGCCTGATCATAGGAAGAAACGCGCGGCGACGGGATGATGATGCGGGTCTCGCCGGGGTACTCCTCTTCGCGCATGCCGTTCATGAAGAAGGTGACGTGGGCGTACTTTTCGGTCTCGGCGATGTGCAGCTGCGTCATACCGGCCTGGGAAATCTCCTTGGCCAGGCAGGTGGCGATGGTCTCCGGCGGGAAGACGACACGGCCCGGCACACCCTTCTCGTACTCCATCATGGTGGCGAAGAAGAGATTCTTCATGTATTCGCGAGGGAATTTCTCGAAAGCGGGCAACGCGAAAGCGCGGGCGATCTGACGGGCGCGATCCGGACGGAAGTTGGCGAAAACCAGGGCGTCCCCGTCCTTCACGGCACCGACCGGCTTGCCGTCGGCCACGATGGTCAGGGGGACGAACTCCTCGTCGAACACCTGGGCCGCATACGATTCCTCGACGGCCTTGACGGGCTCGGTGTGCGTGCGCTCCGACGTGCCGACAATCGCCCGATAGGCTTTCTCCACCCGGTCCCAACGGTTGTCGCGGTCCATGGCGTAATAGCGCCCGGACAGCGAGCCGATGCGGCCGACGCCGAGCTCGGCGAGCTTCTTCTCCAGCTGCCTCACGAACTCCACGCCCATGTTATAGATGGAATCGCGTCCGTCGAGCATCGGATGGACGACCACGTCCTTGAGCCCGTTCTGCTTGGCGAGCAGCAGCAGCGCATGGATGTGCTCATCGAGGCCATGAATACCTCCCGGCGAGAGGATGCCCATCACGTGAAACGTCGATTTGTTCCTCTTGCAGTGCTCGACCGCCTCCAAAAACGCCGGCCGCTGGAAAAAATCACCGGTCTGAATGGCCATGTTGATGCGCGGCAGGGACTGGTAATAGATGCGGCCGGCGCCGATGGTGATGTGACCGACTTCCGA
>JAKAKZ010000062.1 GCA_021824285.1 bacterium
GAGCTTGAGGTTGAGGCTGCCGTCGGGGACCGGGACGCCGGTCGAGCCCGTGAGGCGGATCTGGTAGTTCAGCAGGCGGTTCAGGGCCGGGGCGGAGGCGACAACCACCGGGTTCAGGGACGGCAAAACCATCGCCAGGACCGTCAGTGCGGCCGCGACTGCTGTTTTTGCCTTAAATTGTCCGACTTTGCCGCGCGGCTTACGCCGTTCAGCGTCGAACTTACCCATATGACTATCGAGAGTGTGAAGTGTGGAGTTTGGAGCGTGGAGTCATGGAAACTCCACACTACGCACTTCACGCTCCCCACTTTTTTGGTCCGTCGTTACCCGAGGACCGGGATCCTCCGTAGCCCTTGGGGGGCGAAGGAGGACGTCCGCTCATCGCGTATCTTCTTCCCATTTGTCATTGCGAGGAGGACCGCAGTCCGACGAAGCAATCCCGTCCATATATGCGCTGGATTGCTTCGCTCCCGCGGGTCGCTCGCAATGACGGAGTGACGAATCTATTTCTTCTCATGCGGCCCTTCCAGAAACTTCGTCTCCGGATGGGCCGATTCAACGTCGCCCAGGAGCCGCGATTCCGGTATCTCCGTGCCCTTCCCTTTGGATTCCGACTTTCCCCCGAGGAGCTGATTGAAGAACCACTGCTGCGGCGTTACCACTGATTTTTTCGGTTTTGCCTTGGGCTCGGGCATCACCTTGATGCCATCTGTCGCTTGTGGGGCAGCCTTCGGCGGCTCGCTCTTTTTTTCCGGTGCTTGCTTGGGTGGCTCGACCTTCTGTTCCTTAGGCGGTGGCGGCGCTGGCTGGGCGGGCGGGACAGTCGCGACAGGAGGTGGAGCGGCGGTGGCCGGCGGCATTGGTTTCGGCGTGGCGGACGGTGGCACAGCCGGGCTCGGTGGAACAGGTGCCGGCGGCTTCACCGGCGCAGTCGCCGCTGGTGTGGCCGGTTCTGGAGTGCCAGGCGCAGGCGGCTTGGCACCCGGACCGGCGGTTACGACTGGCGCGGTGCCAGCAGCAGAGCGCTTCAGCCGGATATCCACGGCCACGAGCTTCTCCTCGCGCTTCTTCACTTCCTGCAGGCCCACCGGACCCTTCTGCTCCTTCTGGTATCCCGGCTTTTCGAATGTCACGTAGTAGACGTTGCTGCCGACCAAGAAGGCGTAGCGGCCGCGGTTATCCGTAACTTGGGTTTCGAGCAGCTTGTTGAACTTCGACTCGAAGATGCGGGCCACGGCGTTCTGAATCGGCTTGCCGGTCTTGTCGTCGTAGACGATGCCCCAGCTCTTCGGACGGCGGCCGATGGCCATGCGGCGGAACGCCACGAACATCACGACGTTCATGGCGAACAGCCCGAACATGATGGGCGTCGGCGTGACGTAGCAGGCGATAGCCATGCCCAGGATGGCGAGGTAGCCGACGAGGCCCTGGAAGCGGCGACCGATGCCCTCCCAGATGACGCGGCGCGGCGTCTTCGTGGCTGCCACTGGATCGAGCGGGATGTTCGCCGTGATGGACGTCTCCTCCTGCGCGTCGATTTCCTCGCCGTGGTAGAGATCGACGAATTTCGCGTCGTCCTTCTGGCCCTTGAGGTAGACGGTCGGGAAGACGTACCCCGGCTTCACCGCGGCCAGCTTGTATTTGCCCGGCTGCACGATGAAGAAGTAGCGGCCCTCCTTGTCCGTGACCATGGTGCGCAGGATGCGTCCGGTCTTCGCGTCCATGAGACGGACGATAGCCAGGTCGAGCGGCAGTTTGCTCAAGGCGTTGTACACGGTCCCCCACTTCTTGCGGCGGCGACGGGCGATGAGCAGGAACGGGTGCGCGACGAGCGAATATAGATAGAGAGCGTACGGCACGGCAGTCGCAGTCGCGGCGCCGGCGGCGGCGACGTTGGCCACGGCCACGGCCACGACAGTCGGCGCGGCCACGGTCTGGACCTGCTGCTCGACAATGGGGTTGTCGACGACTTCCTTCACCTGCTCCGCCGCGGCCTGCTGGACGTAGGTCGCCTGTTGCGCCACGACCGCAGCCACTTTCTGCACGGTTTCGCCGGTGCTCTTGCTCTCCGCCACGATCTTCTTGATCTCCTCGACAGGCGGCGGCGGTTTGCGGATCAGCACCAGCGTGTTGGTGATGACGTTGTCCAAATCGAAGGGGAACGGCAGGGTTTCCTTCGTCAGATAGCCGTCTTTTTCCGCGACCAGCTTGTAGGTACCGGGCTTGGCGATGAAGGCATAGCGGCCGTCGTCGCCGGTCACCTGCGGGTTAGACTGGCCGTTCGCGGCGCCGTCCCAGAACCCATAATTTCCGCCACCCTTGTCTTCATATAAGGTAACGCGCGCGCCGCTGATCGGTCCGCCGCCCTCACTGCCGGTCTCCAACACGCGCCCCCGGCCAACGACGTGGACGGTCACGGTGCCGGCCTCGGAAGTGCCGTCTTCATAATTTAATATTATCTGCAGCGGATAATCGCCCTGCACCGGCGGCGTGACCAGATCGGTCTCGTAGCTCGCGGTCTGACGCATGGCATAGGACGCTCCGGCGAAATTCACGAAGGCGCTCTTGATCGTCTTCGGTATGGCCGCATCCGGCAGATAGACCTTCATGGTCATACCGTCGTAGACGTTCAGCGTCAGGCCGGAAAGGCGCAGCCGGATGCGGGCGGCTGTCGCGTAGAACTGGATGGCTTTCGGGTCGAAAGGCGCGACCGTCGGCGCCACGGGAACAACCGGCGGCGCGACCGGAGCGACCGGGCAATCAGCTGGGCAGTTCAGGCTGTTCTCGTTCTGCTCGCACGTACCGTTACCGCAGACAGCGAGGCCAGGCGAGAAAGTGTCGACCACGCAGCGGCCGGCCGAACACTTATAGCCGCCGCCGCACGGGTGATTCTCCGAAGATGCCGCGCTGACGGCGCAATACCACTCGGTGACCGTATTCGAATCAGCGCAGGAATCGGCGTTCGTCGTGCCTCCGGCGGTGACCGAGCCCTGCACTTCATAGATCTTTCCGCCGTCGGAATCGATGCAGGACGGCGGGGGCGGCGGCGGCAGTGCGGCCAATGGCGTGGCCGAAACGCAGGCTGGCGCGGCGAAATTGCTGCTCGCGTCGTAGGCGTAGGCGCAATAGTGATAGGTCGTGCCGTTCGTGACGGTCGTGTCGAGCCTGTTGTCGCCTACCCCATCGAAGACGATGGTACCGTCGTTCCTGTTGGCCGGAACCGAACCGGCCTTGCGCACCACGCGCGTTCCGGCCCAATCGATATCAGCGGGGTTGGTCCAAGCAAGCTGGACGGAAGCGTCACCGGCCGTGGCCGACAGGTTCGTCACCGGACCGGGCGGCGTGACGTCCGCCGGCGCCTGCGGGGTTGCCGTCGCCTGAACTCCACTGGACCAGTTCGGCACCGCATCGAAGGCATAAATCGCGTAGTAGTAGAGCGTACCGTTGGTCAGGCCGGCATCCACGCGCGTATTGGCCGTACCCTCATAAACCACCGAGCCGTCGGTCGGGCCGGTCGGCGGTCCGCTGGTCTTGCGGAGCAGACGGACGCCACGGAAATCAGCATCGCCGGGATTGGTCCAACTGATCGTCACCATTCCATCGCCCGGCACTGCCGTGAAGTTGGTGGCGTCCCCGGGAGGCGTGACGTCCTGCGGTCCCTGCGGCGTGGCTGAAGCCAGCGCGCCGGAGGCGTAGTTCGGCACATCGTCGAAGGCGAAGGCCGCGTAGTAGTAAATGATGCCGTTCGATACGTTCGTGTCGAGCTGGCTGGTCAACGTGCCGCTATAGACCAGCGTGCCGTCCGTCGTACTCGTCGGATAGCCGCCGGTTTTGCGTATCACCCTGGTGCCGACGAAATCCAGATCTGTCGGGTTAGTCCAGCTCAACTGGACCTGCGCGTCGCCGGCGACCGCGGTGAAGTTGCTGACGTTGGCTGGCGGCGTGGTGTCCGCCAGGGTCTTGAAGGTCAGGTCGGTGGTGGAAACGGTCTCCTGGCCCCACTGATCGGCGGACCTCACGCGGTAATGATAGGTGGTGTTCTTGGTCAGGCCGGAAAGTCCGACAAGATGGCTCGTGACGTCCGAACTGCTGCTCACGGTCGTGCCGTATGAGACCGTCAGGCCATAATTGACGACGCTGGACGCGGCCACATTGGTGGTCCAGTTCACCCGAGCCGCCGTCTGGGTGATGTTGGTGACCGTGATGCCGGAAATGACTGGCGGCGGAGGAATCGTCGTGGTGAAGGTGAAATCGGATGTGGCGGCACTGTTGGCTGACGCATCGGCCGACGTGACCTTGTAGTGGTAGGCCATGTTCGGCAAAAGTCCGGTCAGATTGACCTGATGCGCCGTGACCATGCTGGCAGACGAGACGTTGGCGCCGTAGCTGACGGTGGTGCCGTAATCGACGCGGGAATCGGAATTCTCATTCGTGGTCCAGCTGACGGTGGCGGCATACGGCGTGATGCCGGACACCTGAACGCTCGAGATGACCGGCGGCGTGACGTCGGCCGTGGTGAACGTCATGTCCGTGCTCGCTGCCTGATTGGCGGCGGCGTCGGCGGAACGCACGCGGAAATGGTAGACCGTGCTGGAGGTGAGGCCGGTGAGCGTCACGCTGTGCGAGAGCGAGAGCGGCGAGGCCGCGCCGTCGGTGGAGGCGTACGGCGGACCGGCAACGAGGCCGTAGTCCACCCAGGTGCTGGCGTTCTCGTCCGTGGTCCAACCG
>JAKAKZ010000023.1 GCA_021824285.1 bacterium
AAAGGGAGGCCGAGAAGGAGGCGGAGGAAATGTGGTTGTGGAGGGAGGGGGAAGGCGCGAGAAAAGAGAAATAGAAAGCGCACCCAATATCGTATACGCCCACATCTGTTAGATGAAGAGATGAGAAACAGAGGTTACGAGCAGAGGGGCGAGGAGGAATACTTTAACCAAAAAATGACCGGCTTCTCGCCGGTCATTTTGGTCGCGTCGCCGTATTTTGTCAGTGGCTGTTCGTCGGACGCACTGAAGCAAAGTCCCGAGCCAAGCGGCTCGGGACAGCGTGCGGGCGGTGTTCTACTCGCGATTGACGATGACCGCTCGTCAGGCGCCCCGGAGCTTCCCCGGAGTATTATGGCCAGTTCCGCGACATGGCATGGTCGGGACCGCGCGCTCACGGTTCCTGGTTGGCGCTCTCGCTCGCGCTGCCTGGCCCCTCGATTGCCTCGTCAGCCCGGTCCCAGAATTCGGTCACCCTCGTCTTCTCCTTGATTGCCTCATGGTAGAGGCCGGTCGCCTCGGTCTCAAGATCGCGGACGATCTCTTCGAGCTCCGGGTGATCCTTCTCGAGGGAGGCGGCGTAGAAGCAGAGGAACCGCGCCCAGTCCGCCGGCTTGATGACGCGGAGGAACGCGCGGATGACGGACGGGTCGGACTCGGTGGTCGCGGGCTTGATCGGAATGCCGTGCTTGTTGACCTCATGGAAGTCGAAGCCGGCGACCTCTTCCTGCGGACCGCAGATCACGACGGGACTTTCGTCGCCCATCGCCTCACCGATGCGCAGGGTGTAATACCAGTTGCTGTTCGGCACGACGACCAGCTTGCGAATCTCGCGGGTATAGCAATCGGTGCACATTTGGCGCTCCTTAGGACGGTGGGTTTGGTTGGTGTGGGAAAGGGCTCCGCTTGAGGCGGTCAGATCATGCCCTGAGCTGATCGACTCGAGCGGAGAGCGGTCCAGATTAGGTTTCGGACCGCCTTCGAAGAAAGGTGCGGTGTGCGCGTTCAAGCGCGCACTTTCCGGCGTGAGCCGGATCCCCGTCGACGGGGTTCGGGGCGCTAGCACCCTTTGGTGAATCCGTTGGATGGGATTCCCTCGACGCATGGCGACCGCACTCGCCATACGCCGATGTCGTGCGCTGCGATCAGCGTGTCTCGGACACGGCTTACGACCGCTTCGATGGGTAACCTCCGGGGCGTCCTCCTCTTGAAAGGATTCCGCCGCGTGGCCGCCGCCCATCGCGTACTAGTGACTCGCCACGGGTGCGCACCACCTCGGGCGTTTCTTGTTTTTCTAGGAGCCTTCCTCCCATGAGCGTCGGTCCTATCTATTTTGAGGACCGGCGTCTCGTGGGAAGGGCGCAGCCGGTTGGCTGCGCCGCTTAAGTCGGTTCCGGCAGAAAACTGCCGGACGGTGGGGTGTCTGCGGCACCCCTTGTGCCCCTAGCTAGGAATAGGGCACCACATCCCACATACGCGGCAACTTCGTTGCCGGGCAGTGAGGTTCGGGCAGCCAATAAGGCCACCCCCGCGTGGCGCCCGTCCGCGCCAAACGGTCCTGCAACCGCAGAAAGCAAGTATCCCGCCCCGAAAATGAAATCGGGGTTGCCAGAGGAGGACGCGGCGATTCGCCGCGCGAGCGTCGCCTGCAGGCGGTGCTCATCGGTCGCTCCGGATCTTCCGGCTACGCCGACTCCCGACAGCCTCGACGCCCAGTGGCGTCAGGCCGCCGCCTCCAGGATCGGTTCGATTTCGTCCGAACCTAGAGGTTGCCCCTGGGAGCGCGCGGGCCGTCGCCCGCGCTGATCGTGCCGCCTTGCTGTGGGCGCGGCTAGACCGACCATGGCATGTTGCGCCACGGTGCCCGGGATATGCCCATCGCGATTGTAAGGTTCTTACTCCTGTCGAACCGGCCACGCTTGCGCGTCGTCGTTTCGATGAGAGAGCTCAAGCGGTCGCTTGAGCGGAAGAAAAGAAGAAAGAGCGTTGGGGGAACTGTCCGCGCATCCCCGATTGGCGCGCCCCGGAGCTGCCCCGGAGTATTACGCCTGGTTTTACGATCCAGGATGATCGGAGGCTCTCGCCCCGGTCCAGCCCTACTTGCCGCGCATGTACTCCAGGTAGTCCTTGCGGCTGCCCCAGACGGTGCCATCGGGGGCGACGAAGTGCGAGCTCGGAGTTTGTTTTGTCCCGCGTATGTGCTCCAAGTAGGCCTTGTGGCCGTCCCAGACGGTGCCGTCGGGGGCGACGAAGTGCGCGTGGGTCGAGGTCTGGCTCATCTGCTTCTCCAGGGTCATGGCCCTGTCGCGGCTCCGATGCGCCTCATGCGTTCGGTTTCCACGGCAGGACAGGAAGCGCGAGCAAGTGTCGGCGATCGCTGCTCTGCCGTGGATTTAACCATGGAAAGACCTTCGCTCCGGACGGCCAGCCTCCTCATGGATGGCCGTCTCGAGTGAAGTCCCGAGCCGTTTTAAGGCGCTCGGGAGAAGGGGTGAGTTGCTTGGGCTGCCGGCGCGGTGCCTACTTCCCACGGAAGCGGGAGAGGCCGCTGCCGGGCGCGGCACCGCGGGCGCCCCAGGACTTCTGGGAGTCGCGGGCCGCCTGGCGGAAGCCCTCGGCCTGGGCACGGAACTCCTGCGCCTCGCGCTGGGCCGGCGTCGGCGCCCGCTGGATCCGGAGCTGACGCTCCTTCTCCTGCTGGGCCTTCTTCGCTGCCTCGGCCTGGAGCTTGCGCTCCTGCTCAAGCCGCGCCGGACCGCCGTCCTTGCCGCAGTAGCCGCGGCCGGACAGCACCTTGGCGTCACAGCCGGACTGCAGGCACTTCACCGACGTGTTCTGAAGGGTCATCTCGTCCTCCTTGGACGGTGGCGCCTGCGGCGCCGGGTTTCCTCTGGAGAGCCGGCCACGCACCATGCGTGATCGGTTCTGTGAGAGCCCGAACGCGTTTGAGCGCGTTCGGGGAAAGGGTTGGGAGAAGGACGGTTCAGGCGCGGGCTCGTTTGCTTTTCTTGGGCTTCTTGATCCCGCAGAGCTCGCGGATCTGTTCGTCAGCGAACTTGCAGGCGTAGCCCAGGATTGCCAGAGCAGCGCGCACCGCCAGTTTCAGCGGCACGACAACGACCTTCGTTGCGGCGCTCTTGCCGCCCAGCATGTAGCCCACTCCCGCCACCATGATCCACAGTGCGACCACCTGGACGACGAGAGGCTCCATGACTTCTCCCTATAAGACGCCGCTTGTCATCCGTTCGCGCACCATGCGCGGCCGGATGCTGCGCGGCAGGGAAGAGGTCGGGAGGAGCACCGGACAGGCATGACGGTCCTGGTCCCGAGTCTTTTCCTTGCCGCGCTGGGCGATTGCTGAAAGGTGCTTTTGGTTCGCATCCGGGCGTTATCCGATCACCGGACATGACAAGATATCATGTCAGAGCTGAATTGTCAAGAGTCTCTTGGACAGTTTATTTATGATTGAGATTATTTAGCTTGATTTAGCTAAATTAATCCTTCCAAAGTGTCCAAAACAGCTTTAAAACGCGCCTCACGGCGCGCATTTGGGGCTTCCAGGAGATGATTGACAAACTGGAAATTATCTGATATGGTGGGGTGTTCCATGGAGGTCTATTCGCATGGGACAAGGCGAGCAATTGCATGGTGCAAAGGCTCATGGGAGGTACGCCATGGTCGGATGCTGACAAGCCATTACGGCATTCCGCCGCAGTACAAAAGGCTAAGCTGAGCAAGACCTTCCGCTGTCGACTCGGACCTCATCGCGAACAATCACGATGGGGTTTTTTCGTTCTTTTTTTGATTTTGTAATGAGAGCTCAAATAATATTTTTAGTGTTTTTGTTAAAGCCTGACTTTCAATTATGAGGGAGTACATTTTACCCTCAAAAGTCACCATCACAATTTTGTTGCCGTATATTCCAATATTGGCGTGAAAATTTCTAAATTTGTCTGGCAACCGCACTCGTTCCGATGCAACTAATGACTCACGAGCCTCTCCGGAATAAAGAGTATGCGTTTTTTTACCGCGCAGGAGGTTCTCCTTGCGCACAGGCTTTAAATCGTCGGGAGTTAGCGCGCGATATAGAGCCTCTGCATCTGTGATCTCAAATATTTCATTTGATGTAGCAGTGCTAATCTCTTCCATGA
The DNA here is from genome assembly GCA_021824285.1 of bacterium. Taxonomy (GTDB): domain Bacteria; phylum Patescibacteriota; class Patescibacteriia; order SG8-24; family SG8-24; genus JAKAKZ01. Next base: position 4,149 of record JAKAKZ010000023.1, read on the forward strand.
TCGCCCGTATTCCCTCTTTGCCTTCAAACACCCTAACAACCGGTTTCTCTCCACCAGACCACAGCACAAGCTCTGGAACGGCCTTTTCTAACTCGCCGATACGGTTATTCATTTCTGCGCTTCGGCGTTTGGCATAAGCCAATAACTTTTCTGGCGGCTCGGCAACAAACAGGTTTTTCTTTCCGCTAGCTATGTTTGATATCAGCCCCCGCCTCTCAAGTGTTTTGATTGATAAGTATGTTGCCTGCCGCGATAGTGATGTTTTTTTTGAAATATCAATAACCGTACTTGGCCCCAGCTCCAGCATGGCCAAATAGGTATTGGTCTCACTTTCTATAAAACCTAATCCGTTCAAGATTGAACTTATGTTTATCATATATAGATATTATATCATTTTTACCGATAATTTACGCTACAGTTATTGACTATTCGGTCATTATTTGTTATGGAACAAGGTGGCTGCGGGCCATCATAATATGAAGCATGTATTTAAATGGCTGGGTATCTCGGAATCAGAGACTGACGTTTACGAGTTAATTAGTTTGAATTCGCCGGTCACGGAGAGTGACCTGAGGGAAAAAGCGGGTGTTCGGGCTGCGGAACTTAGTAAAATTCTACGATTATTAATTAATAAGGGAGTAATATCAAAAAACAGAAAACGTGAAGGAGTATTTTATTCGGCAGAACCGATGAGGATGCTACTTGCCGGCTTGGACGCTACCGTAAATAATAAATTTATTACTATTAACAAGGCTTGCGCGAACGGTTCCAGGGAGAGGGTTCGTTGTTTTGATGATAAGCCCCGTGGGCTCATGGCGATTAAGGATGCGCTACGCGGACGCCACAAGGATGGAATGGTAGAGATCACTGACGTGCCGTCTATGTTTTCTGTACTTTCAAGAGCGGATTTATTTCCGCTCCGGAGAATTATCAGGAAGAGGCGCGTTGGAGTAAACGGAATATATTTTCAAAAAAACAACCAACATAGCAAGCACGCATTTTTGGAAAGCGCCCGCTTACCCCCCGAATTCAAGGACTTCCGCTCCAACATCGGGGTGTACGGAAATAACCTGGTGCTTGTGACTTTCGACAAGAAGATGCGCACGATCATCATCAAGGACAAATGGCTGGCCAAGACGTTCCGCACGCTGTTCGCCTTCGCGCTCCATTCCGTGGAATTGCTGCAGCGGCAACCCAAGGCCTAAAAAAGAATTCTACAGACAAAGACCGCGGCCTACTGGCTGCGGTCTTTTGGTATCGGGCGCGCCTGATCATGGCCGCCGCAGCGATTCGAGATAAGCCGTCAACCTCACCTTTTCCGCCGGCACGGTCTTATCCAGAAGTCTGGCCAACGCTTCGGCGGCGGCGGGCTTCAGCTCGGGTGCGGCATCGGTTATCCGCATCAGGTTAACCAGGAGATTATCCAACCGCTCGCGCTGATCGCTGCCTAGGGGGTTGGTGCTTAACAGCACAAACATCTGGTCGGCCGTGGCGCGCCCGCTGGAGAGCGTCGCCTTCAGCTTAATTTCATAAGCATCAACTTGGCGGCTTGGTCGGCTCGCTAGGCTCTTATCGAGTTTTGCGCGGCGTTGCTCCAGCTTCTCCTGCAGGTCGGCGTCCTCCGCCCGCTGGCGTTCCGCCGGGGCCACGGCCAGTTTCTTCAGGTCGTTGATGACCGTGCGCGGGTCCACGAAGTTGACGCCCTCAATGGTGTCGCCGGTCTTGATGTAGCGGTCAACTACGGCACGATCATCAAGTCCCGTTTCGATTTCCACCGCGTTGGCGAAATCGATGATGAATGTCTGGGGCGCCGCGGCCGTCTCCGGGCCGCCCTTCTGCGCCGCAAAACGTCCGACGACCATGGCGTTGCGCGGATGGAAATCGCGCACCGTTAAGCCGTTCTCATGAAAGAGCCGGATGGTGTTGGCCAGCTGTTCCGGGACGGCCGGATCGACCTGCAGGTCGGTTTTTTTCTCGAGGAAGCGCAGCAGCTTGTCCTTGTTCTCGAACTCCAGCCTCAACCGCTCATTGATGCGCTCGCCTTCACTTTGGCCCTTGCCGCCGGGCCGGCGGAAATCCAGGGCCAACGCGGCCTCCTGTTCCAGTTGGGCGAACGGCAGCTCATCGGCGGCGTGCGCCAGGTGGCGGGTTTTCGGATGGCGGCGGATGACCTCGCGGTAAAGATTCGTGGCCACGTCGGCGCCGGGGATGTAGTCCATCACCAGCACCTCTGCGCGCCCCGTGGAGCGGAAGCCGTTGGCCCGCGCGGACAAGAAGTCCGATGTCTCCGGTGAGATGGCGATATCCTTGAAGAGATACGGTTTGGGAACTTGGGCGAAGCGCGGATCGTCCCGTTTCTGCGAGGCAATGTCGTAGGCGCGCTGCTGCATCTCAAATTCCCTTTTGCCCTCGCCGGCCGAATAGACCTTGAGGATCTTGATGGCCTGGTCGGGCGGGGTCTCTTTCCCTTCGTCAGCGGTCAGGGCGGCGCGCATTTCCTGGGGGATTTCGGCGATATTCAGGCGATAGACGACGCCGCTGTTGCCCTCGTTGAGGTAAGTGGCGTATTCGTGGATCATTTTTTCGACCCAGGCGTCCTTCATCTCGGCGCCCTCTTTGCTTTCTGCGCCGTTTCTCGGCTTTTCGGCTGGTCGGCCGCTGTGGGTTTCCTGCAGTTTCATATGCCTTAAATTTATCAGATTTTAGGCAAAAAATCCAGTTGACCGGAGAGCCGGATATTGGTATAAAAATGCGGCACGAACCGCGGGCCTGTTGCTTAATGGTAAGCCGCCGGCCATGGGCCGTTTCTGCGGCTTGCGCCGATAGGTTGCGCCCGCAGGCGCGTCTTCCCATGTCGGGCCGCAAAGCGGCCCGACCACGGCGTAGGGCACCCGGTTTGTTGAGCACATTATTATATATATAAATATCGAAATGCCGCCCAAAGGCGGTGGACCCTGGGCCCTTAGCTTAATGGTAGAGCACCCGGTTTGCATCCGGGAGACATGGGTTCGATTCCCATAGGGTCCACCACCTTTGGGCGGCCATCCGGGAAACATGGGTTCGATTCCCATCAGGTCCACCAGAGACGCCCTCCAACGAGGGCGTCTTTGTTTAGACCGGAGAATGGTAATATCTGTCCGACGTATGAAAAAATCCGAGCGGAAAATCAGGTTTGACGGGACAGATCCGGACGAGGTCAACCTGCGGCGCGAGGGACCGCCGCCGGAGCCGGCCGATTACTGCCCGACAGCGGGCAAGACCATGCATGCCACGGAGCGGGACGCGGAGCGCGTGGCGGCGCACCAGATGGCGGGCGGTTCGCCTCCGCTCCGTACCTATTTCTGCCTGTATTGCCAGCACTGGCACCTGACCAAAGCAGATTGACTTTTTGGCCAATTTCTGCTAATTATTTCATTATTGAGGAGGCATTATGGAAAACATTGAAGTCAGCGGTAGCGGCTCATTGACCTTTATGGGCAAGACGTACCGGTGCGCTCTCGGCAAGGGCGGCGTACGCGAGGACAAGCGCGAGGGCGACGGCGCTACGCCGGTCGGTTGTTTCGCGGTCCGGAAGGTCTATTACCGGCCGGACAAGTTCATGGCCGCTCCCCAGACCGCCTTCCCGGTCCAGGTTCTGTCCCCAGACGACGGTTGGGCGGACGACGACAAACTGCCGGAGTACAACACTCTCGTGAAGCTGCCGTACGCCGGTTCGCACGAGAAGCTGTGGCGCGATGACCACCTCTACGACCTCATTGTCGTGCTGGGTTATAACGACCAGCCGCCGGTGCCGGGCAAGGGAAGTGCCGTCTTCATGCATCTGGCCCGCGAGGCATTCACGCCCACGGCCGGCTGTGTGGCCCTGTCGCGCGAGGACCTGCTCGATGTCCTGCGCGCCGCGGAGGCCGGCACCCAGGTGTGCGTGCGGCCGTAAAAGGCAGAAGCAAGAACGCAAAACCGGCTCTATCGGAGCCGGTTTTTCTTTCAGGAGATTCTTTCCATCGGCACTTCCGCGAGCATCTTCGGGGTGGGGTATTTGCGGAGGATGCCTCTCTTGGCGCCGGTGTGCTGGACCACGCCCGTGCCATTCCAGGTGCCGACCTTGAGCGCGTAGGCGAGATCATCCTTCTTCATGAGGCCAGCGACGAGGCCGGAGCCGAAGGCGTCGCCCGCGCCCGTGCGGTTGATCTTCGGCACGTCGACGATGCCGCTGTGCCAGACCGTGCCACGGTCGAAGGCATAGGCGCCGTGCTTGCCGTCCGTGATGATGGCCGCGCGACGGGGGAGCTCGCCCAACTCGCGGGCGAGGGCGGCCGGGTCGCGGACCTTCTTGTCGAGCAGGATCATCGCCTCCTCCAGATTGAGGTTGAACACGTCCGTGCGGCGCATGAGCGGGAAGAGCTGCTGGCTGCCGTGCTTAAGTTCGTGCGCGCCGGGGTTCCAGGCGACTTTGATGCCATGCCGGTCGGCGTGGTCGAGGATTTTCCGCAGCAGGTCGAGGTCGCCGCCGAGCGAGGAGATATAGAACCACTTGGCCTCGAGTTTCTTCCAGGGAATCTTTTTGGCGTCGAATTTTTCGGCCGCGCCGCGGCGTACGAGGATCGTGCGTTCGCCGGAGCCGGCGAGCAGGATGACCGCGAAGGCGCTCTGCTCGCCCGGTTGGCGTTGGATGAATTCCGTGGAGATCTTTTCTTCTTTCAGCACGCGGACGATTTCATCGGCTGTGGGATCGTCGCCGAGCGAAGTGACGCAGGCGGTCTTCCAGCCGAGGCGGGCGAAAGTCGCGGCCGCGTTCGTGCCGCCGCCGCCGGTCTCGATGACCAGCTCGCTGATGTCGAGCTTCGAGCCCATGGCGAAACAGCCCTCCACGCCGGTGTCGGTGTCGGCGTTCTCGTGGACCTCGAGGGCCGGGGAGCGGACGAAGACGTCGCGCGTGGCCGAGCCGATGGTGATGATGTCGTACATATCGCAGTGATTAGTGGTTGGTGCCCAGTGGTTGGTGGTTTTGGTGCTGCGACGTTGACGTCAATGCGTCACGAGTCACTAATCACCAGCCACTAGTCACTGTTTTGCCCGTCCTTTCGACCCAAACAGCTCCATCTTGTGCCGCACGACTTCCTTCATGAGCTGTTTGGAGCGTTTGAGGAGCGTGCGCGGGTCGATGGCCTTATGGTCGCGGACGATGGTTTCGCGCAGGCCGGCGGTGAAGGCGATGCGCAGGTCGGAGTCGATGTTGATCTTGCGGATGCCGCGCTTGATGGCTTCGACGATCTCGGAATCCGGGACGCCGGCCGCGCCGGAAAGCCGGTTGCAGTCCTCGAGCTGGTCGCAGAACTCGCGGGTCTTGGCCACGAGCTCCTCGGTGACGCCCGAGGCGCCGTGCAGCACCAGCGGGACCATGACCGCGGCATCGATGGCCGAAAGACGCTCCTGGTCGAGCCGCTGCTCGCCCTTGAACTTGAAGGCGCCGTGCGCCGTGCCGATGGAGATGGCCAGCGCGTCGATGCCGGTCTTGGACACAAAGTCCGCGGCCTGCGCCGGATCGGTGAAAAAAACCTGCTTTTCCTCGACCGAGACCAGGTCCTCGACGCCCTTGATGGCGCCGAGCTCCGCCTCGACGGACACTCCCTTCGGCTTGGCCCAAGCCACGACCTGCAGGGTGTTCTTCAGGTTCTCCTCGTAGGGCAGGACGGAGCCGTCGTACATGACCGAGGTGTAGCCGGCGTCGATGGCGGCCTTGATGGTCTCCAGGTTCTTGCCGTGGTCCACGTGCATGGCGACCGGCACCGGTGCTTTGGCGGCGGTGCTGATGAGCGCGATGAGGAATTCCATGCCCGCGTACTCGATTGCGCCTTCCGAAGTCTGGATGATGACCGGGGACTTCTCCTCGACCGCAGCCTCGATGATGGCCTGGGTGATCTCCAGGTTGTTGGTGTTGAACGCGCCGACGGCGTAGCCGCCCTTGTCCGCTGCGGTCAGGATGTCTTTGAGGGTGGTGAGCATAGTGGGAGTTTGGAGTGTGGAGTTGGAAGAGTGGAGGTGTTTAGGAGTTTAGAGGTGTAGCTGTTTGAATCGTGACCTCTCCCCCCCCAGACTTCTCGACCTCTAGACCAACAACCTGCATATTACCTTCATCCGCCTTATTGATACAGCTTGGCCTGAAGAGTAAACAGTTCGGCGTATTTGCCCTTCTTGGCCATCAGCTCCTCGTGGTTTCCGTCCTCGATGATGCGGCCGGCATCGAGCACGATGATGCGGCCTGCGCGGCGCAGGGTGGAAAAGCGGTGCGAGACGAACAGGATCGCCTTGCCGCACAGGGCGTCGGGCAGGGCGCCAAAAAAGCGCTCCTCCTTTTCCGCGTCCACGGCCGAGGTTGGCTCGTCGAAGACGTACAGCCGGGCGCGGCGATAGATGGTGCGCGCGATATCGGTAATCTGTTTTTGGCCTCCGGAGAGCTCGATGGCCCGGTCTTCCGGCAGGGCAAACCAGCGGCCGGCGTGCGTGTCGTAGCCGCGGGGCAATTCGCTGACGAATGATTCCAGTCCGCTGACCCGCGCAGCCAGGCCAAAGCGTTCGGCATCCTCCGGCGTATCGAAGTCGCCGTACAGGATCTGGTTACGCACCGTGTCGTCTTGTGCCGGCTCATTCTGCATCATGACCGCAAGCGCGCGCCGCCAAGCCGACGGCCGAATCTTCTGGAGATCGGCGCCGTTCACTGTGACGGTGCCGGCAGTGGGAGCGTAGACGCGCATCAGCAGGCGCAGCAGCGTGGTTTTGCCGGCGCCGTTCAGGCCGACCAGTGCCAGGTGGTCGCCCTCCGTAAAGGAAAAAGAGAGTCCGGAAAGGGCGTCCCGTTCGCTGTCCGGATAGCGGAAGGCAACATCGTTGAACGATATGGTCAGGGGGCCGTCGGGCAGGTCCTCGCCCTCATCGCGCTCCTCCGGCAGGCTGAAAAAAGCCTTGAAGATCGGCAGGAAAGACAGTTCCTGCGTGAAGTACTTCAGCTGGTTGGCCAGCATGGAAATCTGCTGACTGATGTTGCCATAGGCCGTCAAGAACAGGACCAGCCCGCTCAGAGGCGCCTGCCCGCTCAGCGCCAAGGACACCGCGCCGCCAAGGGCGATGACGATCGTCACTGCTTCCGCGCTGCGCGAATAGACTCGAGAGAGAGCCAACCGACGCGTGTCCCGATCAAGGTCTTCAATCAGCTTATTTGTGTAGCCTTCCCAAAGACCGATGAACGGTTTAGCCAAACCGTTCATTTTGGCGATGAACGCCGAAGCTGGCGTGGTCAGGACGTTCTTGATGTATTGCGCGCGGCGTCCCTCGCGGACCTCGGACTGGAAAATCGACCACCGCCGTTCAGCCGAATGGAGCATCTGCCAGACATGAAAGGCGGCCGACAGGATAATCACTGGGAAAATCCACCACGGCAGGAAGATGAACGTGCTCGAATAGCCGATGATCGAGAAGACCGCGTCGGCCATCCAGACCAGGCGGCTCTGCAGGTTTTTCAGCTCATAGCTTTTCCGCTCGAATGCCATCTCCAGGGTGCGGAAAGTCGGATCTTCCAGAACAAAGAACGGCAGTTTGGACGTGTGCACCATGTGGTCGCGCACCAGGCGGGCATCGTGCGCCGAGGCGATTCGTTGGTTCACGGACTGGTCTATGTAGTCGCGCCAAATGCGGAGAAACGCGGCGGCGATGAAAAATGCCGCGCCGCCCCAAGTATGGGCGGCGTCGCCGCGCATGATGCCGTCGGTCATGCGCTTGATGCCGAGCACTCCCAAGACGGCAATCGGCGCAGAAGCCAGCGAGACTAAAGAGGCGAGTATGCTATCGCGCGGACTCGTCGAATAGAAATATTTGAGCGCGAACGGCAGGGCATTCAGGCTTTCCTTGAGAGTGGGTTTACGTTCAAGCAGTCGGCGCAGATCCGGTTGTCCGTTTGTCATATTTGTTTTGGATTGCTGTCGTGGCTGCGTTGTGCCGTCGGTCGCCTCAGAATTGCGGAGTCGAGCCCGAAAATATCTATTTGCGGGACAGCGCCTTCTTGGCCGCCTTGGCGATTTCTTTGGCCGTCAGGCCGTAGTGGGCGAGAAGCTCTTCGGCTTCGCCGGACTGCCCATAGGCGTCGCGGACGCCGACCATCTCAATCGGCACGGGCAACTTTTCGGCCAGGAGTTCGGCGACGGCCGAGCCCAGGCCGCCGGCCAGCTGGTGCTCTTCGGCGGTCACGACCGCGCCGCATTTTTTGGCTGCAGCCAGCAGAGTTTTGGCATCGAGCGGCTTGATGGTGTGGAGGTTGATGACCTGCGCGCTGATTTTCTGCGCCGCGAGCATCTCTGCGGCCTTGAGCGCTTCGCCGACCATGAGGCCGCAGGCGACGATGGCCACGTCCTTGCCGGGGCGGAGGGTGTCGGCCTGGCCGATCTTGAAAGGCTTTTCGGAGTCCGTGACCGGCGCCACCTTGGAGCGGCCGAGGCGCAGGTAGACCGGCCCGTCCCATTCCGCGGCGGCGAGCGTCGCGCGGCGCGCCTCTTCCGCGTCCGCCGGCGCGATGACCGTCATGCGCGGGAGCGCGCGCATGAGCGCGATGTCCTCGAGCATCTGGTGCGTGGCGCCATCCGGGCCGACCGTGACGCCGGCGTGCGAACCGACGATCTTCACATTGGCGCGGTTCAGGCAGATGTTGGTGCGGATCTGTTCCCAGTTGCGGCCCGGGGAGAAGACGGCGAAGGAGCCGATGAACGGGATCTTGTTTTCAAGCGCCAGTCCGGCGGCGAGCGCGGCGAGCAGCTGCTCGTGCACGCCAAGTTGGATAAAGCGGTCCGGAAACTCCGTTAGGAACTTGTCCATGCGCAGCGATTCCGTCAGGTCGGCCGAGAGGGCGATGACCCGCGGGTCGCGGCGGGCGGCGAGCAGCAGACCCTCGCCAAAACCGTCGCGGGTGGCCTGGGACTGGGAGTGTGAAGCGGGAAGTTTGGAGTGTGAAGTTTTTTTGGCCATATCAGGCGGATTTCCGGATTTTAGCCGTCTCGGCCTCCAGCTCCTTCAGGGCTCGAGCGGCCTGATCAGCAGTCGGGGCCATGCCATGCCAGCGCCAGTCGTGCTCCATGAAAGAGACGCCCTTGCCCGGCGTGACTTTGGCGATGACGACGACCGGACGGCCGAGCCGTTCCCGGCCGGTGTGCAGGGCCCGGTCGAGCGCGCGCACATCGTGGCCATCGACTTCCACGGTCTCCCAGCCGAAAGTGCGGTATTTGTCCGCCAGCGGCTCGAGCGGCATGATGTCTTTGGTGTCGCCGGAGAGCTGGATGCCGTTGCGGTCCACGATGCAGACCAGGTTGTCGAGTTTTTCCTTGCCCGCGAACATCACGGCTTCCCAGTGCAGGCCGGCATCATGCTCGCCGTCGGAGGTGACGCAGAAAACGTTGAATTTCTTTCCATCCATGAGGCCGGCGTGGGCCATGCCCGCCGCCTGCGCCAGGCCGGCACCTAGCGGACCGGAGGTCGTCTCGAGGCCCGGGAGCGCGCCGCGTTCCGGATGCCCCTGCAGGCGGGAGCCGAACTTGCGCAGGGTCATGAGCTCCTCGACCGGGAAATAGCCGCTTTCGGCGAGCGCCGCATACTGGATGGGGCAGATATGGCCGTTCGAGAGCACGAGCCGGTCCCGGTCGGCCCAGTCAGGGCGTTTCGGGTCATGCTTGAGCAGGTGGCCATAGAGCACGGCGAAGACTTCGGCCATGCCGAGCGAGCCGCCGGGGTGGCCGGATTTAGCTTCCGTAATCATGCGAATGGCGTGGGTGCGCAAACGGTACGCCAAAAGCCGCAGTTCCTGCTCTTTTTCCTTGGTGAGTGCGGGATCCATGGTGCGGTTCAGTTACATATATATTATATCACTGTTTAAGGGAGGGTTGGATCCGCCTGCGCGGCCAAAATCAAAACCGCCCCGGTCACGGGGCGGCTTTCAGACCAGTTTTTCCATGAATTCGCGTAGGGCCTGAGTCGGTTCGGCCGCGTCGGTCAGCGCCTTTCCGATGACTATCTCATCCGCGCCGGCCTTCAGCAGCTCTTGGGCGATCTCCGGCGTGATGCCGCCGTCCACGGCCACGTGCAGCGACGGATTCATCGACTTGATGGCGCGGATCTTGTCGAAAGCGATGGGGTTGAACTGCTGACCGCTCCAGCCGGGATTGACTGACATGATGAGCACGTTCGTGATGGATTTCAGGATGGGCGTGATGCGCGAGACCGGCGTATCGGGGTTTAGGGTGATGCCTAGGCGACCGGTCGATTCGGGCATGGACCGGACAATCAGTCCTTCGACCTTGGTCGCTTCGGCATGGAAATAGACGCGGCGCGCGCCTGCGGCAATCCAGAGCGGTACGGCGTGTTCCGGATCGGAGACCATGAGATGCGCGTCGAAGACCATACCACGCAGGCGCGTGCGCATTTCGCCAGCCGGGGCCCAGGAGACGTTGGGCACGAACACGCCGTCGATGACGTCCACCTGCACCGGGATATTCAAAGCCGCGACGCGGCCGATCTTGGCGTCGAATTCCGGCTCCGTATTGGCTAGGATGGCGGCGGTGATGTCGATCATACTTTCTGCTGCCGTTCGTAGTCAGCGATCTTGCCGATGCGGCGGATATGGCGCTCTTCCTTGGAGAAGTTGGTCTCGAGCCAGCGGCGGACAATGGCGCGGGCCAGCCGGAAATCCTTCGTCACTGTGCGGCCACCGAGGGACAGGACATTGGCATCATTGTGGCGGCGCGACAGTCCGGCGGTTTGCTCGTCGTAAGCGACCGTGGCGCGGATGCCCGGAACCTTGTTGGCGGCGATGCATTCGCCGAGACCGGAACCGCCGAAGACGATGCCGACCGCCTCGCCGTTCGAGGCGGCGACGGCTTCCGCAGCCGGGAGGATATAGTCCGGATAATCGTCGTCCGGTGCGTGCGCCGACGCCCCGAAATCACGGACCTCATATCCGAGTCCGGTAATGTACTTCTTGATGTCTTCCTTGAGCGCGAAACCGGCATGGTCCGTGCCGAGGCACACGAGCTTACGGGGGCGCATATGTACTTAAATTTTAGCATTTTTTGGGGATGATTTGAAGTGTCCGGTCGGGTGTGGCGGGTAACGGCGGCGCCCCGGTGGGTGGGCTGGCGCGCCAGCTTCGAGCGAGAATAGCGCCGTTCCGGACCATTGGGTGTTGACTCTCCAGTGCGCTTGTGAAAATGTATCGGCGTCCTTTCCATGGAGCGCCAATGACGACACATGACCTGATTCGCGATTGGCGGCGCATCTCGCTTCGTAGCTTGGATGGAGTAAAGACCCCGCTTCGTGAGCTGTTCGACGCTTGCCCTGGCAGACTTGGGCGAGCCGGCACGGTTTTCGTCGATTACGCGTTTTTCCTCAAGAACAAGGGCCGCGGGAAGGAGATCACGCTGCTCCGGGTGGGTGATAACGACGTCTGCCTGAAGCTCGTTTCCGAGCAGGGCGGATTCAGCGAAACGCCGATCGGTTTCATTCTGCTTGACCCGTAACCGGGTCTTTTTTAATTGGGCATGTCCTTGATTAAGGCCAATCGTCATCCGGACAGGCGGTCGTGGGGCGTCTTGGCCGGCCCCAGCCATTACGTCCTTGAAACTAGCGGAAAAAGCGGGTAAATTTCTTTGTGTTATGCCCCGTTTCCACCTGCCGTCGATTGAGGAGGATCAGCTCAAGCGCTGGGAAGAAGAACGTATTTTTGCGAAGGTCTTGGCCAAGGACTCCCCGAAGGGCGATTTCGTGTTTTTCGAAGGCCCGCCGACCGCGAACGGGAAGCCCGGAATCCACCACATCCTGACGCGCGCGTTCAAGGACGTCATCCTGCGGTTCCGCACCATGCAGGGCTTCCGCATCGACCGCAAGGCCGGCTGGGACACGCACGGCCTGCCGGTGGAATTGGAAGTCGAGAAGCGGTTGGGTTTCACCAAGAAGCAGGACATCGAGGAGTACGGCATCGCCAAGTTCAACGCCGAGTGCAAGAAGAGCGTCTGGACCTATCTTGATCTCTGGCAGAAGATGACGCGCCGCATCGGTTTCTGGGTGGACATGGAGCATCCGTACGTCACCTACGAAAACGGTTTCGTGGAATCTCTCTGGTGGGTCCTCAAGGAGATCGATAAGCGCGGTCTGCTCTATAAGGGTTTCCGCGTGACGCCGCACTGCCCGCGCTGTGTGACTTCGCTGTCGTCGCACGAGTTGGCGCAGGGTTACAAGGATGCGGAGGACCCGTCGGTGTTCGTGCGTTTTCGACTGAAGGGGGAGAAAGGCAAGAGCCTGTTCGTCTGGACGACGACTCCCTGGACGCTTCCGGCAAACGTCGCCGTGGCGGCCGGCACGGAAGTGACCTACGTCGAGGCCAAACTGGCCACCGGCGAAGTGCTGATTTTGGCTAAGGCAAGGCTTTCCGCGGTGGAGGGCGAGTACGAAATAGTGCATGAATTCCTCGGTTCGGAACTGGTGGGTAAGGAGTACGAACCGCTCTACGCGACCATGCCGGAGGACGAGGAGAACCGCGCCCGTGCCTACCGGGTCTACGCCGCGGATTTCGTCTCCACCGAGGACGGTACGGGCCTCGTGCACATCGCTCCGGCGTTCGGCGAGGACGACGCGCGGCTCGGCGAGTCGGAGAAACTGCCGACGCTCCTGACCGTGGACTCCACCGGCTTCGTCACGGTTGAAGTTCCGGGCAAGGGAAAATTCTTCAAGAAAGCCGATGCGGATATCCTGGCGGACCTCGAGGCGCGCGGCCTGCTGTACCGGAGCGGCACCTACGTCCACTCCTATCCGTTCTGCTGGCGCTGCGGCACGCCGCTCCTCTACTACGCCAAGAGTTCGTGGTACATCCGCATGTCGGGCCTGCGCCAGGAACTCCTGGACCGCAACGCGCAGGTGAATTGGGTGCCGGACTACATCAAGGAGGGGCGCTTCGGCGAATGGCTGCGCGAGGTGAAGGACTGGGCGCTCTCCCGCGAGCGCTATTGGGGCACGCCGCTGCCGATCTGGAACTGCGGCGGCTGCAAGGCCAAGCGCGCCATCGGCTCGTTGAAGGAATTGGAGGAGTTGCGCCGCCCGTCCAACCTCTATTTCCTCCAACGGCACGGCGAGGCCGAGACCAACGCGACCGACACGCTGTCCTCCTGGCCCGAGGTCCGCGAGTTCCATCTGACCGAGAAAGGCCGCGCCCAGGTGCGCGAATCGGCGCTTAAACTGAAGGAAAAGGGCGTGGACCTGATTTTCTCTTCCGACCTGCTGCGCACCAAGGAAACGGCCGCCATCATCTCGGAAACGACCGGCGTGCCGGTGGTCTTCGACGAGCGCCTGCGCGAGCTCGGGCTCGGCGAGCTGAACGGCCGGCCGGAGGCGGAATACAAGGCCGCCATCAAGGGCGGCGATAAAGTGACGCGTTTTGACGATGCGCCGAAAGGCACGGAGCTCCTGCGCGATTGCCGCAAGCGCATCATCGCCTTCGTGAAAGAGATCGAGCGGAAGTACGCCGGCAAGAAGATCGTCATCGTGAGTCACGGGGATCCGCTCTGGCTGCTCATGACCGGATTCGCCGGCCTCACTGACCGGGAGTCGGTGGAATCGCCGCTTTACAACCACGTCGGCGAGTTCTTCGAGTTCACCGTGGCCAACCTGCCGCACGACGAGCAGGGGCACCTGGACGTGCACCGGCCGTACATCGATGAAGTGATTCTCAAGTGTCCGGACTGCGGCGGCGAGATGAAGCGCGTGCCCGACGTCGTGGACGTCTGGTTCGATTCCGGCGCCATGCCGTTCGCCCAGTGGCACTACCCGTTCGAGGAGGCGGCGCGCATCGACGAGGGCCGCAACTTCCCGGCGGACTTCATCTCCGAGGCCATCGACCAGACACGCGGCTGGTTCTACACCCTGCTCGCGGTCTCCACGCTCCTCGGTAAGAAGACCCCACCGTTCAAGAACGTCATCTGCCTTGGCCATGTGCTCGATTCCAAGGGGCAGAAGATGTCCAAATCCAAGGGCAACGTCGTGGATCCGTTCGCGGCCATCGACAAGTTCGGCGCGGACGCGGTGCGCTTCTACTTCTTCGGCGTGAACCAGCCCGGCGACCCGAAGCGCTTCGACGAGAAGGCCGTAAGCGAGGTGGTGAATAAGGTCTTCCTCCTGCTTTGGAACGTCTACACCTTCTGGCGGATGTACGCCGGGGAGGGGAAGGGCGCGCCGGCCGCGACGCCGCAGTCCGGCAACATGCTGGACCGCTGGCTTTTGGCCGAGCTGGACGCGCTCACCGCCAAAGTGACCAAAGGCATGGAGGCATACGATGTCGTGGGTCCGACCCGCGCCCTATCGGACTTCATCAACGACCTCTCTACCTGGTTCGTCCGCCGCAGCCGCGACCGCTTCAAGGAAGGCGGCGATGCCGCCGCCGAGGCCGTTTCGACGCTCGGTTACGCGCTTTCCGTGTTGGCGAAGCTTCTAGCACCGTTCGCTCCGTTCATCGCGGATGCGCTCTATCGCGAATTGGGCGGCCAGCGGGAATCGGTGCATCTAGATGTCTGGCCGACCGCGGTCGGGCTGGCCGACGAGTCGCTTTCCGGCAAGATGGCGGCCGTGCGCCAGGCCGCGGCCTCCGGCCTGGAGAAGCGCGCGGCGGCCGGATTGCCAGTGCGCCAGGCCTTGGCCAAGGCCATCGTCTCGTCCGCTGCGGAGTTCGAGGAGTGGATGCGGGGCATCGTCGCCGAGGAGCTGAACGTGGAAGCGGTCGAGTGGAAGAAATCCGCGGACAGCAATCTGTCCGTCGAGCTGGATACCGTGCTGACGCCGGAGCTGAAGCGCAAGGGCGCGGCGCGTGAACTCGTGCGCCACATCAACGATCTACGCAAGGCCGCTGGGCTCTCCATCAGGGATCATGTCACCATCCGGCATGACGGCGGCGGCGCGTTTTGGAAGCAGGTGCTCGCGGAGCACGGCGCGGCCGTTACCGGCGGGACCGTTGCTGACGGCCTGTCCGCCGGACGCGGTGAGACCATCGGCGAGAAGGAGCTGGAAGCGGAAGGCGAGAAGCTTTGGATTGGAATCGCTAAGACGTAACAGTTGAAAGTTCGGAGTTGCCCCGCCCCCTATCTTCAGTCAAAGAAGGCGGGGTCCCGCCTAAAGAGGCGGGAAAAGTTGAGAGTTCACATCAAAACTTTCAACTTTCAACCGTTCAACTCTCAATTCCCGATATGATCATCACCCTGACCGGTACGGTGCACGAAAAAGGGGACAACTACGCGGTCATCGAGGCGGCCGGCGTCGGCTACCAGGTGTTCATGAACGCGCCGTCGCTTGCCGCACTGCCGACCGGCAAGGAAGTGCGGCTCTGGACCCATGAGCATGTTCGCGAGGACGCGCGCGACCTGTGGGGTTTCGCTCGGCTTGAGGAGCACCGGCTGTTCCGGCGGCTCTTGGACATTTCGGGCGTGGGGCCGCGCACGGCCAGCAGTTTCCTGGCGCTGGGTCCGGTGACGGAAATCGAAAAGCACATCGAGAGCGGCGACGCGGCCTGGCTCTGTCGCGTGCCGGGCGTGGGCAAAAAAATCGCGCAGAAGATCGTTCTGGAGCTGCGCGGGAAGCTCGCGACCGAGGTCGGCGGCGAAGGGGGCGAGGACGTTGTGGCCGCCCTCGTGGGACTCGGCTACCAGCGCGAAGCCGCGCGTCAGGCGCTTTTGAGGGTCGCAGACAAGGAAACCACCGAAGAGGGCCGGCTCCGCGCCGCGCTGAAGGTTTTGGGGAAGAAATAGAGACCGAGAGAGATAGAGAAAAAGAGAGAAAGTGGGAAAGACCGTCGGTTGCTCTCTCTCTCTAGCAAAATTCACCACAATGTACCGCGACATCGTCCACAACGAGGAGGACTGGGACGCCTTCGTGCTGGCGCACGGCGGCGGATTTCTGCAATCGTGGGGCTGGTCCGAGTTCCAGCAGGCGCTCGGACGGCGCGTTTTCCGTTTTCGGATGGACGCGCCGGTCGGCGCTGAAGGCCAGAAGACCGTGGCCCAGTTTCTGCTCATTTTGCAGCCGATGCGTTTTGGCCTCTCTTTCGCGTACGTGCCGCGCGGGCCGGTCATCGACTGGAGCGCCGTCGGCCTGGAGCGCTTCGAGGGCGCGGTGAGTGCGGTGCGCGAGACACTGTCCCGTGAGAAGGCCATGTTCGCGCGCCTGGAACTGCCGTTCACGGCAGAGGGCGCGCCGCTGGATGCCGAATGGCTCCGCGCCCACGGGCTCGTGCCGGCAAAAACCGTCCAGCCGCGCGATACGCTGCTCGTGGAGCTGATGCCGACTGAAGAGGCGCTGCTCGCAGACATGCATCCGAAGACCCGCTACAACATTCGCGTGGCCGCCAAGCACGGCGTCGCCGTGCGCGAGGCGGAATACGCGAATGCCCATCTCTTCGACCACGACATCGACCTGTTCTGGAAACTGATGGCCGAGACGACGGAGCGCGACGGTTTTCGGCCGCACCCCAAATCCTATTACGCCAAACTTCTCCGTACCTGCTCGGCCAAGAAGCATCAGGGGCTGTTCCGGTCCCGGCTGGTGTTCGCGGAATACCGCGGCGAACCAGCCGCCGCGGCCATCATGGGCGCTTACGGCGACACCGTGACCTATCTGCACGGCGCCTCGTCTGCGCGTCTGCGCCACGTGATGGCGCCGTTCGCGCTGCATTGGGAGATGATGCGCGAGGCCAAGCGCCAGGGTTACGCCAAATACGATTTTTGGGGCGTGGCGCCGAAGGACGCGCCGCTCGGCCATCCGTGGGCCGGCATCACGCGGTTTAAGGTCGGATTCGGCGGCCGGCGCGAATCCTATCTTGGGGCATGGGACTTGCCGGGCAACGGGTTTTGGTATAACCTCTACCGAGCAATACGGAAGTGAAGTGTGAAGCGTGAAGTGGGGAGTGCGGAGATTTTTGCAAACACTTCCAACTCCAAACTTTCCGCTTCACACTCCCGATGCGCCCGTAGTTCAACGGATAGAATACGAGCCTCCGAAGCTTGGGATCCAAGTTCGATTCTTGGCGGGCGCACCACGCAAGAGCCGCAGCAATCCTGCGGTTTTTGCGTCCAGGACGTCACGCGCTCTGGGTCCCGCGTCTCGCCCCGCGTTGAGCGGGGCTCGCTCGGGACGACGCGCATCAAGGAATTGCGCGTCGATTCTTGGCGGGCGCACCACGAAAGGGCCGCAGTCCAG
>JAKAKZ010000063.1 GCA_021824285.1 bacterium
TTTTGATTTGAGCAATCTCTCTCTCTCTCTCTCTCTCTCTCTCTCTCTCTCTCTCTCTCTCGAGCGTTTGTCCACCCTCGCCGCGGGCTGGTACCATGAGTTCATATGCTCCTCGCGGTACTGCATAACTTCTGGCCCAACCTGCTGGCGCTGCTCGTTCTGGGCTATTTGCTGCGCGCGGCCTGGCACCGCGGCCTGATCGCGAGCGTGCTCGACCTGGTCGGGTTCGGCGCCTCCTTGGGCGTGGCGACTATCGCCTACGTGCCGCTCGCCAACGAGCTGTCGTCTGCCCTGCAGATGTCGCGCGGCGTGGCCAAGTCGCTGGCCTTCATGGCCATCTGGTGGACAGCCGGCTACGTCTTCGCCTGGCTGGTCCGCCTCGTCGTCCGGCGTCTGCCGCAGGCCGTGGCCTTGAGCCGCTGGAACCGCCTTTCCGGACTCGCCACCGGCGTGCTGGAGTTCGTGGTGATCATGTCTTTCGCCTTCTCGCTCCTCGCCGCCCTGCCCCTGCCGGAATACGTCAGCGCGGACATCGACGCCGGCCTGCTCTCCGGACCGCTCTCACGTCAGGCCGCCTCCATCGAGCGGCTGGTCTCGCGTCTCTACGGCGGCGCCTTCCAGGAGACTCTCTCCTTCCTGACGACCGACAACTACAGCGACCGCCTGGATCTCGGCTTCAAGACTGCGGAAATGACGGTGGTGCCCGAAGCCGAACAGCGGATGCTGGAGCTCGTTAATGCTGAACGCGTCAAAAACGGCCTGCCGGCCTACGTTTGGGACGGTAAGCTCTCCGAACTGGCGCGCCTGCACAGCGCCGACATGCTCGTGCGCGGCTATTTCTCGCACGCCACGCCGGACGGCCAGACCGCGCTGCAGCGCGCCGCGGCCATGGACGATCTGCGCTACCGCGCGCTCGGCGAGAACATCGCCTACGCCAAGGACCTGACCGCGGCACACGCCGGTCTCCTCGCCAGCCCCGGGCACCGCGCCAATATCCTGTCCTCGGTCTTTTCCCGCGTCGGCATCGGCATCGAAGCCGTGCCCGGCCGCGGCCTGATGGTCACCCAGGAATTCGCCGACTGACCACGTCGGTTTTGACGCGCGGCCACGGACGGGGTATCCATAAGGCACGGCTCTTTTGAAGAGAGGTTCGGCCATGGCCGAAAAGAGAAGCATCAGCGCGTGCGTCCAGGACATCAAGCGCATCAATGCCGCTTACCGCCATCTCGAAGACCAGGACAGCGCGGAGGCGAACTTCCTGCGGGAGCAGAAGGACAAGTTCATCGACGAGATGGAGAGCCTCTGCCCGCACCCGGACGTCATCGCCCTGCGCGGCGGCGACCAGCGGCGCATCTGCCCGCACTGCGGCTTCTGCGAGCGCAACGGCTTCGGCACGAAGATCAGGACTCTGGCCGGCCGTCCGGCGGTCAGGCTGCAGCTGCTCGAGTACATCGAGCGCGAGGGTCAGATCCTGCGGCGCCTTGGCATCAATCTTTGAGCCGCGGCACCCACGTCGGGGTCCGACCCCGGCTGATAAATCAGTGCGATTCTAAAACTCCGGGTTCACCGGGGTTTTTCTTTGCCGCCGACCGGGGTCTGGCCCTGAACTTCCGCAACGGCGGTCAGGGCTTCTTGGCCTTGATCGCTGCGGCCGTCGCTACCGCGATTTCCGCCTGCAGGCGCACCATCTGGAGCCCCGGCAGCTCCTGCGCCTTGGCGGGCAGCTCGACCGTATCCGTGACGAAGATCTTCTTGAAGCCCAAGTCGCCGATGACGACGTCGGCGACGCCGGAAAAGCAGCCGTGCGTCACGGCCAGATAGATGTCGGTATAGCCGCGGTCGCGCAGCAGGTTAGTGGCTTGGGCGATCGTGCTGCCGGTGTCGACGATGTCGTCCACGATCACGGCCGTGTGGCCATTCAGTTCGCCGTGGACCTGCGTAATGGCTACGGCGCCGCTTTCCAGCCGTTTCTTCTCCATCCATGCCACCTGCACGTTCGTGCCGAGGAGGGCCGAGAATCTTTCGGCGCGGGAGACGCCGCCCTTGTCCGGCGACAGGATCGTGGTTCCGGGCGGCAGGTTCTCCTGCCTGATCCTGGCCGCGAGCTTTTCGACGGCCGGGACATTGGTGACGGGAATCGGGCTGATTGAGGTGACGCGGTCGCTGTGCATGTCCACCGTGACGACTCGCGTGGCTCCGGCCGCGGCAAGGGCCTTGAGCACCAGTTCGCTCGCGACCGAATCGCCTGGGGCGACCTGCCGGTCCTGGCGGGAGTAGCCGAAGTAGGGGATGACCACGGTGATGTCCCTGGCGCCCTCGCGCTGCAGCGTGTCGACGAGCAACAGGGTGCGCAGCAGATCGTCGGACGGCGGCCTCGTGCGGCCGATGACCAAGGTCGAGATTTCCGGCTTATCGACGCGGACAAACAGCTCGCCGTTCGGGAATACGCGCCAATGCGCCCCCGCTTCGGAGCTGTCGCCGCCGAGCTGGTTGATGAGGTCCCTTTCCGCTGGCGTCGGTTCGGGTAGGCAGTAGACTTTCATAGTGGTTTGCCGCTGTGCTTACATTATAGCACGTCCGCTCTAATTTGACGTGATAATTTTCAATCCTCCGCATCCTGCTGCCGGCAATGGCTGCCGCGTTGCCCATTCCCGACCCCTAGGCTAAGATAAACAGGCTTTTTCAGTGTTTAGTGATTTGTGACTAGTGATTGGTAGGTCGGCGGGTTTTTCGAAATCTACCAACCGCCAGCCACCAATCACCAACCACTAGCCACAAATCACCGTTATGCCCGCCGTCAAACCAGCTGATTTCACTCCGGTCGACACCATGCGCCACTCCGCCGCGCACCTTTTGGCGGCCGCCGTCCAGGAGCTCTTCCCGGAGGCCAAGTTCGGCGTCGGTCCGGTCATCGAGAACGGCTTCTATTACGATATCGACCTGCCGCGCGCGCTTACGCCGCTCGACATCCAGAAGATCGAGAAGCGCATGAAGGACCTCCGCGCCCGCAAGCTGCAGTTCGTGCGCGAGGAGATGCCCATCGACGCGGCCATCCGCCTGTTCACGGACCTGAAGCAGGACTACAAGGTGGATCTCCTGGAGTCGCTCAAGGCCAAGGGCACGACGGCGGTCTCCGACGAGGAGGCGGGAGACGTGGAAGCCGGCGCCGCGAGCGCCTCGGTCTTCAAGACCGGCAAGTTCACCGACCTCTGCCGCGGCCCGCACGTGGCCAACACCATGGAGATCGGCGCTTTCAAGATCAGGAGCGTCGCCGGCGCCTACTGGCGCGGCAACGAGAAGAACAAGATGCTTCAGCGCGTCTATGGCCTCGCCTTCTCGACCCAAGAGGAGCTCGACAGCTATCTGAAGATGATCGAGGAGGCGGAGAAGCGCGACCACAAGAAGCTCGGTCCGGAACTGGACTTGTTCGTTTTCTCGGAACTCGTCGGCCCGGGCCTGCCGCTCTTCACTCCGCGCGGCCAGCTCATCCGCTCGCTCCTTGACGGCTTCGTCTGGGAACTGCGCGAGGCCAAGGGCTACGATCGCGTCGAGATCCCGCACATCACCAAGAAGGAGCTCTACGAGAAGAGCGGCCACTGGGCCAAGTACAAGGACGACCTCTTCAAGTTCAAGACGCGCGAGGGGCATGAGTTCGCCATGAAGCCGATGAACTGCCCGCACCACACGCAGATCTTCGCGCGCCGGCCGTGGAGCTACCGCGAACTGCCGCAGCGCTACGCCAACTCCACCATGTGCTACCGCGACGAGCAGACCGGCGAGCTGTCCGGCCTCTCCCGCGTGCGCGCCTTCACCCAGGACGACGCCCATGTCTTTTGCCGCATGGACCAGGTTAAGGCCGAGATGATCGCCATTTGGGACATCGTCCGCAAGTTCTACGGCACGTTCAACCTCAAGCTGAAGCTGCGTCTCTCCCTGCATGACCCCAAACAGCCGGAGAAGTACTTGGGCGACAAGGCGCTTTGGAAGAAGGCCGAGGACACCCTGCGCGAAATCGCCGCCAAGCGGAAGATCGAGTACGTCGAGGCACCTGGCGAGGCGGCCTTCTACGGCCCGAAGCTGGACTTCATGGCCGTGGATTCGCTCGGCCGCTCCTGGCAGGTGGCGACCATCCAGCTCGACATGAACATGCCGGAGCGGTTCGACCTGGCCTGCATGAGCGAGGAGGGCGTGAAAGAGCGCGTGGTCATGATTCATGCCGCCATCATGGGGTCCATCGAGCGGTTCCTGTCCGTGCTCATCGAGCACGTGGCCGGCGCTTTCCCGACCTGGCTCGCGCCGGTGCAGGTTCAGGTGATCCCCGTCGGCAAGACGCATCAGAAGACCGCCAAGA
This sequence comes from bacterium, assembly GCA_021824285.1. Taxonomy (GTDB): domain Bacteria; phylum Patescibacteriota; class Patescibacteriia; order SG8-24; family SG8-24; genus JAKAKZ01. The sequence goes on from JAKAKZ010000063.1 coordinate 4,352, forward strand.
AGCTGCATGCGCTGCTCAAGGCCGAGGGCCTGCGCTCGGCCTGCGACGAGAGCAACGAGACCGTCGGCTACAAGATCCGCAAGGCCGAGAAGATGCGTACGCCGTACATGCTCGTCATCGGCGACAAGGAAAAGTCGCTCAGGAAGGTGAACGTCCGCATCCGCGGCAAGCAGAAGGAGAAGCCGATGGCGCTCAAGAGCTTCATCGCGGCCGTCCAGAAGGAGATCGCGGGGCGGAAGATGACGCCGTAGGGGGAGTTTGGAGCGGGGAGCG
>JAKAKZ010000024.1 GCA_021824285.1 bacterium
GATTCAATCTCTCTCTCTCTCTCTCTCTCTCTCTCTCTCTCTCTCCTCTTTAAAGGCACTCAACCCTTGCCCCATCCCGCGAAGTGGCGTATAGTATAGGTGTAGTGGTAGTAAGTGGGGATAAGTGGGGATAAGCTGGATTTAAGCTCAGTAGTTTGTCCTTTTTCCGCCTTACGGCCGCTTTTCGACTAATCCGGTTCAGCCATGTTCATCGGCGAATACCACCACGCCATCGATGAGAAGGGGCGGTTGGCCATTCCGGTGAAGTTCCGGAGCCGTCTCGCCAAGGCCGTCGTCACCCGCGGCTTGGATTTCTGTCTGGTCGTCTACGAGCTGAAGGAATGGAAACGCCTGGCCGACAAGTTGGCCGCGCTGCCGCAGAGCCATGCCGATAATCGTGCTTTCGCCCGCCTGATGCTCGCCGGCGCGATGGACGTGACGGTCGACGGTCAGGGCAGGGTGGTGGTGCCGGAGTATCTGCGCGACTTCGCCAAACTCGGTCGGGAGGTCGTCATCGCCGGTCTCTACAACCGTCTGGAAATCTGGGACAAGTCCGCCTGGGCCGAATACAAGTCCAGGACCGAAAAGGATTCCAACCAAATAGCAGAACGGCTCGGCGAGATGGGCGTGTGAGCTTGGCCGTTCCACACGCCCACCGCTATGCCGACAGATGAAAACAAAAACGAGCACATTCCCGTCCTTTTGAGCGAAACCATCGCAGGGCTGGATCCGCGTCCCGGTGACGATGTCATCGATTGCACCGTGGGGGCGGGCGGCCATGCATCCGCGGTTCTCGAACGCACGTCGCCGGACGGCAGACTCCTGGGTCTGGACCTCGACGAAACGGCGCTTGACGCGGCCCGAAGAAAGCTCGAACGTTTCGGCTCGCGCGCCATGCTTGTCCGCGCGAACTACAAAGACGTCGGGCGGGTCCTCCTCTCCCACTCTTTCGGGCCGGTTCAGGCGGCGCTTCTCGACCTGGGATTCTCCTCGCTGGAGATCGACGATCCGGCGCGCGGATTCAGCTTCCGTAAGGACGGACCGCTGGACATGCGCTACGACCGGAGCCAGGAACTGACCGCCGCGGATATCGTCAACAACGACTCCGAAGAGTCGCTCACGCGGATACTCTGGGAGTACGGCGAAGAGAAGTTCAGCCGCACCATCGCCCGCGCCATCGTCGCGGCGCGGCGACAGGCGCCCATCGTCGGCACTTTGCAGCTCGAACAGATCGTCTACGGTGCGGTACCGGGCTTTTACCGCCGTGGCCGGATCCATCCGGCGACGCGCACCTTCCAGGCCCTGCGGATCGCGACGAACGACGAGCTCGGCAACGTCCAGACGGCCCTGCCGATCCTGCTCGACGCGCTCGCTTCCGGCGGACGGCTCGGCGTCATCTCCTTCCACTCGCTCGAGGATCGCATCGTCAAGAAGTTCTTCGAAGCTCAAGCCGCGGCCGGCAGAATCGAGGTTCTGACCAAGCGGCCGCTCATCGCCACCGACGAGGAAAACGAGAGAAATCCGCGGGCCCGCAGCGCTAAGCTGCGCCTCGCCCGAAAACTTTAAAGCCATGAACTCGACTTACGCGCCAACACCTTCCGTCGTCCACCCGGGCATCGCCTATGCCCGCTGGCGTCTGGCGGCCGCCGCTTCCGCGCTGCTTTTGGCCGGAGCCGCGGCTTTTGGCGTCGCCTATCTGGCCATGAACAACGCCTCTGCGGCCAAGGGTTTCGCCCTCCGTGCCCTGGAGCAGAAGATCGCCGGTTTGGAAGAGCAGAAAAAGCGGTTGGATATCGAAGTCGTGACCGCGCGCTCCCTCAAGAACGTCGATGCGCGCATCTCCTCCATGGGCCTCGTGCCGGCCACGTCCGTTGAATACGTCGATGCCGGTCCGCCGCTCGTGGCCATGCGCTGACCGGACGGCCGCCAGGCCGTTTTTTTGTATTCCGTAAGGCGCAGTCAGGGGTTGAAGGATGCGGACTTTTGTGGTCTGCTGACAGGTAGCCGCCATAGAGCCTCAAGCGTCCTGATTCCGCCATAAATCCGAATTCCAATGCGCGACATCGCCAAAGAAAAAGAATTGCGCCTGCGGGAGCAGGAACTGACCGCCGCATCCCGGGCCGAACGCCCGGCTGATTTTCGTCCGGCCGCGGCGGCGCGCGACGGCGTGCTCGTGCGCATCGGTGCCACGGCCCTGCCGGACGACCTGCCGCGCGGCTATGCGCGCCTTTCGCCGTTCGATACGGTCGTGGAAGAGATCCAGACCGACGGGTCGGCGGTGCCTGCGGCTGATGGTCCGTCTGCGGCCGATCCGCTCGGCGGTCAGGGCACGATCTGGGCTGACCTCGTGAAGATCGGTCTGCCGACCGCGGAGGCGGCCGCGGCTGTCGCTGCCGGTCTCGGCCTACCCAATGAGGCCGTGCGCTTCGCCGGCGCCAAAGACGCGGATGCGGTTTCGGCCCAACGGATCAGCGTGCGCGGGGCGGAGCTTTCCGCCGCCGCACAGTTGAATTTCTCCAATATCGTCTTGAACCGCCTGGCCGAGGGCAAGGGCGCGGCCACGCCTGGAGATCTCGGCGGCAACCGCCACACGGTCTTCGTCCGGACGGAAAGATCTTTTGCCGCTGCAGCGCTCCAGGCGCAGGTCGCGGAAATCGAAAGTCGCGGCGTGGCCAACTATTTCGGCGCCCAGCGCTTCGGTCCGCCGCGCTTCCTGTCGCACCTCTTCGGCATGCTGCTTTGCCAAGGCGATTTCGACGGACTCGTGAAGGCGGTCCTGACTGCGCCGAGCGAGACCGAGATGCCGGAGGCGGCCCGGCTGCGGGCGGCGGCCGCAAAACAGTATGGTGACTGGTCGGCCATGGCCGCCGTTTTCGCCGCCCTGCCGTACTCCTTCCGCCACGAGAATATCATGCTCGACACCCTGGCCCGTTATCCGGCCGGGCGCGGCACCATCTCCGCCGTCGCGGCCGTGCCCGATCAGGCCGAGATGTGGGTCCGCGCCTATGCCAGCTATCTGGCCAATCGGGTCATGGCCAAGGCGGCCCGCGGCCTGGGTGAGGTCGGCGAGGAGATACCGTTCCTGCTCTCGCCAGGACCGGAGTCGGTCAAACCGTATCTGACTTACCTGCGCGCGGACCGCACCTTGGAATATGCGGCGAATCTGGCCCGCTGTCGGTTCCTGCCACAGTTCAAACCGCAGACCGTGCCGTTGCGGCTCAAACCCCGCAACCTGAAAGCCGCGGCCACGGACTCCGGCGTAGCGCTCTCCTTCGATCTGCCGAAGAACGCCTATGCGCAGACCGTGCTGATCCATCTGTTCCGCCTGCAGTTCGGTCAGCCGATTCCGGAGTGGGTCAGCCGCGAGGCAGTGGATGTGAAAGAGATTCTAGGCACCGGCTCACTGGCCGGCTTGCGCCAGCGGTTTGGCGCGGCGGAGAGGGAAATCATGGAGTCGCGGCAGGAGGAGGAATAAGTTTAGGGTTCGGAGATGCGGAGTGGCGGAGATTCGGAGTAGCGACTAATTTGACGCACCGCCTTGTTTGTCAAAAGTTCGAGGCGTCTCCGCGTCTCCGCAAAAAGAAACCGGGCAGCCAGCTGATCGCTGACTGCCCGGAAGTTTTTTGCTCGGCGGAGGCCTACTCGGGCCGGTCCACCTCGTAGCTGTTGCCCGACTCCGTGAAGCGGAGCTGGGCCACGGCCTTCTTGGCGGACGGCTGGCCCTCGGAGCAGAGGATCGAGTCGATCCGACCGCGCTCGTCGAGCTTGGCGTCGCGTGCCCAGACCGAGACCTGGGCGAAGACGCGGGTGGCGAGGTACTCGCGCACCGCGGCCGGCAGTTCCTGCGGCTTCCAGTCGCCGACGTCCTTGTAGAACTGCAGGACGTTGGTGGGGACCCGTTTGCCCTCCTTGGTGTAGGAGTGGGCCCCCATGTAGCGGAAGCCCTTGGCCTCGAGCTCGGTGACGAGCTTGGCCAGGCTGACGGTCGGCGCGTTCTGCACCACCTGGAGGTTGTTGTTGGGGTCGCCGCCCTTCAGGTAGGCGTTCACGCCCAGCTTGTTGGCGTCCTCCACGCGCTGCTCGCGCTGGACCGTCTCGTCCCGCTCGACCTTGCGCAGGCCGGTGAAGACGGAGTTGTCCGAGAGGATCTGGATGAGCACCCGGTTGGGGGTGCCGAACAGCGCCTTGCCGCGCTGCCGGTTGTCGCGGGCCACGAACGGATTCGTCTCTTGGTACTTGGGCTTCACGTTTGACCTCCAGTTTTTGACGCTTGGGAAAGGACTACTTGTGCGCTAAGGATAGCACAAAATATGTACTTTGTCAATGGTTATTGGCAATCACTGCAATATCGTTAAATTAGCTTAAAATAGATAAAAAAAGACCACCGAAGGTGGTCTTAAAGATATTCGTAGGCCGAATTTTCAACTCTGAACTCTCAACTAATAACCGCTGTTAGAGGTCGATTTCCAGCGCCGCCGTGCGGTCCGCGCGGTAAAGCTGCGGAATGTCGCCCTGCAGTTCCGCCTCCAAAGAATCGAAGGAGGTGGGGGAGCCGTGCGAGAGCACGGCGACTTCGGGCTTGTACAGACGGAACCAATCCAGGATGAGGCCGCGTCGGTTATGCGAACCGAGCCGAAATTGGTCCACCTTGCAGCGCAGGACGGTTTCAATTTCGCCGAGCCGGCCGTCCTTGAGCATGGTCTGGAGCTTCAGCGGAATCTCCTTCAGCCCCAGGCGGTCGCGGGCCGCGGCGGCCTGCAGGATGCGGTGGCCGTCCGTGCCCGGCGCGACATAGCCGGTGAAGCCGATGGCGGCGTCCGGATCGCCGAGCAGGCGTTCGCGCCACCAGACGCCGCTGCCGGCCGGTCCTCCCATGCCGGGCGGGGCCACGACCGCGTAGGCCCGCTTCGAGGATGCGACACCGAAGCGATGGCGCGCGTCCTTGATGAACGTGACGCGGTTGATGTCGATCTGGCGGTCGCGGGCGGACCAGTAGAGACGATGTTGGGCCATGAGCTTGGCGAAGTCGATGGCCGAGCCGTCCATGAAGATCCGGCCCAGCCGCGCCACGCCGCGCTGCTGCAGCCCGGCGGCTACCGCGCCGCCGCGATGCACCGCAAACGTGAAGAAGAGCACGCGTCCGCCGCGGGACATCGTCTCGCTGGCGAATCGCGCGGCCCGATCCATTTCGGATACCCAGCTGACGGCTTTTGCGTCGTCGGCAGCGCCGTAGGTGCAGTCCGAGCCGGCGATGACCGTCGGGCGCCATTTTTCCGGGAGCGGCAGCGCGCCGAGGATGCCAGGCTGGTCGTGGTCGCAGCGGTCACCGGAGTAGTGCACGTTGGCCGTGCCGAGGCGCGTCGTGAACGAACAGGCTCCATTGACGTGGCCTTCGGGCTGGACCCAGTCCTTGATGCCGGGCAGGAACTCGTGTTCGCCAGGCCGCATGATGGCGCGGATGCGCCGCAGGGTCTCCTTGACCTGATCCTCCGTGTAGCGCGGACGTTCGACGTGGAGTCCGGAGCGCAGGATGCGTTCCGCCGTCATCTGGGTCGGTTTGGTCATGACGATCGCCGCGTTCAGACCCAAGTAGGGCAGGAGCCGCGGCAGGTCGCCGACATGGTCGAAGTGCGCATGCGTGATGCGCACCAGGTCAATCGGCCGGCCGTCGTCGAAAAGCGACAGGTCGAGCCCGGGCTTTTTCTGCCCGCTGTCGGTGGCCGAGCCGCAGTCCGTGACGATTCGCCACTTCACTTCGTTGCCGTCCATGATGTCCAGCACGCCGCAGGAGACCTCCAGGTCGTTCCCGTGGGCGTGTCGGCCCAAGCGATACAGCCGAATGCGTGGACTCATGCCTCAACCTCTCTCGTGATGAAAAAGTGCCGCTGTTTTTTCAATGAACCTCCTTTCCGCCCCGCTGGACGGACGTTCTTCAGACAAACATTTTGGCCGCGCCAGGTCAAGCGACGTTGGCGGAGCTTGCCTCTAGGATTAACGGGCCACGGGGTTTGCGTTTAAGTTCCGACGCCGTACTTTTCAGCTGAAGGAATCCCAGGTTCTTCGCTCATGATCCATGAGCTGACCTACGGGCCAGCGCGCTGACGCGCCGTCCATCTCATTACGGACTCGCCGCACGGGTCCGTTTTTCATTAGCCCGTAAAATGGTAAGGTGTGTCCGGACAGGCGGTTTAAGCCGCCGCGGTATTCCGCAACCCCTTTTGTGGCGACCTTTAGCCTAATCTTCGGCACCGCTCTCGTCAGCGCCGTGCTGCTTACGCCGCTCGTGCGCCGTTTGGCCATGGCCGCCGGCGTGGTGGATCGGCCGGACGCGGCCCGGAAGCTCCATGCCCGGCCCGTGCCGCTGCTCGGCGGCCTCGCCGTCTATGCCGCCACGGTGCTTGGCCTGCTGGCCGCGGTCTATCTGGGCCTCCTGCCCGCCGCCCACATCAAGGAAAAGTATCTGGTCGGCTTGGCCCTCGCCGGCGCGCTGCTGGTGTTCGGCGGCTCATGGGATGACGCGCGGAACCTGAAGCCCTGGCGGCAGTTCCTCTGGCCGGTCCTTGCCGCGCTCGCGGTGATCGCTTCCGGCATCGGCGTGGATTACGTGACCAATCCCTTCGGCGGCCTGCTGCATCTCGATGAGGTCGTGCTGCCGGTCCTGACCTGGCAGGGCGTTCCCTACAAGCTGACGGTCCTCGCGGACCTGTTCACGCTCGTCTGGCTCTTGGGCATGACCTACACCACCAAATTCCTGGATGGGCTCGATGGCCTGGTCGCAGGCGTCACGGGTATCGGCGCGCTCATTCTCGCCGCGGTGAGCCTGATGCGGGAAGTCGCCCAGCCGGATACGGCCCTCCTGGCGCTGGCGCTCGCCGGCGCCTGCTTCGGATTTCTGGTCTTCAATTTCCACCCGGCGCGCATTTTCCTCGGTGAAGGCGGCTCCACGCTCTGCGGCTTCCTGCTCGGCGTCTTGGCTATCGTTTCGGGCGGCAAGATCGCCACCGCGCTTCTCGTCATGGGCCTGCCGATCTTCGATGCGGCGCTCGTCATTATCGGCCGGCTGCGGCGCGGCCGGACGCCGTTCGGCGGCGACCGGACGCATCTCCACTTTCGCCTGCTCGATGTTGGCTTCACCCAACGGCAAGTCGTTCTGATCTATTATTTCGCGGCCGCGCTGTTCGGCGTCTCGACGCTCGTCCTGCGCGGCTGGGAGAAAGTCGTGGCGCTCGGCTTCTCCGCCAGCCTGCTGTTCGCCGCCGGCGCCTTCACCCTGGCCCTGACCCGTCGCAAAGCCCCAAAAATTGAAAAAATATGATTTCCTTACGCACGCTCCACCTTCTCGCCGCGGTTCTGGCCGCGCTCCTGCTTCTCGGCGCGGCCGGACTCCTGTTCTGGTATTTCCGGCCCGGCGCGGCGCACCAGGATCGCCTGTTCGTGCGCCTGGCCGGCGTGACGCTCAAGGCGGAAGTGGCGGACTCGCCCGCGGCCCAAGTGCGGGGGCTCTCCGGCCACGCGCCGCTAGCGGACGATGAGGGTATGGTTTTTCTCTTCCGGCATGCCAGCAGCCAGCGTTTCTGGATGAAAGACATGCTTTTCCCCATCGACATCATCTGGATCCGGCACGGCCAGGTCGTGGATATCACGGCGAACGCGCCAGTGCCTTCGGGCTCCGGACAGCTGCCGACGTATGCGCCGAATGGCCCGGTCGATACCGTGCTCGAAGTCAAAGCCGGTTTTGCCGCCGCCCATGGTGTCGTACCTGGAACCATGGTCGGACTCGAGAAGATGGAGTGATTTAAGCTCGGCAATCCGCCGCCGAAACTTCGATTCGTTAAGCCTGATTAGGGCCATTGACACCTTTAGGGCCTTCGGGTAAAGTGTCACCTGACTCAATCACCCGCGAGCCGGGTTCTTGTTTATATGTCCAACATCGCTGTCATCCAGACCGGAGGCAAGCAGTACCTGGTGAAGCCGGGTGAGGCTCTTCGCGTCGAGAAACTCGAAGTCAAGGAGGGCGAGAAGCTGTCCTTCGATCCGCTCCTCGTCGCCAACGAGGACGGTTCCGACGCCAAGGTCGGCGCGCCGACCGTCAAAGGTGCCAAGGTGACCGCCGTCGTCACCGGCCATGGCCGCGCCAAGAAGGTCACGGTGATCAAGTTCAAGCCTAAGGTCCGCTACAAGCGGAAGGCCGGACACCGCCAGGAGTTCACCGCGCTGAAGATCGAGGAGATCAAGGCGTAATCGCTTGAAAGAAAAAGCCCGGACGCAAGTCCGGGTTTTTTGTCGGCGTGCACCGAGATCCGGCGCCCCTCCGCTGTCACGGTTGACTTTTGCGGCGCGTGTTGCGATATTTCCTTCGGCAGCAGCGATTGGAGGGCCAATTGGCCAAGAACGGAAAACAAGAAAGGTTTGTCGTTGTCGTCGTCGACAACAACCCGATGGATCCTGATGAGCCGGTCGCGTACCGCGCCAGGAACCGGCGGCGGGCGGAAAACCTGCAGAAGAAGCTGGAGGTCCAGCATCGCGATCCGTATCACGAGGTACTCATCGCTCCGGTGAAAGAGCTGTCGTAATCTTTTCGTACGGCGTCCGCGGACGCCGTTTTTCGTTTGCCGAACCTGTCGGCAGAATAAAAAGCCGCCGCGATAAGCGCGGCGGCAAGACTGGTTCGTGACGGGCTACGGCATGGAGAAGCGGAGAGCTTCGCGCGTACCTCGCGCCATGAGGAGGCTGCGGGCTTCCTCCGGCGTGAACCAGCGGGCCTCGCGGACCTCCTCCGGGTCGATGGTCGGCACATATTCCCGCAGCACATCCACGTGGTAGCAGGTCGTGCGGTAGGTGCGCTCGTACCCATCCGGCGTGACGCCGCGCGAGATGTGGACGGACCGGCTTTCAGGCGGCGGTTCGGTCAGGCGCGAGAGGTCGAGACCGAGCTCTTCCTTTGTCTCGCGGCAGGCCGTGGCCCAGGGTGAGCTGTCCGACCCCGGCTGGAAACAGCCGCCGGGATTGGCCCAGTGGTCGAGCCACGGCTCGTGGCCGCGGCGCAGCAGCAGGAGGCGGCCGGTCGTGGCGCAGCGGATGCGCATGGTGGCCGCCCCGATGAGGTCGTCGCGGCGGCTCGGCGGTTCGAGGACTGCCAGATCGCCGTCGCGGCGTACGACGCGGAAACCGCGGTCGCGGTACCAATCTTCGACCTTGCAGTCGCGATGGACACCGACGAGCGCACGGCGCGCGTCGATGAGCCGGGCCAGCAGTTCGCCGGTTCCGTACCCGCGCGCCCCCGGCAGGAGGTAGAACGAGTTCCAGCCGTCGCGGTGCGTGGCGCAGAGACCGATGATGTCTTCGCGCCGGAAGATCGGCGTGTAGGCCAGCTTCGGACGCTCGGCCTCCTGGCCGATTTCCTTGAGATGCTGCCAGTAGGCGGCCTCGGCCATCGCCCAAGCGAACGCCAGGTGCTTCAGGGTCGTATGGTGGTCGAACGACAGGAGCAGGTGACCGTGGTGCGAGAGTTCGACCATGAGCGAGCCGTCCTTGGCGCGGTCCGGACGTGCCGTGCGCCAGCGGGCCACGGCCTCTTCGATGGCTCCGGCTTCCTCGGCGGAACCGCAGGGCCAGTCGAGCCGCGTGCGCGGTCCGGCGTCGAGCGCCCAGGCATTGTGGAAATGCAGCGTGGACTGCAGCTCCGGCAGCGCGTCGTAGAGCAGGGCATTCACGTAGGTGTCGATGCTTGGCTTTTCCGGCGGTGCGGCCGGATCGCTGCGGAAGCGGATTCGGCGGTCTTCGAGGTCGGGCACAGCGAGGATCAGGTCTGCGGCCGTGAGCCGGCTCTTGTCCGGGCGGCCGCGGGGCGTGGTCCAGAGGTCGAGTCGGCCTTGGGCGGCGCGGCTCGTGGCGTTGCCGTTGGCGTCGGCCTTGAGCAGGTTGGCGCGGCGGCCGAAGTCCAGCATTTCCGCGGCTGCGCAATGCGGTCGGGCACCGATTTCGTCCGGCGACAGCGTGCCAACTGCTCGGCTGCTGGCCCAGTGGGTCGAGGCGCTGCGCACGCAGAACGCGGCAAGCGTTTCGGCTTGGGAGGCGATCGGCCCGTCGAGGCGGTGCCAGCCGCCGTCCGGCTTGATCAGCAGATGGACAGATGCATCATGGGCCGGATTGCTGGCCACGACCAGGTTCAGCCTGGCCCGGCGCAACAGTGCGCCGGCCGCCGCGATGGGCGTTTCCGTCAGGGCCGGTACGTCGTTCTTGAAACCGACGATGTAACATTGGCGGCCGAAACGCTCGCGCCAGCTGTCGATTTCCTTGGCCCATACCTGGCGTCGTGCCGTAGGTTCGACAGGTTCGGCCACTTCCGGAAGAGAATCAGAGATTGTGGCCGCGCTGAAGGCAAAACGCGGTCGGCCCAGAGCGTGGTCCGCTTCTCGCGCGGCTTGCTGAATCGCCTGGATGTACTCCTCGCCGGTTTCGAAGGGATACTGCCTGATCCGGGGATCCAGTTCGTGGCGCTGGGCCACGTCTTCCGACCGGACCAGGACCACGGAAATGCCGAGGTTCAGGAGACGGTGTACGAGACAGACCGCGAGTCGGCTGTCGTTTGATTCGATCAGGCGTCTGGTCGGCGTCAGCCGGACGGACGTGCTGCCGGCCGTGATAAGCGCGTATCCTGCTTTAGCCATGTGTTCTCCGTGAAAAGAGCGGCCAATCTCTTGGCGGTGGACACCTTAGCATCAAGGTGCGGAAGTGGGGAGAGGCCGTCCGTCATGCCAGAATCGCAAAAACCCCGACCAAGCGGTCGGGGTCAGTCGTCGTCGAGCGTGGCGCCGTTCGTGCCGGCGATGCCGGCATAGACCAGCGCGCTCGGCCGCAGGCGGCGTTCCTGCGTGGCGAAATCGGTTTCGATCAGGCCGAAGCGCTTGGAGTAGCCCTCGGCCCACTCGAAGTTGTCGAGGAGCGACCAGTGGAAGTAGCCCTTCACCGGCACGCCAGCCGCGACAGCCCGCCGCAACCAGCGGAGGTGGTCGCGGATGTAGCTGGCGCGCTGGATGTCGCCCGCGTCCGCCAGGCCGTTTTCCGTGACGTAGACGGGCAGGCGGTAGCGTTTGAGCGAAAGGAGCACGTCGTAGATGCCTTTCGGCCAGATCTCCCAGCCGAAATCCGTCGCGCGGCCCTCGGGGTCGGCTTCGGAAATCTCGAGCGGCAGGTAGCGCAGCAGGCGCAGGCGGCGGCGCGTATAGTAGTTCACGCCGATGTAGTCGCCGCGCGTGGACCGCAGGAACCACTGGTTCATCAGGTATTCGACGGCGCTCGCGAGCAGCCGGTCCGCGTGCCGCAGCGACGGCGGCTCAAAGCTGGTCATCGAGTGCACCAGCCCCACCGGCTTGTCCGAGCGCCGGCTGATCAGCCCGTACATGGCATCGTGCGTCCGGGCCAGCCGGTACAGCACGCGCAGGCATGGGAGGAAGGCGCGCTTCCGTCCCGGGGGCCACTGCCCCTGGATCCAGCCCATGAAGGCCATGCCGGTCGGTTCGTTGAGGGTCCCCCAGAGGTCGACGTAGTCGTCGAGCGCGTTCACCGCTTCGCCCACGTAGCGCAGGAACGGCGGCAGCGGGCCGCTCTCCCAGCCGCCCTGCTCCGCGAACCAGCGCGGGTTCGTGAAGTGGTGCAGGGTCGCCATGGTGGTGAAGCCGTCGTCCTTGAGGTGCCGCAGCATCTCGCGGTAGCGGTCGAGCGCGGCCGTGTCGATCTGCCCTTCGCGGGGCATGATGCGGCTCCACTCGAGCGACAGCCGATAGGCGTTCTGGTTCAACGATTTGGCGAGCGCCACGTCGCGTCGGAAGCGCTCCAGGTTCCAGTGGTCGCAGGCGCGACCGCTCTTGTCCTTGGCTCCGCCCCGGTTTTCCCAGTCGGTCCAGTCGTTGTCGTTGTTGCCTTCCACCTGGTGCGCGGCCGTGGCCACGCCCCAGAGGAAGCCGTCCGGAAAGATCCGATCCTTCGGATCCACGGGTTACTCTCCCTTCTGTCAAAGTGCGTCCGTATGCTGCGGTCGACCGAAGCCGACCATGAATTATGGCTATCACGCCGGACGGCAAAGGGCAACGGACGCCGCGCGCCCGGTCCTTCAGCGCCGCTTCCGTTGCCCGTTGGCCAGAGGCCGGCGGCTCATCCTTAACGGCCCACGCCGCGAATTGACTTGCATTCGCGCTGGCGATAACCTACTCAAAGCACTTTACGATCGGAGATTGCCGTGGGCAAAGGCAAAAAGCAGAAGCGGCCATCGGGCATCACTGTCGGGTATGGGGATTTCCGCGCCCATGGCGACCTCGCCGGCATGGCGGTGGGCCAGGTCCGCATCCTGCTGACGCGCGACGCACCTGACCTGGATTTGCCGGCCGAGGCCGTGCCGCACGTCGCCACCATGGATCCGACAGGTCCGGAGTGGAAGGCGGTGACCGCGCCGCAGGGACAGGCGCTGCTCATGGCCCTGCGTGACGGGCTCCCGACCTTCATCGTCGCGGCCGTCAAGGTCGTGCCAGAAAACTACGTTCTGCGGCGTCACGACGTTTTCCTGATGTTCTTTCCGCCGGCAGCTTGAGTCGGCCCGCGCCCCGCTGGGGCGCTTTTCAGTTGCGCCGCCCGGCGGATAAAAAAAGGATCCCCAAGAGGGGATCCGAGTGAGCGTCAGTTCTTGCCGGCCAGCCACTTGAGCGCGCGCTGGAGCGTCGCGTCGCGCTTGGCCGCGTCGTCCTTGGCCGAGTTCTTGACCGTCTCGTCCGGCTCCAGTCCGACCTTGTCGATGCTGCGGCCCTTCGGCGTCTTCCAGAGGAAGGTCGTGAGCTTGAGCGAGGAGCCGTCCGGGTAGTCGATGATGTTCTGCCCGCAGCCCTTGCCGAACGTCTTCTCGCCGAAGACGCGCGCCTTGCCGTAGTCCTGGAGCGCCCCGGTCATGATCTCCGAGGCCGAAGCCGAGCCGCCGTCCACGAGGATGGCGGTCTTCATGTCCTTGAGCAGGCTGCTCTTCTGCTCGCAGAGGATGGGGTGCGGCTTTTCGCCACGCGGCTCCATCACCGTGACCGGACCGTCGGGGTCCCAGTTGCAGATGATGTTGCGGACCGAGTCGACCATGCCGCCGGGGTTGCCGCGCAGGTCCACGATCAGCCCGTCCACGCCGCGGAAGATGGCTCCGGCCACTGCCGCGCGGAACTTCGCGGGCGTTTCCTCGTGGAAACCGCTGATCTGGACGAGCAGGAATTCCTTCTTGCCCACCTTCATCGTCTTGGAAACGACCGTCTCCATGGCGATCTCGGCGCGCACGATCTCGAGCTCCAGCCGCTTCTTGGTGCCAGCGCGGAACAGGCCGAGCTTGACCGTGGTTCCGTCCTTGCCGCGGATGAGTTTGACTGCCTCGCCGACCTTGAGTCCGCGGGCGTTCTTGCCGTCGATGCTGACGATGACGTCGCCGGAACGGACGCCGGCCTTCTCGGCCGGCGAGCCGCGGATCGGCGCGATGACCGTCAGACGGCCGTTCTTCTCGCCGAGCTCCGCGCCGATGCCGACGAACGTGCCGTACATGGCTTCCTTGAACTCCTTGGCCTCGTCCGGGTCGAAATACTCGGAGTAGGGATCCTTGAGGGATTCGACCATGCCGCGGACCGCGCCGTAGAAGAGCGTCTTCTCGTGCACGTCGCCGCGAACGTAGCGGTTCTTGATGAGCGTGCGCGTCCGGTTCATGTCGGTCGCGTCGTAATCAGGCGGAGCGGCCGGCAGGGCGGCGGGTGCGGGCGTGCCCGCGGACGGCGCCATGACAGCGGCGTCCGGCTTGGATCCCGGCGCGCTGTTGAAGTGACCGAAGCAGGCAGTGCAGCTGAACAGCGAGGCCGTCAGGACGGCAAACAGGGTGGCGGTTCGCATTCGTTGCTCCTAAGTGTGGCTGAAAAGACCTCACAGCAACTAAACCGTGCGGCTTGGGTAAAGTCAAACTTTTCGACGGGTACGGACTGGGGAAAGCGGGAGCCGGGGAACGGCGGAAACACATACGCAGCCTGCCGCAGGACCGGTCTGTCGGTAAAGTAAAATCGCGCCGGCTGGCGCGATTCAGGTCCGGTTTTTAGCTTCGGCGGCTTCTAGTCCGACCGCCCGCCGTCCGCGGATGGCGTCCGAGAGCGTCAGTTCGTCAGCATAGGAAAGCTCGCTGCCGATGGGCAGGCCGCGCGCCAGCCGCGTGGCCCGGATGCCCAGCGGCCGCAGGAGGCCGGACAGGTAGAGCATCGTCGATTCGCCTTCTACGGTCTGGTCGAAGGCAAGGATGACTTCGCGCGGCGCGCGGTCGCGCACGCGGGACAGGAGTTCGCGGATGGCCAGGTCTTCCGGCAGGATGCCGTCGGCCGGCGAGAGAGCGCCGCCGAGGATGTGGTATAGGCCGCGGTATTCGCCGGTGTGCTCCACGGCCAGGAGATCCTGCTCCGTCGCGACCACGCAGACGAGGTCGCGTTCGCGTTTCGGGTCGGCGCAGACGTGGCAGGGATCGGATTCCGTGTAGTTGCGGCAGGTCGAGCAGAGTTTCAGCGTCCCGTCGGCCGCCAGAATGGCGGTCGCCAACCGGCCGCGCTCTTCGCCGGTCCGCTTGAGCAGCGCAAAAGCATAGCGTTCGGCCGTTTTCGGGCCGACGCCGGGCAGGGTGCCGAGCTGGGCAATCAGATTTTCGATCGGTTTGGGAAACTTGGGCATCGGTAGTTTGGAGTGTGGAGTTTAGAGGGTGGAGTTTTAAGGGCGGAAAAGTCAGGTTGGGCGCTTCACGCTCCAAACTTCACGCTCCACGCTTCACCGACTACATCCCCGGCAGGTTGAGCCCGCCGATCTCTTTCATCTTCTCCATCATCTTTTGCTGGGCCTTCTTCACGGCATCGTTCAGCGCATCCTTGACGCCGGACTCCAGCTTGGATTTCTCGGCCGGCGCCAGGAGCGACGGGTCGATGTCCACGTTGGTCACGGACAGGTTGCCGTCCACGCAGACCTTGACCTTGCCCCAGGCGGCGGACGCCTCGACGTGCTCCTGGGCGAGCGCGGTCTGGATGGTCTTCGCCTTGTCGCGGAGGTCCTTGAATTGCTTGAGTTTCTGGAACATATGGTTGGTGAGAGATTGAGGGATAAAGAGAGAAAGCGGGAGAGCGGAAAAGTGGAGATTTGAATTTTATGATATTTACCTAATAACCGGCAATATCTCCATCTCTTTCTCTCCATTTCTCGTATTAAAATTTAGGTATCGGCGGCGCGGAGAGCGCCGGCTCCTTTCCCGGCGCTTGCGCCGTGGCTGGCGCCGGGACGAATTCCGCCTGCTTGATGTCCAGGTTGCGGAAGGTGGCGCTCTTCTCCTCGAAGAACAGCTTCACGAGTCCGGTCGGCCCGTTGCGGTGCTTGGCGATGTGGATTTCCGTGACGTAGCGCTCGTTCAGCGGGATCTCCTCCAGCTGGTAGTTGCGGTCCGCGGACTTGCGGTAGATGAACATGACGATGTCCGCGTCCTGCTCGATGGAGCCGGATTCGCGCAGGTGCGACAGGCGCGGGATGGCCGGCTTGACCTGCTCGACCGCGCGCGAGAGCTGGGAGAGCGCGAGTACCGGCACGTTCAGTTCGCGCGCCAGGCTCTTCAGGCCGCGGGTGATTTCCGCCACTTCCTGCACGCGGCTGTCCGAGTTGCGGTTCGAGCCGCGCGATTCCATGAGCTGGAGATAGTCCACGACCACGAGACCCAGGCCGTGGTCCATCTGCAGGCGGCGGGCCTTGGTGCGGATCTCCATGATGTTCACGTTGGCCGAGTCGTCGATGAAGATCGGCGCTTCGGAGAGCGTGCCGATGGCGTGGCCGATGCGCGCGAAATCGCTCTGCTCGGACTGGTCGTGCAGGTTGCCGGTGCGCAGGCGCCAGAGGTCGACGTTGGCCTCGGAGCAGATCATGCGGTCCACGAGTTGGTCTTTGGACATTTCGAGCGAGAAGATGCCGACTGGGATGCGGTGCTGCACCGCGGCCTGACGGGCGATGTCCAGCGCCAAGCTCGTCTTGCCGACCGAGGGGCGGGCGGCCAGGATGATCAGGTCGGATTTCTGCAGGCCGGAGAGCTGGCGGTCCAGGTCGACGTAGCCGGTCGGTACGCCGCGCAGCTTGCCGCGCTCGCGGTGCATCTCGTCGATGCGCTCGAAGGCGCTGTCCAGCACGTCCTTGATCGGCGTGAAGGTGTTCTTGAGCAGGTTCTGCGACACGCCGAACAGCTGCTGCTGGGCCCGGTCGAGCACCTCCTCGATCTCGTCCTCCTCCTCGAAGCCAAGCTGGGAGATCTTGCCGGCCGCGGACTGCAGGCGGCGCAGGGTCGCCTTTTTCTGGATGATCGAGGCGTAGTGGTTGACGTGCGCCGCGGTCGGCACCACGCTCGTCAGCTCGATCAGGTAGCTGCGGCCGCCGACGGAATCCAACAGGTTTTTTTCAATCAAGCGGTTGGAGAGCGACAGCAGGTCGATGGGTTCGCGCTTTTCCGTGAGGTCCAGCATCGCCTGGAAGATGTCGGCGTGGGCCTGACGGTAGAAATCGTCCGGCCGGACCTGGTCCGCGATCCGGAGCATCGCGTCCTTGTCGATGAGCAGCGCGCCCAAAAGGGACTGCTCGGCTTCGAGGTTCTGCGGCGGGATGCGGACGTCAGCGGGCATAGGAGAGGGTTCTTCGCGGTCATCCTATCGGAGGGCGCGGTAACGGGCAACGGTCCGGCGGGGACATCGTGTGCCTATCCTGTGGGTGGCAGATTACAGATGCCCGTGACCATTAATCAGATATCAGCGATCAGATATCTTATATTTGATATCTGCATCACCGCACATAAAAACCCCGCGTCGTGCGGGGCTTAAGAGGAGAAGAACTCCACGATGGGCTCGTGCGGCCGCGTATCATGCATGAAGCACGAATGCGAACAGTCGAGGAGCAGGTTCTTGGCGCGCGGCAACTGCGTGGCCGCGGCGGGGACGACCAGGTCGCGGCGGCCGCCAACGGAGAGCTTCGGCACCTGGTCCGCCGTGCGGTCCGCGAGCAGGTCGGTCAGGAACCGGCTCCGCGGCGTTACCTGCCAGTCGAGCGGCAAGAACGGCGGCACCAGATGAGCCAGGCGCGCGATTGGCGTCCCCTGGAAGGGGGAACCGTAGGCCGCGAACTTGGCGACGATGCGGTGCAGGCCCAGGCAGTTCAGGGCGTAGAGGCCCACGATGCCGCCGAGGCTGTAGCCGATCAGGTTGATCTTGGCACCGCGGTCCTCGGCCAGCTCCGTGGCCAGGCGCCGGACTTCGCGTCCGTGGCGCACGATGTCCATGCTGTTCAGAACGGAAAAGGGCATGGTCCGGAAGTCGAACCCGCGGTCCCGGTACCAGCGGACGATGTGCGGCAGGGGAGCCGCTTCGCCGAACCCGCGGATGAGCAGGATCGGCGGACGGCTGGCGGTCTTGTTTCGGCGACGCACTCGCGCTCCGATCCATTGAAAGGAACTTAAGCATTTTATATGGGCCAGCCGAGGTGACGTCAAGTGCGGCACGCATGTTCGGCGGCCCCCAATCGTTGCCCGTCACTCCGCATCTCCGCCTCTCCGCGTCTTCGAACCGTCGACCCGTGCTATAATCAAGGCATGTCTGTCCGCACCAAACGGTTCCTGACCGCTACGACCGCTCTTGTCGGCACCATCATCGGTCTCGGCGTGTTTCAGGTACCTTTCGCTGTCGCCGGCGTCGGTGTCGGCCTAGCTGCGGCGTATTTCGTCGTGCTGACCGGCGTGCAGCTGCTCCAGCACCTTTTCTACGCCGAGGCGGCCATCGCCACGGGACCGCAGATCAGGCTGCCGGGACTTGCGGCCCGTTTTATCGGACCGCGTGCGGGCCGCGTCGCCGGTCTCGCGACCATCTTGAGCTACTGGGGCGCCCTGTTGGCCTATATCGTCGCCGGCGGCTCCTTTCTACACACCGTACTGTCGCCTTGGCTGGCCGCGAGCCCCTTCGCTTACCGTCTGGCCTGGGCGCTGGTTGCCTCAATCGCCGTCTGGTTCAGTCTGGAGATCGTGTCCGAGCTCGATCTTTGGGCCACGGCCGGTCTCGTCGCCGCCATGTTTGCGATCTTCTTTTGGGCCGCGCCGCATGTGCAGCTCGAAAATTTCCGGCTGCTCTCGTTCGGGAACCGGTTCCTGCCCTACGGTATCATCCTCTTTTCATTGTCCGGCTTCCCGGTCGTGGCCGAGATGCAGGAGATGGTGGGCAATGACCGGCGCATCTATCGCGCCTCCATCGTCACGGGCACGCTGATCGCGGCGGTACTGACGGCCGGTTTCGGGTTTCTCGTCTACGGCGTCTGCGGCGTCCAGACCACGGTGGAGACCGTGACCGGACTGCAGGCCGTCATGGGGCCGTCCGTCGCCACCGTCGCGGCCCTGTTCGGCTTCCTGGCGGTAGCCACCTCATTTTTGGCCTCCGCGCAGAACCTGAAGAATACTTTCATCTATGATTACCGCCTGCCCCGGTCCGTCTCTTGGCTGGTTGCGGTCGGCGTGCCCTTCGGGCTCTTTCTGTTGGGGGCGCAGGATCTGGCGACGATCGTCAGTTTCACGGCCGCGGTATTCGGCGGTGTCCAGGCTTTCATCATCGCCTGGCTCTACGTACGGGTGAAGCGGGCTAAGGCTGTGACCGAGTCGCCGCTCCGCGTACCGCTTTCTCTCGCATACGTTTCCATGGCTTTCTTGGCCGTCGGAGCCGCCTACGAGGTCGCGGTTTCCGCCGCGCATCTGATTTTCTAGCACCGCATTTCGAGACGCAAAACGCGCCCATCGGCGCGTTTTCGCATTATCCTCGGATTCCCCGGACTGCGCGCTGTCGCGCCAGGTCCACGGCCGTGTCGAGCAGCAGGGCGACGGTCATGGGGCCGACGCCGCCGGGCACGGGCGTCAGGTGGCCGGCGATACCCGCCACGGAGTCCATGTCCACGTCGCCGACCGTGCGTCCCGCCACGCGCGTGGTGCCCACGTCGATGATAATGGCGCCTGGCTTGACCATTTGGCCGGTAATCAGTCCCGGTCGGCCGGCCGCGACGATCAGCATATCTGCGGCTGCGGTCCGGTCTGCGAGCCGCCCATCATCCGCCGCGACCCAGGTCGCCTGCGCGCCGGCACGTTCCAGCATTTTCTTGATTGGCGTGCCGAAGACGGAACTGTTGCCTACCACTACGGCCCGTTGGCCGGCCATGACTTCACCCGTGGCGCGGAGCAGCTCTTCGATGGCCGCGACGAGCACCGGCCGGCGCGCGGCGCTGTCCGCCAGATAGCGGTCGGCTTTCGCCGGATGGAAGCCGTCCGCGTCCTTGTCCGGCTCGATGGAGCCGACAATCCGGTCCGCGTCCAGGTGCGGCGGCAGCGGCAGCTGGACCAGTATGGCGTCGATTTCCGGGTCCTCATTCAACGAGGTGACGGCTGCGCTGACGGCCGCTTCTTCGGTCTCCGCCGGCAGTTCCCGGAGCGTGAAGCGGATTCCGGCTTCACGGCAGGCCTTTTCCTTGAGGCCGACATACAGTCGGGAAGCGGGATTGTCGCCGACGAGCACGACGCCCAAACCGGGCGTGAAATCCAGTCCGGTAACTGTCTCTTTGGTGCGCTCTCGCCAGGCGGCGGCCAGCGCTTTTCCGTCGATCAGTCGCGTTGACATGGCCCGCAGTCTACAGCAGGGGTCTCCAAGAATCCAGACCCGTAACCGTCCATGTCGGCAAAAGAAAAACCCCGCAAGAGCGGGGTCAGATGAGAAGTTCGTGAATCACGAAGAGCAGGTCGCCGTCGCGGTCCAGCCCGTATTCGTAGCTGGTGCAGGCCGTGTTGACCACGGTCAGCGGATCCGGCGTGAAGTTCACGCGCGGTACGGCCCGGGCCATCGGGTTCTGCAGGCGGAACGAGTCGAGGTGCCGTCCGGCCGGCGGCGGACCCTTGGCGATCGTGATTTGTACGCCTTGCGGCTTGGCGAGCGTGACGATGCTGTCCAGAGTGACTTGGAGCGGCACGCCCGTGCGGTTCTGGACGTAGAAGACCAAGTTACCTCCTTCAGCCCTTATGCGTCATGAAGCGGAAGAGCGGACCGCGGCCGCGGCCCTCGGCGTCGCGGATCTGACCAAGGTTATGCATCGCCAGTTTCAGATCCGGCGTCTTGAGCTGGAATTTAATGAGCATGCAAAGCTTGTTGCCGCGCAGGCAGGTGCGGATGTCGGGCGTGACCAGGACCGCGATGATCCGGCCATGTTCGATCCGTTTCGACCCCTCTTCCTCGTTGTCGGAGAGGGTTACGTGCAGTTTGCCTTCCTGGGGCTTGAGCCGAAGGAAAAGCGGACGTTCCGACTGGTTATCGAAGAAGATGTACGCCTCCAGCTTCGGCGGTGGTGTCGGCGCCATTTGTCCCTCGGTTGCAAGGTCCGTCCTATCCAACCTAACAAGCGGTCAGGGGAACTGCAAATCGGCGGCCGAAAAAGAAAAGACGCCGCAGGGCGGCGTCGGGAAGGAGATGCCCGGCATCCGGAACGGTCAGTTGAGACGGCTTTCGAAGAGGAAGATGGGTCCGAGGATCTGTCCGTCAGGCCCGCGCGCGTATTCCGCGCCCGGCCGGAAGATCGTCGGGGGATCCGTGGCGGCCATGTGGCTTTGGAGACGGAAATCGAGCGATCCGTCGCTGATGCAGTCCTCCAGCTGGCCGGCGACCGGGACGACCGCGGCCTTGAACGGCACCAGCTCGATGGCTGACGGCTCCCGGCGGTCGTAGACGTGGATCTCCAGCGTGCCCAGATGGGCGCGCAGCACGACGTAGATCGGGTTGAGCGTCTTGTTTTCGAAGTAGATGTTGGGATAGGTCACGCCGTCTCCTGCGTTTGCGAAAGGACGATGTGGCTAAGCTAACAGCCGTGGCGCGGCGTGTAAAGAAAGAAAGTTGGAAAGAGAAAAAGAGAGAAAGGCGTCGTTGCTCTCTCTCTCTCTCTCTCTCTCTCTCTCTCTCTCTCAATTTTTCCGCTTCTCCAAC
>JAKAKZ010000025.1 GCA_021824285.1 bacterium
GACACGGCGACCTATCCGTGCTCCAACTGTTCGGACCCCACCTCGACGCAGGGTGCGTCCTGCAGCGGGAACGGCACCTGCCCCAATCCTGGCGTGGCCCCGTCGCCGCCGCCGACCGCCGTGGGCGGCATCTACACCAACCGCTGCAGCGCCACCGGCTGTTCCGCCGGTCAGACCCTCTGCTCCTCGCCGGCCCCGGGTTATTGCGTGCCCAACCGCACCTGTCCGGCCGGCACCACCTGGAACGTCTGCACGGACAAGTGCACCACGCCGTACGTGCTGCTCAGTCCGCCGGCGACCGTCGACCAGGTCGGATTCGTGCGGCTCGACGACGGCAACATTTACCTGAATGGGCCGACGCCGGGGAACGGCAACCTCGTCATGAACGACGGCAAGGCCATCCAGGCGGACAAGAACGGCGCTTCGGCGCTCTACATGGGGAATTGGGGCGGCGCCGGCGGCGCGGCCATGCCCTTCGACCTGAACCTCATCTCCAAGAATTCCTCCGGTCAGACCACCATCGCTTTCGGTGATGCCGCGTGTTCGACCAACATGGTCGGCATCGGCATCGGCGGTTTCTCGTCCTGCAACGTCTACACCCTGTTGGGCGGCGACGGCAACACCTACATCAACCGCGAAAACGGCAAGAACATCATTTTCCAGATGGCCGGCACCGGCGGCTCGCCGACGCCAGCCACCCAGATGGTGCTGAACAATTTCGGCTCGCTCGGCGTCGGCACGAACGCCCCGCTCTCGTCGCTGCACGTCAAGGGCAGCCAGACCTGGGGCACGGATTTCAGTCTGGACGCCAACCAGAACGCCGGGCACCGCTGGCTGATGATTTCGACCGCGGCCGCCGCCGCCGAAGGCAACGGCAAGCTGATCATCAAGGACCAGGATGCCGCCGGCGGTCCGGCCGTGCGCCTGACCATCGACGATCAGGGCAAGGTCGGCCTCGGTACGACCGCGCCGTCCTCGGCGTTGGACATCAACGGCGCGCTGACGCTCTTGGGCCAGGCGGTGACGCCGCCTTGCCCGCCGGACAACACCGGTCGCTTCTACTACGATTCCTCGAGCGATGTCTTCAAATTCTCGACCGGCAAGCCGGCCGGCACCTGCACGCCGTGGGGTACTTTCGTATATATCACCGGCGTCGGCACGACCGATCAGGTCGTCAAGTTCGCCGGTCCGGGCAGTCTGGCCAATTCCCAGATTACCGATAACGGCACGAACGTCGGCATCGCCACGACCTCGCCGGGCGCGCGGTTGCAGGTCATCGGCGCTGATGCGCTCAACACGACTTCGGCGTTCCGGGCCAGCGGTTCCGCCGGTGTCGGCCTGTCGGTTACGGACGCCAACCATGTCGGTGTCGGCACGGCCACGCCCGCAGCCACCTTCGCGGTCGGCAACACGGAACAGTTCCAGGTGGATGGCGCCTCCGGCAATGTGGTCTCCACCGGGACCATCACCACCGGCTGGCCCACGCCGCCCACCGTCACGGCACCCAACCAGAACCTCATCTACGGCAACATGACCGATCCCTCGCGCGGCGACCTCTTGGAGCTCGACCGGGGGACTGTGCCGAAGTTCGTCGTGGATTACGACGGCACGCTCGTGACTGGCCGTGTGAACTGGTCCGCCATCGGTAACTACGCCCAGTGCACTGCGCCCGATGAGTACGTCAAAGGCTGGAGCACCGTGGACGGCACGCCCATCTGTGTGAAGATCCCGCCAGTGGCCGCGAACCGCGCCCTGACCAACCTCTGTTCCGGTTCGCCGGCGGACATGGCCGATCCGCTCTGTTCCATCACCGGCGGTTACACCGGCATCTCGACTTCCGTGTTCCCGGCCGCGCCTTTGGCCCCGGATTTCGGTTCCGCGGCCAAGCCGTTCGGTTCCATCTACCTGAACAACACCCTGAATTCGCGGTTCGGCGTCTTTTCGGACCTGCTGACCGCGCAGAACGGCATTTTGGCCAGCCGCCCCTCCGGCCTGCAGGCGATTCGCGTCCTGCCGGGCGCCGGCGTCGAGGGCGTGAGAATCGTGGCGAACGGCGCTTCAGCCCTGGCCGTGCGCGATGCGGCGGATGCCAACACGATCATGGCCGTGACGCAGACCGGGTCGCTCGGTGTCGGGACCGGCACACCGGCGGAATTCGCCGAAATCCGGGACGATTCGGCTGGCGTGACGCGCCTGCGCATCACGGAAACCGGGGCCGGACAGAATCCCGAACTGCAGCTCCATTACGGTGCCGGCGCGGACAACCATTGGTCTCTTTACGTGAATAACGGCGCGACCAAGGATCTACGCATCTGGGGGCCGAGCGGCGGCTCGGACCGGTTAACGATCACGCAGGCCGGCGCTGTCGGCCTTGGCACGACCGCCCCGGGTTTCCCGCTCGATATCCGCGACGCGAGCGGCGCGGCCGGCACGGCCATCATGCGCCTGAATCAGGATAACGTGACAAGCGCCTGGACCGGTACGCGGCTTGATCGGCAAGGCCATGAACGCTGGTTCGTCGGCATGAATAACTCGAACGATAATCTGGTTATCCGGCGCGACGGCGGGTTTGATGACGTGACCATCTCCCACACGACCGGCCGCGTCACCGTCAACACGCTCCAGGTCGCCTCCGGCGCCGTGCCCAATTACGTCCTGGTCGCCGCCAACGCCTCCGGCGACGCGGTCTGGCAGTCCATGGGCGCGGTCTCCTGCGGCAACGAAGTCTTCGTCGGCCTGACGCCTGCTACCTATAACGGCAATGTCGGCAGCACTTGCGGCGCTTCCACCTGCAGCGGCTACGTGAAGGCCGACTACATCTGCTCCCAGACCTATCCGGGTTCTCACGTCTGTTCCGTGGAGGAGATCGATCGGAGCGCTCGCTGCGCCAGCGCGGCCTTCCTGGCCATACCGGACGCGACCAATTTCTGGCTGAACGGCGGCCCGCCGGGCTACACCGCGCTCGCCAACGACTGTCAGGGCTGGACGGACGCCAGCGGTTCGACACTGGGGCGGAAATGGAAAACGCTTTCGACGAGCGGCGGCTCCGGACTCCTCACGGTCTGCAGCCAGTCGCTCCAATTCGGCTGCTGCCGCTGACGAGAACTATGAAGTCCGGTTCCGCAGCCTCGATAGTCCTGAAGACTGCGGCGGCATGCCTGACCGCCGCAGGGCTTTTTTTCGTCGCGGCGCCGCCGGTCGCGGCTATCCAATACTGTCCGCTTCGCGATCCGACCGGCTCCATCGAGTGCGTCAACGCCGGGACTTCCTGGTGCGGCAATACCTGCCAGGCCGAACCGCTTTGCCCGATCGCGCCCGGATCAAAGACGCAATTGGATTGCGCGACCTGCAGCTGCACCTGCCCGTCCGGACGGACCGCTTGCGACGGGATGTCCGCCGCCTGCCAGCTGAACAACACCTCCTGCGCGTCGCTGAACCGCCAGCAGACCTGCTCCACGAGCGGCGACGTGATGACTTGCGGCGCCTGCCTGGACGGCTTTACGGATTGCGGCAACGTTTGTCTGCCGTCCAACTCGGCATCCTGCCGCTCGCCGAAAGTCTATGACGCCTGCAGCGGCGCCTGCCGCGAGTACGTCGTCGCGAGTCCTGCGGCGGCGCAGAACGCCTATATCAGCGTGACCGGCGACATCCATCAGGGTGGCGACCTTTTCATGTCTTCGGGCCGGGCCATCAGATTGGACGGTACTGGAGCAACGGGGCTTAACCTAGCCAATTTCGGCGGGGGACAGTTCACCTTGAGCGTGGGCGGTACGGCCCAGGTGGCGACTTCGCTTGCCGTCGGATTGCCTGCCGTTCCGACTCTGGCCTCGGTCGGCGACAATTTGATTTACGGCGTCATGTCCGACACCTCGCTGGGCAATCTGCTGAAGCTCGAGACCAAGAACGCCAGCGGCATCTGGACCTCGCGGTTCGCGGTGGACCGGCTCGGTCAGTTGACCGTCGGCGACATTCCATGGCCGCGTCTTTCCTCTTTTCCCGCCGCTTGCGCGGCTGGGCAGTTCGTGCGCGGCATCGGCGCGGCACTGCTCTGCGAGACCTTGCCGCCCTCCGCGCCGACCGGACCGGCCGGCGGTGTCCTGGCGGGCAGCTATCCCAATCCGACGTTCGCGCCCAACGCCGTCGTTTTGGGACGCGATACGAGCGGCAGTTACGTTTCAAGTCTGGCCGCGGGCAGCGGCCTTAGCGTTTCGCCGCTATCGGGCACGGGCAACGTCACGATTTCGCTGCGCGATCCCTTGCCTGTCTCCGGTCTGACGCTCGGCGGCGTGACGCGCACCACCTGGCCGTCGCTGGACGTGGTCACCGAAAACATCAGCGACACCGCCTGCGCCGGTCCCAGCTACCATCGCTACAGCTGTCCGGCCGGATACGTCTTCGTCGGCTGGACCGGGATCAACTGCATATATCGCAACGGCTGGTCCTGCGACGAATCGCAGGCCGGCCCGACTTACGTGGACGTGGTCGTGGACAAGAACGGTGCCTCCTGCAATACGGCGATTAACATCAAATTGCGCTGCGCGCGCCTCGATTGATATGGCCCGTGCGCGCCATTTTAAGGCCAAATACCTGCTGCCGATCCTGTCTGTCGCGGGCGCCATCGGTCTGTTCGGCGCGGGAGTGGCCTTGGGCTGGTACGCGGGCGCGGGCGGCTCCGACCGGCTGCTGCTGGCGGCCGGTCCGCTGCGTCCCGTCCGTCACGCTCCGGCCATAGGCGCGGCCGATGCGCGGCTCATGCCTGTCCGTCATAGCGGCATCATCTCCGGCGTCGATGCTGACGGGGCCCTGCTCGTCCGTTTGGACGCGCGTGAGGTAGCCGCTGGTGCGCCGGAGACCGTGCGCCTTTGGGTGGACGGTTCGACGCCGATTACCGCTTGGCTGCCGAAGTCCGACGCGGAGATCGAACGGGAAACCGGGCAGTCACGGAGCCTTCTTCCCGGCCAACCGGCTCCAGTGCCAAAAGACGTAGCGGAACAGTACCGGCAGGTGAGGCTGCAGTTAGGTGAATTGGCGGCCAAGGACGTGATTCATTTCGAATCTTTAGGACGGCAGGATAGCGGCGATTGGCGGGCGCGGAGCATCAACTGGATTGCCTCACTTGTCGGAGACGGCCGCAATGGGGAAGTCTACTTGAAGGGCCGATTTCCGAAATACGAGAAATAATGACCGAGAGAGGTAGAGATAAAGAGAGAAGGAGATGGAGTTGGGAAGTTGTTGACTAAAGTTTGGGCAGACTGCCTGTACGAAGACTTGCCGCGCAACAGTGCGGTTTTTTCGCGTCATAACTCTCAACTTTGAACCTTAAACCCTCAACCCGATATTCGATGTGGATATGTTGCGGAAATAAGGCGGAAATATGGCGTTTCCCGCCTTATTTTTTCATTGATATACTTTCACCAGTTCTGTTTCAGACCCATGCTTACTTTATTAAAGCCACGATTTCTCATGGTTCTGCGCCGCGGGCGTGTGCTTTTGGTGTCTGCAGCATTAGTCGTGTCGTCTGGCATCAGCCTCGCGCCCGTTCCGGCTTCAGCATTGACCTGTCCCGGCAAGGATCCGTCCGGCAGCATCGAGTGCGTCAACGCCGGAACGTCCTGGTGCGGTAACACCTGCAAGAGCGAACCGAGCTGTTCGGGCACCCAATACGTCAAATCCTACTTCACGGCCGCCCAATGCGTTCCTTGCTCCTGCGCTTGTCAGCCGTCGCAGGTGGACTGCACCGGCTCGACGACGGTGTGCCAAGACCACAATCCGACTTGCGCCAGCCAGTATAAGACCGAAGTCTGCTCCGTCGGTACGCAGACGGATTGCGGCGCCTGCATCTCCGGTTACACCATGTGCGGCTCGACCTGCCTGCCGTCCGCGTCGCCCTCCTGCATCCCGCCGGCGGTCTACAACCCCTGCACCAGCACCTGTACTCATCCGTACATCCTGGTCAGTCCGTCGAGCACTCAACCGGCTACCATCGACATCAGCGGCAACATCAAGCTCGGCGGAGAATTGAAGATGACTGACGGCAAGGCGATCCGCGTCGACAGCCCGAGCGCCGGTACGGTGCTGAACATCGGCAACTGGGGCGGCGCGGCGGCCACGCCGAATTTCACGGCGGCCGTGAAGGGCAAACTGGAGATTGAGGGCATGTTTCAGGCCGGCTACAGTTCGCCGCCGGCCGTGAGCATCGGCGCTCCCTTGGATCCGGACCGCAACTTGTTTTACGGCGACATGGCGGCCGGTTCGGTCGGCAACCTGATCCTGTTCCAGCGGCCCAGCGGATCGAGCAAATTTCAGGTGGATGCGGACGGCAATATCATTATTGGCACCATCCCGTCGGCCACGCTCTCAACCACCATGCCGCTGAACATGTTCGCGACGAGCGATGCGGCCGGCAAGATCATCGTGACCGACGCCACCAGGCACGCCGCTTACGTGGACATGAGCGGAGCAGCGACTATCGTGCCGAGCGGCGCGCTGACTCTGGGACCGCAGCAGTTTTTTCCGGTGTCCATGACCACGCCGGAGATCAGGCGCGCTGGCCGCCTGGCGCTCGAGACGGTCGCCACGGGCGGCGCAGATGATTTGGTTTTCCGGACGGCGGGAAATACCCAGATGCAGGTCTACGAGAGCGGCGGCGTCGGACTCGGCAACGGCTCTCTGGTTCTCGGGGCCAGCGGAAATCTGGTCTACGGCAACATTTCCGCGGCCTCCGCCGGCGGAGCCGCGCTGCTGCGTCTGCAGAGCGCCACGATCGACAAGTTCGTGGTCGATACGAGCGGTCGGCTCACTGCGGGTTCCGTGCCCTGGGGCGCCGTGAGCTCCACGGCTCCGACCGTGGCCTGTTCGGGAAACGATTTCGTTAAATCCTTCGACGGCAGCACCTTTACCTGCAGCTCCATGCCGCCGTCACCGGCCGGCGTCAATTACCAGACGCTCCGCTCGGACGGCGTCGATTGGGTCGCCTCGAGCGCGCTGCTGAATGACGGCAATGCCGTCGGCATCAACGTCGCTCCGCCCATTTCGCCGGCCGGTTTGCGGCTCGAGGTGCAGGAAGTCATCCAGGCGAGCTCCGGTACGGCCGCCAATTACGCATCGCTGCAAAGCCGGGCGGACAATGGCGTGCTGGCGAGCATCCGGTCGCGCGGTTCCACCAGTGCCGGCGCGCTGTTCGGCCTGCCAAACTCGAATCTTGTCAGCGTGAGCGATCTTGGGACGGCGATTTCCCCCAACAACATGGCCCTGGGTTCGGTCTCCGGGGCACCGCTGATTTTGGGCGCCAACAACGCCGAAGCCCTCCGCATTTCCGGATCCGGTAACGTCGGTTTGGGTACCGCCGCGCCGGCAGTTGCCGATAATTTGGGATTGCCGGTCAAGCTCGATGTGCGCGGCGGCGTTTCTTTGGGCAATAATTCCAGCGTCTCCTTCCTGCCGAACGGCAGCAGCATAACTTATCAGGTCATGCGCCTAAGTTCCGGCAACCAGCTGTCGTTGTGCGACTCGAGCGCCTGGAGCGGCTGCCGTTTCCTGGCCGGCGCTCCCGGGAATGTCGTGGCCGTGATGGGCGCCACCGGCATGCAGATCGGTTACGGTTCCAGCAATCCGGCTTATCGGTTGGAGGCTTTCGCCAATACTCCGTGGCTGGCCGGCGTTCTGCATCTCGGCAATCTGGCCGCGCCAGGGAACGGCACCGGCGCGCGGGCGCTTTTCTCCGGCCGCAGCTCCACCGCGACCAACATCAACGTGGCGGGACTAGCCGGCGTCATGACCGACGGTACGGCCGGGGCATACTCCGGCGCCCTGCCGCTCTCGGCTTCTTCCAATGGGTCGCTTTTTGAAGCCGCCAGGTTCAGTCAGGCCGGTAATTTCGGTCTCGGTACCACGGTCCCGGGCGCGCAGATGCATGTCTATTCGAACAGCGCTTCCGTCAACGCCGAGATGGCGTTCCAGAGCGGCAACGGCGCTACGGTGCAGAGCGCCTGGAAGGCCTATCAGGACCGCAGCAACGGCGATTTGGCCTTCAAGCAGTCGAACATCACGTCCAATGGCGGCGTGGGGCTGGCGCTCAAGGCGGATGCCGGCGGGACGGTGCAGATTAGCACCTTGCAGGTCACGGCCGGCGCGGGCGTGGCCGATTACGTGTTGAGCTCGGACAGCCAGGGCGTGGGTTCCTGGAAGCAGCTGTCACGGATTCCGACCGACTACTGTCTGGCGTCCAAATACGCCGGTAAGACGGTTACAGGATATACGGGCAACATCGGCAGCTACACCAGCGCCAGCGCCGCCTGTTCCGCGGCTTTGGGCGGGGCACCGTCCCACATCTGCACGCCGGAGGAAATCGTGCGCACCGTAGATTGCATGCGTCAGGCCGGAGCCGGCTATACGGCGACCTATGGGGCGCCGGTCCTGCCGACCGACGGGAGCGTGGCCTGGCTCGCCGCGGGCCCGTCCGGTTTCACGGCACCTTCCGCCAACGATTGCTTCGGTTTCACGAGCGCCTCTACGTCCGTCTACGGCCGGATGTGGGTAGCGGTAGGCGACGGCTATTCCGCTTCCACCGCTTGTGACGTCGCTAAACCTATAATCTGTTGCCGATAATTCGGTAATTTAAGCCACTATGAAAGGCCCCTCTCACACGCTCCGTCGCCTGTCCGCCGCTCTCGTCCTGGCGGCTTGCGCGCTAATTCCGGCTGCCGTTCTGGCCAGCTCCGCGACCGACGGCAACGGCGCCGTCATCGCCAACTGCCGGGCCTCCTCCCGCAGTGACGTCAGCGGCTTCTCCTGCGGCGGCACGTCCACGCAGTGGGTCTGCGGCTCGGCTCCCAAGCTGTCCTGTCCGTCGAGCGTGAACACGGGCCTGTCCTGCTCCACGAACCATTACATCGACTGCACGGACGCGTCGTGCGGCGTGTGTTCCTGCCAGGCCGGATATGTCGATTGCACGGCAGCCATCGGCGGCAACGGTTACTGCCAGCAGCCGGCGACATGCAGCGGCAATTTCGCTTCGGTCTGCAGCGCGACCGCCGGGGCCACCGCCCAGGTCTGCAGCCCCAACACCTGCGTTTCCGGTTACCGGTTCTGCTCGACGAGCACCTCGTGCGTGAAGCAGAAGGACTGTCCAGGAACCACTGTGTTTGATGCCTGCACTAACAGCTGCGTTGACGTCATCATCGCTTCCGGCACTCCGACGAACGGCACGCTTACCAAATTCGTCACCGCCAACTCGGTGGGCAATTCCGTCGTCACCGAGTCCGCCAGTTCCGTCGGCATTGGGACAGCGAGCCCGCTGGCTCGTCTTAGCGTCTTTTCCGACGGTTCGAAATGGAACTGGGATACGGCCGGAGATTTCCGCATCGGCGACGCGAATTACGGCTTGGGGATCGGTGTCGCAACCGCCGGTGGAGGAGCGGGCGACGTCCGCATCTTTACTCCGACTGCCGGCACGCGTCGCATCATGTTCGGCAACAACACCGATGGCCTGGCCATGAGCCTAGCCGGCGGCAACGTCGGCATCGGTACGGCATCGGCTCCCTATAAGCTGACAATCTACGAACCGTCGCTCACCGACATCTTCACCGCGCCGTACAGTGTGCGCGGCGTCGATGTGACCGTAAATGGCGCCCAGCCGAACTCGATCCATACCGGCGGTTACTTCAACGTCAACGGATCCAATTTGGGCAATATCGGCGCACAGGCCATAGGCACGGGCAGCGGCACCAACGCGAACAGTTGGGACTACGGCGGCGTCTTCAACGGCATGAGCGGCGGCCATGTCTTCGGCATCAAGGCCACGGCCGATAACGGTCTGACGGAGACGACCGGACTTTACGTCCCCGTGAACAGCAATACCGCGAACTCGACGTCTTACGGCCTGAACGCGGTTTCCGCCATGACCGGCACCGGCACGACGACCAACTACGGCGCCAAGCTCATGGTCACGGGCGGCGCGAACGCCTACGGCCTCTGGTCCGAAATCTACGGTGCCTTCGCCGGCAACAAGTACCCGGGCATCTTCCTGGGCGGCAACGTCGGCATCGGCACGGCGACTCCGGGCAAGACCCTCGACGTCACGGGCGACATCCGCGCTTCCGGCCAGATGTGCCTTGGCGGCAGCTGTATTTCCGGTTGGCCCGGCAGCCTGCCGGCCGCTACAGCCGGCCAGACCCTGCGCCACGACGGCAGCAATTGGGTGGCCAACAGCATGCTCTATAACAGCGGCAGTCTGGTCGGCATCGGTACGGCCACGCCGCGCACGGCGCTCGACGTCTACGACGCCATCCAGCTCGACGAGCATGATGCCAATAACGGCGCCATCGATAACGGCGCGGCCACGGGCAACGGCCTGTTCTTCGGCGCCGGCGGCACCGGCGAAGGCATCGCTTCCAAGCGCACGGTCGGCGGGAACCGCTACGGCCTGGACTTCTACACCGGCGGCACGAACAAGCTGTCGATCACATGGGGCGGCAACGTGGGCATCGCCACCGACATCCCGCAGGTGAAGTTGGCGGTCGGCGGCCAGGGCGCTGACATCTACGGCACCGACGCCTGGATAGAGAGGAACCTGCACGTTCAGGGCAACGAGTGCATCGGATCTTGTCCGACCCGCGGTCGTCTCCGCGTCGGCACGACCTGGGGACGGGTTGGAATCTATGCGGAAACCAACTCTGCTGCCGCGGCGAGTGACCTGATTCTCGGCTCCTCGTCCGGTCTGACGCTCATCGGTCCCGGCAGCACGGTACAGAGCTTGTCCTTGCCGAACGGCGGGATCAGCGTCGGCACCACCACCACGGAAGCCGGAAACATCAACCAGCTCGCGTCTGGGACCCTTGGCGATTCGTGGGGCCAATGGATCTCTTCCGGCAGCCGCAACCTCTCGTCCTTCCCTCTCTATCTGCCGGCCGGGAAGATGTACGGCACTTCCTATGCGTGGGACAGCGACGGCATGTATGTCGGACTTAAGGACGAAGGTTCGAACCGCAAGGACGCGGTCATCGCCTGGGGCGATGATTCCAGCGACAGCTTGAGGTTCCTGTACAACGGCGTCGACAAGATGGCGCTCGGTTCCGGCGGCGACGTGGCTCTGAACGGCAAGCATGCCTTCCGCTCCAACGACACCTGGTTGCGTCTCAACCAGGACCTGGCCTTCACGAGCGGCGTTCATACTCCCGGACTGTTTGCGCCGAACTCGCTGAACGTCGGAGGCAAGGGCGGCTGGGTCAATCCGGGAAGCGGCAACGCGGCCGTTTTGAATAATCTTGATGTCGGAGGCACTGTCTCTGTCGGTTCGACCCTGAACATGGCTTCCGGCCAGACCATTTCCGGCGCTGGACGCCTGCATATCAGTTCGGCCGAGGATATCTACCTGCTGGCCGCCGGTGCCAGCGGAACCGTTCGTGTGAGTAACGCTTGGGGCGGCACCGGAGCCCTGAATGTAAGCGGAACGATTACCGCCTATCACCTCAATCTGACCAACGGCATCAACGCCGGCAACGTCATCTCTGGTGCCATGGTGAATTCTGGCTGGGGTCTGCCCGGCTGCTCTGCCGCTACGGCCGGCTTCTCGTTCAACTCGGACGGCTGCTGGGACACGGGCATGTTCTCCAACGCCGACGGCGTACTGAAATTCTACGCCAACAGCGCGTTGCGGCAGACCTACACCATGGCCGGCAGTTTCGCCTTCAACTCCAGCGAGTTTTCCGACGCACGCATCAAGGACGACATCAAGGATTATTCCGGCGGTCTCGACCTGATTCGGCAGGTGCGGCCGGTTTCCTTCGTCTACAACGGCAATGCGCATTCGACGAAGGGCGTAAAAGCCTACGGCGTCATCGCCCAGGAAATCCAGAAGGTCATGCCTTGGGCCATCACCCCGCTTCAGGACAAGCTGCGCGACTCCGACGCGGCTACGACCGACATCCTGACCGTGGACATGCAGCTGATCTGGCTGACCGCGGTCAACGCCATCAAGGAACTTGACGCGACGATGCTCAAGTTAGGTGCGGACGGCACGGTCACGGTACCCGGCGACCTTCAGGTCGAGAACAACAAGTGGGGGAGTGCTTCGCCGGAAATCAGCTGCAAGACCGGCGAGGACTGCGAGTGCCCTGACGGCATGTACATCACCAAATTCCGGCCCGTCGATGGCGGCGCCACGGTAACCTGCCATAAGCTATGAAACTGCCGGCACCCCTGCATATATATATGAAGGGCCGCCTGCTTTTCTTCGCCGCCGCGGGGCTCTTGGCGTTGGCCTACGCGGCCCCGCTTCCGGCCCAGGCCGCCCTTGTCTGTCCGACGAAAGATCCGACTGGCTCGATTGAGTGCGTGAACCCAAATACTTCCTGGTGCGGCGGAACATGCGCTTTCGAACCAGGTAAGGGGTCCAATCCGGCCTGCCCGACGGCACCATACACCCGCTCCAGCTTCACGGCCGCGCAGTGCGGTGCCTGCGCCTGCGCCTGCCCTTCCGGTCAGACTGACTGCGGCACGGCCACTTATGTCTGCCAGGACGCCAATGCGGCCTGTCCGGCGGCCAACCGCGCTTCCGTCTGTTCCGGCTCCGGTTCCCAGCTGGTCTGCGGCGCCTGCCTGTCCGGCTACATGGACTGCTCCGGCACCTGCCAGGCAACCGCCTCGCCCAGCTGTCCGGCACCGGCCGTCTACGACCCATGTACCGGAGCCTGCACCCATCCTTACATCCAGAACAATCCGCCGACCACGCAGACCGCCAACATCGACATCAGCGGCGACACCAAGCTCGGCGGCGATCTCTACGTGACGAGCGGCAAGGCTATTCGCGTGGATAGCGCTTCGGCCGCCACGACCCTCAACCTGGGCAACTGGGGCGGATTCGCCGCTCCGAATTTCACGGCCGCGGTCAAAGGCAAACTGGAGACCGAGGGCACGCTGCAGCTGGGCCTGAACAGCCCGCCGTCGGTCGGCAACGGCCAGAACCTGATCTACGGCAACATGCAGGTCGGCTCCACCGGCAATCTGCTTCAGCTGCAGGTCGGCGGCGTCACCAAGTTCGAGATCGACAAGGACGGCGTCATCACGGTCGGCAGCATTCCGACGAGCGCCGTGGCGAACGGCATCCCGATCAGCAAATTGGAGCTGAGCAGCGTGCCGGCGCAGATCATCGTCACGGACGCCACGAAGACCCCGGCCTACGTCACGATGAGCGGGGATGCTACCATCGATACCGCCGGTGGGCTCCATCTCCGGCCTGATCCCACCTTCGCCAAGTCCGTCACGACTCCCGTCGTAGTCTCCGCCGGCCCGCTCACGCTGCAGACCACGGCTACGGCCAGCGCCGACGACATCGTCTTCACGACGACCGGCAACACGCAACTGCAGGTCTACGAAAGCGGCGGAGTCGGGTTCGGCAACGGTTCGCTGGTCCTCGGAGCTTCCGGCAATCTTGTTTACGGCAACATCTCCGGTTCGTCGGCAGTCGGCTCGAACCTGTTGCTCCTGCAGACGGGCGGCGTCAATAAGTTTGCGGTCGACCGCACCGGTGCGCTTGTCACGGGCACGGTGCCTTGGGCCAACCTGACGAACGTACCGACCATCACAAGCTGCACGGGCTCGACCGATTTCGTGAAGAGCTTCAACGGCACGGTCTTTTCCTGCGGCACGGCGCTTTGGCCGGCCGTCGGCGCGGCCAACCAGACCTTGCGCCATAACGGCGCGCAGTGGGTCGCCGCCAGCAATCTGGTGAATACCGGCACCAACGTCGGCATCAACACGACCGCGCCGACGCAGGCGCTCGAAGTGCGCGAGATCATCCAGACGAGCACCGGTACGGCCACGAGCTGGACGGGCATTCAGAGCCGAAACGACCAGGGTGTCACTTTCGGCCTATCCGTCGGCGGATCCGGTTCGACCACCGGTCCGACCGTGTTCGGCCTGCCGCGCAACGGCCTTGTGGCCCTCACGGACGTGAACAGCGGCGCGACGGCACCGAGCGCGGTGGCTTTCGGCGCGACCACGAACACCTCTGTGGTCTTCGGCACGAACAATTCGGAACGCATGCGCATCTCGCCGAGCGGCGTGGTGGGCATCGGCACGGCGGCACCGGTGGCGGCGGACAACGGTGGTTTGCCCATCAAGCTGGATGTCCGCGGCGGCCTCTCGCTGGGCAACAACGCATCGCTTTCCTTCCTTAAGAGCGACGGCAGCGGCCCTTATCCCGTCGTGCGCGTCACTTCCGGCAACAGGGTCGACTTCTGCGACCCGAGCGGCGCCTGGGGCGGCTGCGTCTTCTCCGTGAACGGCGCGAGTCTCGGAGCCATGAACAGCACGGGCTTCCAGATCGGCAACGGCAGTACCGGCCCCACGTATCCGTTGGAGGCCTTCGTGACCGGAGCGCCTGGCGCGGTCGGTGACGCGATGCGCATCGGCAATCTGGCCGGTCCGGCGAACGGCACCGGCGCGGAGATGCTCTTTGCGGCCAACGACAGCACTGCGGTCATGCGCAACATGGCCGCCGTCGCCGGCGTCGTCACCGATACGACAGCCGCCACCTACAAGGGTGCATTGGTGTTTTCGACCGCGAACAACGCGACTCTCGCGGAGCGGGCCCGCATCGACAGCGACGGTGACTTGGGCCTTGGCACGACCAATCCGACCAGCCGCCTCCATCTGTACATGAATAACGTTTCGACTAATGCGGAACTGGACATCCAAAGCGGCAATGGCGGGACGGTCCAGCCGAAATGGGCCATCTATCAGGACGGCACCAGCGGCACGGGCGAACTGCGCTTCTGGAACAACAACGTGCTGTCGAACGGCAAGCACGGCCTCATTCTCAAGGCCGACGCCGTTGGCACGGTCCAGGTCAACACGATCCAGATAATGAACGGCGCCGGCACGTCTGATTACGTGCTGACGTCCACTAATGCCAGCGGTTCGGGCCAGTGGAAGCCGGCCGGCGCGGTCTCCGATTCGTGCTTCGGCCCCAAATACGCCGGCAAGACGGTCACGAGCTATGACGGTTCTATGGGCGGCTACACGGTCGCAAGCGACCGTTGTTCCGCCGCCATCGCCGGCACGCACATCTGCACGCCTGAACAGCTGCTGCGGACCTTCGAGTGCGCGCGCCAGAACCCCGGGACCTACGCCGGTAAGTTCGGCCTGCCGCTACCGCCGACCGACGGCAGTTCCGGCTGGATCAGCAACGGCAGCCCAGGCGCCACCTCCCCCTCGGTCAATGACTGCATGGGTTTCACGAGCAACAGCGCGCTGATCTACGGAAACCTCTGGACGTTCAACGCCGGCAACGACGGATGGGGCAGTTCGACTTCCTGCACCTCGGTTATACCGATAGTCTGCTGCAAGTGACGGGAGACGCGTGTCGCTAAACAGACGCGACGCATCATCCGGCTGCTGGGCCTGATGATGCTTGCCGGGGATAGCGCTTCCAGGCGGCAGTCGACTGTTTCCGCTAGGTTAAGCCGACTCTTGAAGGTTCGGACCGGAAAGGCTATGCTATTCGGCGACTTATGATTCAGCTGTACAACACTCTGACCCGCCAAGTAGAGCCGTTCAAGCCGGTCAAACGCGGCCGCGCGCACGTCTACAATTGCGGTCCGACAGTCTATTCGTACGTCCACATCGGCAACCTGCGGTCGTTCCTGTTCGCCGATCTCCTGCGGCGACTGCTGGACCGCGAGGGCTATGAGGTGACCCAGGTCATGAATCTGACGGACGTCGGCCATATGCTGGCGGACGCGGACGTGGGCGAGGACAAGCTGGAATACGCCGCGGCCAAAGAGGGCAAGACCCCGGAGCAGGTGGCGGACCATTACGCCGATGCCTTCTTCAAGGATATCGCTGACCTGGATATCCGCCGGGCGCACGTCTACCCGCGCGCCTCGCGGCACGTGGCGGAGATGATGGCGCTCATCAGCCGCCTGCTGGAGGCCGGTCATGCCTATAAGGTCACGGAGAACGGCGGCACGAGCGTCTACTACGACGTGTCATCCTTCCCGCAGTACGGGGAACTGTCCGGCAACAGCGTCGAGAACCTGGACCCGGGCGCGCGTATCGAGGTGCGCGACTCGAAGAAGCATCCGGCGGACTTCGCCCTCTGGATCCACAACCCGAAGCACTTGATGCAGTGGGAGGCGCCGTGGGGCAAGGGCTATCCGGGCTGGCACATCGAGTGCTCGGCCATGGCCATGAAATACCTCGGCGAGACGCTCGACATCCACACCGGCGGCGAGGACAACAAGTTCCCGCACCATGAGTGCGAGATCGCCCAGTCCGAGGGCGCGACGGGAAAGCCGTTCGCCAAGTACTGGCTGCACGTCACGCACCTCCTCGTGGAGGGCGAGAAGATGTCCAAATCCAAGGGCAATTTCTTCACGCTCGGCGAACTGCGCGCCAAAGGCTACGCGGCGCGCGAAGTCCGCTATCTGCTGCTTTCGGCGCATTATCGGCAGCAGCTCAATTTCACCTTCGCCGGCCTGGACGCGGCGAGGGGCGCCCTGAAGCGCCTGGACGATTTCGCTGATGCGCTCAAGCACGCGGCCCCGACGGCGACGGGGCGGCCGACCACGTACGGCCGAAAGGCGCTCAAGAAGGTCACGGCCGGATTGCAGAACGACCTCAACGCGGCGGAAGCGCTGGCCCAGGTGTTCGAATATGTCAGCGAAATGAACGCCAAGATGGCCGCCGGCAAGCTGACCGAGCGCGATCGGCTGTCGGCCAAGGAATTTCTGGCCGGAGTCGGTGACCTCTTCGGTTTCCAGTTCGGGCAGGACGTCGATCCGGCGACCCTGCCGCCGAGCATCACGGCCCTTATCGAGAAGCGCGACAAGGCCCGTGAAGAGCGCTGCTTCGCCGAGGCCGACCGCCTGCGCGATGAGATTAAGACCGCCGGCTATGTCATCGAGGACACGCCGGAGGGACGGCGCATCAAGAGGGTTTAAGGGTCTGAAGGTCTAAGAGTTTGAGGGCAGTAAGCATATCGAAAACGCGCCATGTGGCGCGTTTTTTGGCTCGCATCAATACCCTCCGACCCTCCGACCCTCCGACCCTCCACACCCTTCCACCGCCTCAAAGCCACCGTTTCTTCCTTATATAATACCCGACCACGGCCATCATCACGCCGATGAGCGCCATGATGATCCAGAAATCGTATTTGTGCCCGATGATGGGCATGTACTTGGCATTCATGCCGAAAACCGTGGCCACGAGCGTCATCGGGAAGACGACGAAGGCCAGGGCCGTGAGCGTTTTCGTGGCTTCGTTGGTCTCAAGCTCCAGGTAGGAGACATGGGAATCGTAGATGGCGTTGATCGTCTCGTGGTCGCTCTGCAGGAACTCGGAAATCTCGCGGGCGTGGCCGGCGATGTCGTCGAAATACGGCGAGAGATCGCTCATGTCCATGTGCTTGGGCGCCCGCTCCTGGAATTTCCGCAGCACCATCAGGTGGCCCTGCATTGTCTTGCGGAAATCCACGATGTTCGAACGGATGCGCAGGATCTCCCGCACGGCTTCGCGCTTCGTTTCGCCAAGCGACGCCTCTGCGCCGTTAATGTCGTTGCCGATACGCGTCAGGAGCGGGAAGCAGGAGATGAATAGCGCGTGCAGGACGTTGTAGGTCCAGCGGGCCACGGAACCGTTCACCGGAATCAGGCAGGATGACTCGTCGAGCGTCTCTTCGGAACGCAGGCCCATCTCCACGAGCGGCGGCAGTTCGCCCGCATGGCTCGTCACCACAAAATCCTTGCCGATGAAGAAATCCACTTCCGACGAGCGCACGCGCCCGGTCTTCTCGTCGAGGACCGGGAAGAGCATCACGAGGAACAGGTATTCCGGCCGTTCGAGGACCTTGGGCCGCTGGAACGGCGGCAGGCAGTCCTGGAGGTCGATGTCCAGGAAATAGGGGAACCGCTCCTGGAGCTGGGCCAGGGTGGCGCGGTTGGGGTGAACGACATTAATCCAAGTCATGCCGGCCTGACGGACCAGCTGGATGTTTTTCGCTTTAGTGCCGTTGCGTTTCGCCATATGGGCAGTATAGCACACGGTATCAGGCCGCCCGATTGAAAGTATAAAGTTCAAAGTTGATAGTTGTGGATTAGTCGAGATTTGAGTCTTAATCAGCCTTAACTCCCGACTCTCAACTGTTCAACTTTCAACCTCCCGCTGTGCTATAATAAGCTCATCCACCACGGGCCGTCGGACGGCCCGCTTTGGAGCATTTGATTACCGGAAGACTATCATCACGACACGATTATGCCGCCCATTGGTCCGAAGTCGCCGGAAGTGCCGCGGACGCCGGAAAATCAGCAGGAAAATCCGGAGCTGGCCGCGAGCGCCGAAGCGCCGGAGCGGGCGGCCGAGCCGGAAAAGCAGCCGACCGTCGCTGAACGGCAGCCCGCGGCTGCCGCAGCCCCGACCGCGCCGGTCAGGCCGCAGAAGGATCCGGAACTGATGCGCGTCGAGCGCACGCTTGAGGACGGCCTCGGCGATATTTACGTTTCCATGCCTAAGGCCGCGCGGCAGCGCTTCAAACAGAAAGGCGAGGCCGTGGCCGTAACGCTGCGCAACATGATTGCGGGCGCCAAAGTCAGCGCCAAAAAAGTCCTGGCGCTCATCCGCGAATGGCTGAAGATGATCCCTGGCGTGAACCGCTACTTCCTGGAGCAGGAGGCTAAGATCAAGACCGACCGCATCCTGGAGCTCGCCGCCAAGCGCAAGGACGGCGCGGGCCAATGACCCTATGGACCTTTCTTTCCTGCCTTTCGGCAACGAGATCGCCGCTTACCTGACTGCCTTCATTCAGACGCCGCTCTTCGCGGCCCTGTGGCAGGGCGCTTTGGCGCTCGTCGCCTTGCTCATCGTCCTCTCGATACTGCGCGGCTTCTGGCGCCGCCGCTACCAGACCGGCGTGGCTTTCCGCAAGACCGTCCTGCTCGTGGCCGTCCCCAAGGAGCAGGCAGAGAAGGGCGAATCGGGCCTGCAGGAGAAATCCTTGTCGCAGATCCAGGAGAAGATCGCGGTCATGGAAAACGTGTTCGCGGCGGTCGGCGGCCTGAAGGCCGAGCGCGGCTTCCAGGCTTGGCTCTTGGGCCGGCAGGACAGCGTCTCCTTCGAGATCGTCGCCAAAGACGGGCTGGTGTCGTTCTACGTGGCCGTGCCGCCGCGTCTCAAGGACTTCATCGTCCAGCAGATCCAGGCGCAGTTTCCGCACGCGCAGGTGGAGGAGGTGCCGGACTACAACATCTTCCGCGCCACCGGCGAGATCGCCGGCACGCGTCTCGCTTTCCGACGCGAATCCTACCTGCCGCTCCGCAGCTACAAGAAGATGGACACCGATCCGCTCAACGCCCTGACCAATTCCCTGGCCAAGGTGGAGAAGACCGACGGCGCGGCCATTCAGGTGCTGGTGCGTTCGGCCAAGCGCGAGTGGCGTCTGGGCGGCGCGGCCTATGTGAAAGCGATCAAGGAAGGCCGCAAACCGGGCAGCAAGGAGAAGGGTCCGGCCTCCGTGCTGTCCATGGCCGCCGAGATGACTGTCGCGGGACCCGGGTCCAAGGATGAGGGCATGAAAAAGGATTACCGCATGTCGCCCATCGAGGAGGAGACGGCCAAGACAGTGGACGAAAAGCTCTCCCAGTTCGGCCTGGACGTGGTCATCCGCATCGTCGCTTCCGGCAAGACCCGCGACGCGGCCCAACTTTACGTGGACAACCTTGCCAACGCCTTCTCGCAGTTCGACATCCCGCAGTACGGCAACAGCCTCACTCGGCGGTCCGACGCCCCGGCGCGGCTGATCAATGACTTCATTTACCGGCATTTCGCGGAGCAGGGCCAGACCGTACTGACCGGCCAGGAGCTGGCGTCGATTTTCCATTTGCCGCTCTCCTCGACGGAAACCCCGAACATCCGTTGGCTCCTGGCCCGCCGCGTGGCGCCGCCGTCCAACCTGCCGACCGAGGGCCTGTACGTCGGACAGGTGGAGTACCATGGCGCGACCAGCAAGGTCTTCCTGAAGAAAGAGGACCGCTTCCGCCACATGTACCTGATCGGCAAATCCGGTTCCGGTAAGTCCGAGATGATCGCCAACATGGCCGTGCAGGATGTGCGGAACGGCGACGGCGTGGCCGTCATCGATCCGCACGGCGATCTGGTGGAGACGATTCTCGCCAGCGTGCCGAAGGAGCGCGCCGACGATGTCATCGTCTTCGACCCGTCGGACATGGAGCGCCCCATGGGCCTCAACATGATCGAGTCGCCGGCGCCGGAGATGACCGACTTCGTGGTCGGCGAAATGATTGCGATTTTCTATAAGCTTTTCCCGCCCGAATACCTCGGTCCGATGTTCGAGCACAGCATGCGCAACTTCATGCTGACGCTCGCCGCCGATCCGGGCGACCCAGGCACGCTCATCGAGATCCCGCGCCTCATCACGGATCCCGAGTACCAGAAGAAATGGGTGGCCAAGGTCAAGGATCCGGTCGTGCGGTCCTATTGGGAGAACGAGGTGGCGAGAACTTCCGAGAGCCAGAAGTCCGAGATGTTCGGCTACCTGATCTCCAAGGTCGGCCGCTTCGTGGAGAACACGATGATGCGCAACATCATCGGCCAGCAGCGGTCCGCGCTCGATTTCCGCGACGTCATGGACAACCGCAAGATCCTGCTCGTCAACCTCTCGAAGGGCAAGATCGGCGACCTGAACGCCAACCTGCTGGGCCTGATCATCGTCTCCAAGCTCCAAATGGCCGTCATGCGCCGCGCCGACATGCAGAAGGCCGAACGCAAGGATTTCTTTCTCTACATCGACGAGTTCCAGAACTTCATCACGCCGAGCATCGCCACGATCCTCTCCGAAGCGCGCAAATACCGCATCTCGCTCACCGTGGCCCACCAGTACATGGCCCAGCTCGCGCCGAAGGGGGATACGGAGATCCGCGACGCCGTGCTCGGCAACGTCGGCACCATGCTCATCGGGCGCATCGGCATCGAGGACGCGGACGTGCTCTCCAAGGAGTTCGCGCCGGTCTTC
>JAKAKZ010000026.1 GCA_021824285.1 bacterium
ACGTCGTTGCTCTCTCTCTCTCTCTCTCTCTCTCTCTCTCTCTCTCTCTCTCTCTCTCTCTCGTCCCGAAATCAAAAGCGCCCGTAGCTTCGGCTGGCGGGCGCTTTCTGTTGATGGACTTACGCTTTCGGCAGGACGTGGACGAAGGTCGTATCCTTCAGTTTGCCGTCGAACTTCCGCACTTTCTTGCGGGAGAAGGTGACCGTGCCCGCCGCCATGGCGAACAGGGTATCGTCGCCCGCGCGGCGGACGTTCTTGCCGGCGTGGAACTTGGTTCCGCGCTGACGGATGATGATGGCGCCGGGCACGGCGAACTGGCCCTCGTAGAGCTTGACGCCCAGGCGCTTGGCGATTGAATCGCGACCTAATGATGTAGAACCACCGGCTTTCTTATGAGCCATAACTGGGTTGGCCGCTGCTCTGCGCCTCTCGGCGCGGCGATCACGGAGAACTTAACAATATGAAGAGTATAAGGGAGTGGCCGTTGATTGTCAAGGTGCGGCGGCTCATTTGGGTTCGGCGAATCAGGATGGCGCACCAGGAGCTTAAAATTAGGCTAATAAGACCGCCGGATTGCCAAACTATATGCCCTAAACCCCAAGCCGCTGATCTTTACGACCGCCTTGCGGTCAGCCTAACCGTTTGCGATACTGTCGGCATATGGAAAATGCTGACCAGGTGCTGGAAAAGACGGATAAGCGTCTGGCGACCGAGGTGCCGGAGGGGGAGTTGCGCGCGATCGTCGAGGCCATTGTCGTCAAAGTGCGGCCCGGCGTTGAGGCGCATGGTGGCTCCGTGGAGCTTATCGGCGTATCCGCCGGGGAAGTCAGGATTAAGCTGTCCGGCGCCTGCAGCTCCTGCGTGTACTCGGCCGGAACCCTTGCCGCTTTCGCGCGCCTGCTGAAGCGCGAAGCCCCAGCCGGGCTGAAGCTCGTGATGATTAAGTGAGCGAGTGGTCGGTGACTAGCGGTTAGTGACTGGTGATTTGCGTTATTTCTTTATTAAAAAGCCCCTGCTCCACAAGAGCCACAAGCTGCCACTATGCCCGTTTATCTGGATTACGCCGCCTCCGCGCCCCTTGATCCCGCCGTCCGCGAGGTGATGTCGGCGCGTCAGGCGCAGCCGGGCAACGCCTCGGCGACGCATGCGTTCGGTCGTGATTGTCGGCAGGCTGTCGACGGCGCACGGCGCGAAGTCGCCGCTTTTTTGGGCTGCGAGACGGAAGAGGTGCTCTTCACCTCCGGGGCCACGGAAGCGAACGTGGCAGCTGTCCGTTCGGCCCTGGACATCGGGGCGCGCGCCGCCCGGCGGTCCGGGGTGCGGGCGCGCATCATCGTCTCGACGCTGGAACATGCGTCGGTGTCCGTTGCGGCGGAATCGGCGGCGGAGAGGTTAGGCATCGAACTCGTGCGTTTGCCGACGGACAGCTCCGCTCACGTCGACGCGGCCGCGCTTGTCAGGGAACTGACGCCGGAAACCGTCTTCGTCGCCGTCATGTGGGTCAACAACGTGCTCGGCTCGATTCAGCCTGTAGCGGAAATAGGACGGGCGGTCGCGGCCGAACGCGCGCGTCGCGGGCCAGGAGGCCTGCCGCTGCTGTTCCATTGCGATGCGGTGCAGGCCGCGACGACGATCGCCATCGATCTCAAGGAAACGGCAGCGGACACGTTGTCGGTATCCGCGCACAAATTGGGCGGTCCGCAGGGCGTCGGAGCTCTTTATTTGCGTCGCGGCACCGCGTGGGAACCGCTTCTGACCGGCGGCGGACAGGAGCATGGCCGGCGCTCCGGCACGGAAAACGTCGTTGGCATCGTCGGTTTCGGCGAAGCAGTGCGTCTGGCGGACGTAAGACGCAAAGCGACGGCCCAGCATTTGGAAGGCCTGCGTCAGCGTCTTATCGGCGGCCTGGCGGGCTTTGGCGGGCGTCTGGCTTTGGCGGGCCCCTCGGACGGACGGGTGCCCGGTATCGTCTATCTGGTGAGCCGGAGGTTCACCGGCGATGTGCTCGCCCTGAAGCTCGACACACTGGGATTCGCGGTTAGTTCGGGTTCCGCCTGCGACGCTGGAAAGCGCAAGACCTCTCCCGTACTTACGGCGGTTCTTGGCGAGAAGGCTGGACGGCACGCCGGCGTCCGCGTCTCCTTCGGGCCGGCTACCTCGCCCGAAGATGTCGGCGCGCTGCTCGCGGCGCTGCGGGACTGCGGCGTCTGACTCAAAAACGGAAGACGGGCCGCGCGGCCCGTCTTTTTCGGTTCATGGTACCGGTTTGCCGTCTGCGGTCGCCGGTACGCCCGGCTGGGCGGGAGGGGAGGGCGGCACGGGCGGCATATTGAACGCGTCCCTCACCGCGGAAAGGTCTCGCGGTTGGCGCGTGGCTCTGGCGGCGACTTCGCTGTCGATTTGCTGCAGTAGCGCG
The DNA here is from genome assembly GCA_021824285.1 of bacterium. Taxonomy (GTDB): domain Bacteria; phylum Patescibacteriota; class Patescibacteriia; order SG8-24; family SG8-24; genus JAKAKZ01. The sequence goes on from JAKAKZ010000026.1 coordinate 2,417, forward strand.
GCGTTCGGGCGTTCGATGTGCAGCTTGAGTTGGCTGTCCGGAACCGCCGGTTTGGACATCTGATCGATGACGTTCAGCACGTAGAAGGCGCTAGCGACCACCGCCGCCGCCGACAGCAGGAAAACGGCGACCGCCACAAGCCGGGTAATGGTCTTCAGTTCGATTTTCGTCTTGAGGGCCATATCACTTCGGGGACGCCGGAGCCGGCGTCAGGTCAGAGGTGGCCGAGTTGGGGGTGGCGGCATCGCCGTTGGCGACGAACTTGGGCGCGCGGGAACCGATCCAATAGATGGAACCGGAGATCTTGGCATGGACGTCAGTCGCGTAAGTGCCGGAGGCGCCGCGGTTGATATCGACATTGTCGATGCCGATGGCGTAAGGAAGGCGCTCCAGGCCGTCAAGGAACCGGATGACGTTCTTGGCCGGGCCGTTGACCGTAAAGATGACCGGCACGTCCTTTTCCCAGGATGACAGGTCGCGCTGATTGGCCGTCTCCAGCTGGATTACGGAGGTGACGCCGGCCTGATCGCTCTGGTTTTCGATCGCGCTGATGAAGGCGAGCTCCTGACCCTCGATGATCGCCGCCGCCTTCAGGTCTGTCAGGGCCCGCCGGTTGCTCTCCAGGGAGGACATGGACTCGCGGACCGCCTGGCGAGTCAGATAGCGGGTTTCGATGTTGTTCTGCTCTTCCGCCAGCTGTTTCTGGAGCGAAGAGATGGAGAGGATTGCCGGCAGGGCGCCGCCAAGGATAAGCAGCAGAGTGCCGCCGCCGAGCACGCACGTGGAGATGAGGAGGCGTTTGCTGATCAGCATATCATTTGGTCGCGGTATCCAGCGCGTATTTCATGCTGAGTTCGAACTGCACGTCCTTTTTCTGCAGGAGGTTCGAGAGCGGCGAATCCAATTTGCTGATGTATGGCTGCTTTTCCAACCTGTCGATGAAGGTCAGCATGTCTTCGCGGTTCGCCGCGGAGCCGTGGATAATCAGCGTCCCCCCGCTAAAGGTCATTTCCTGGATGACTACGCCCGGCGGCACCAGGCCGGAGATGGCGATCAGGCGCTCCGGCCAGCCGGTCGAGCGCTTCACGTAGCCGTTGATGCGGTTGATGTAGCCGTTGATCAGCTTGATGGAGTTGGCGCTTGAGGAAAAATCGTCCTCGCCCGTCACTGGCGCCTTAAGAGCGGCATAGTTGTTGGCCAAGACCACCCGGACCGAGATGATGGTGGCGGCGATGGTGAGGAAGACGAGGAAGACGATGAGCGTCATGGACATGGCGAAAGCCAGAACCAGGCCCTGGCGCAGGGCCTTCTTCTTTCCCGGAGGTAGGAGGTTGAGCAGCTTCGCCATAAGCGTCAGAAGGAGCGGCGGTATTGCCGGTTCTCATCGGTCGCGTCGAGGCCCAGCCCGATGGCCGTGGCGTAGGTGAGAGGCTGCTCGTCGCGGAAGGCTTTCGGCATCTTTTTCGTCAGGTTGATGAGCGGGTTGCCGCGGCGCACCTTGATGGTCAATTTGCGGGAGAGCACCGTGTCGATCTCCTTGAACAGCGCGCCGCCTCCGCACAGGTAGAGTTTCTCAATTTTCTTGCCTTGCGGGAAACCGATGCGGTAGAAGCGCAGGGCGTTGCGGATCTTGGCGGTCATGTCGTCGATCAGCGGCAGCAGGATCTTCCACATTTTGTCCTCGCAGCGGTCGGCATCGAGGCCGCATTCGCGCTTCAGCACCTCGGCGTCTTCCATGCTCACGTTGAGGAGCGAGCTGACCGTGCGGGTGATTTCGATGCCGGAGATGGGAATGCTGATGGACATCTGTACCGAGCCGCCGTCGAAAATGACGAGGCTGGAGCGGGTGGCGCCGATATCGAGCAGACCGACAGCCTCTTCCGGCGCGGTGTCATGCGGCACGATTGCCCGGGAGATGGCCATGGCCTCGATCTCCAGCGCGATGGGCGCCAGGCCGGCCTTCTCCAGCATGCTCGTGTACGAGTCGACCAGGCTCTTGGGCGCCGCGCCCAAAAGCACGCGCGTCATCGGTCGGGACGGGGTCGATGGTTCCGGCCCGGCCTCTTCTTCCGCGCCCGGTTCCGCAGCCGGTTTTTCATCGGCGCCCGGTTCGCCCTTGGCGGCGGTTTCGGACTCCTCGTCTTTTTTCTCTTCTGCCGCTGCGGCCGAGGTCGCGGCCCGTTCCGCCGGTTTCTTCGGTCGGATGTCCGGCAGCACCTGCCAATCGTAATAGATCTCATCCTGCGGCAAGGGGATGTTCTGCTCGATTTCGGTCAGCACGGCGCGCCGTAGGCCGTCATCGGTCGTTTCTTTGGCGATCTCGATGATCTTTACGAACGTCTTGGCTTCCGGCAGGCAGGCGACGACGGCCCGGCCGCGCAGCCGGCCCCGGGCGGATTTGACGAGTTCCGCGAGCAGCGCCGCAGCCTTTTCCTGGTCTATGATCTCGCCGCGGTCCAGGACGCCTTCCGGCACGTCGATACTGCCCCAAGCCAGCAGCTGATAGCCGTTGTGCCGTCGTATGAGCTGGGTCAGCTTGAACGAACGGTCGCCGATGTCGACGCCGAAAGCGTGGGAAAGCGGGTTCAGGATAGCCATAATCTTGCTTTCCATATTATAGCATACCGTTTGCCCCAGTGGTCGCGGAATCTAAAAAACGGCCCGGTTAGGCCGTTTTTGTTAGCTGTTCTCGAGGTTATTTTACCTGGCGCCAAGTGGTGGAGCTCTGGTGCCAATTGCTGCTTGGGGAGTTGGAGAACTGGCCGGAAAAATCGGATTCGACGTAGGTAACGGCCGCGTTCTGGTCGAGATAGAGGCGGTAACCGGCGAGCGAGTTGGCGCCAGCGTTGTTGGCGAGGCGCATGGTGCCATTCAGCGTCATGAAGACCGCGCCGCTGGCATTGTTGGAGATCAACATTGCAGGAGAGCTGTCGCTCGTGGAGCTGTTGCTGCTGACGAACAGGATGTGGCTTTTTGGGTCGCCAGAACCGAAGATGCCGGTGTTGTTGGAGAGGTCGATCTTTCCGCTGGTCAGCGGATTGTCGACGTTATCGGCCAAGATGACCGTACCATAGGTGCCGAAAGAGGAGTTCAGGCGGAAGGTGACGTTGTTGCTGGAGGTGATGTTGCCCTTGACCCAGATTGGGCCGTTGACGTTCACCGTCACGTTGTTGTCCATCGTGAGGTTACCGTCGATCTTTATCGGGCCTAGGCTTACGGTCGTGCTGCTGAGGTTGTAGTTTCCGCTGATCGTTCCGCCTGCCGCGGCGGAGTCCCGCCAGAAGTCCAGGCTGAAGGCGGGGAGAGCGGCGAAGCTCGGCGTGGCGGAGTTCGGGTGCTTCGTGCCGGTGACGGTCGAGCCGGCGATGTCGGTTGGGTCGGTCTTGTAGTAGGCGTCGCCCATGACTTTGGCGTTCAGCACCCTGTCGGCATGCGCATGGAAGCCCACTTTACAGCTGTCGACCTTGCCGCCAGTCTTGGTCGAGTAAGCATCACCCGTGATGATGGCGTTGTTGCTCTGGCAGACGACGTCGCCGTTCGAATAGATCGTGCCGTTGATGGAGGAGTTGTTGGACATGTAGGCACCGCCTTGGCCGGACTGCAGGGCATAGCTGAAGGAGGTGTTGTCCGTGGGCGGTACGGTGGTGACTTCCATCTTGACCTGGGCCACGCGGCCCGTCGGGTCGGTGGCGGTGGAGGTGACGAGGCGGGTGGCTCCGGAGCCGGTGACGACCGTGCTGAAGGTGCCGCCGCCGAAGGAGATATTGGACTCGCCGGTATAGCTGATGCTGTAGGTGCCGCTGCAGTTGGTGCCGGAGGTGGCGTTGAGGCAGAAAATGGCCTTGTGCAGGCCGGCTTCCGCGATCTGTTCGGCGGCGAGCGACGATTGGAAGACCTTGCCGGCCCGGCGGGCGGACAGCACGGAATCGAGCACAATGACGGCGTAGGCCAGCACCAGGCCGATGACGATGGTGGTGAGCGCGAGGGCGAAACCGCGCGGAATCAGTTTGGGGCTCGCAGAGGAATGCGGCATAGTGCGGCGGGCCAGTGGCCCGATTAACGGTTACGCAGGAAAATAGAGGTCCAGGCCTTGGTCTGGAGCGTCTGGCCGCGCACGGTCTGCTTGTTGACCATGTAGACGGAGACGCGCGTGGCCTTGTCGGTCGAAGGATCGTTGTACCTGAAGGTCATCGTGTCGTTATAGGCGGTCAGCAGGCGCGTGCCGTCGATCCGGGAACTGCCGCTGCCGATGTCCGTATTCGTGCGGATTATCGAGGCGGTACTGGCGTCGCGGAAGACCGCCATGCGGTCATAGATATTCACGATGATATCGCCGGAGGCGTCGATGGCCGGCAGCCTGAGCACCAGGACGTCAGCCGAGGAAGTATAGCTCGTGCCGTTGATGATGTCTGTGGTTTCGACGGTCAGGGCGCCCCGCGTCAGGTCGCCGAGGCGGCGCAAGGCGGTGATGGCGCCGAGATCGTTGTCGTTCCGGGCCAGCTGTTTGACCGTGAAGACGTAATTCAGCGCGAAGATCTGCGTCAGGACCATGAGCAGGATGACCATGATGCCGATGACCACCACGGTTTCCATGAGGGTGAAACCGCGGGAGTTGAGAGTTCGGAGTTGGGCGTGGATAGTTGAAAAAAAACTATTGATTCTGCGCTCCGAACTCCTGACTATCGATTCGACGGCGGACGGCGGGCGGCAAGCCATAGGATTACTGCTGTTGGGCGATCAGGGTAGAACCGCTCATGGTGCGGGTGGTGCCCATATCGCTCCAGGTGACGGTCGCGACGCACTGCTTGATGTTCGATTGGCCGAGGTAATTGGAGATGGTGAGCGTCGCCGCACCGCTCGGCAGGTCGGTGTAGGCGAGGCGCTGCCAGGACGCGGGCAGGCTGCCGACCGGATCGCCGTCGAAGTTCCAGGAGGTCGTGCTGCCGCCTTCGACCATCGTGACGTCGTCCGCCTGGACCAGGGCATTAGACAGCGTGATCAGCGTGACATTGCCGCTCGTGAAGGAGGTGTCGGTCACCGTGGTCAGCGTCGAGCCGTTCTTCTTGAGCGTGAAGTTGGAGCCGTTCGCGATGACTTCCAGCGTGTACCAGGTGTTCGTGTTATATGTGGCGCTCTGCGACCAGAGAGTCGTGACGCTGCCGTGATATATCTTGGTCAGGGCGATGCCGCCGGAGCTGAAGCGGAAACGGTAGTTGTTCTCCGCATCGCGGTAGCGGAAAGCGATGCCGGCGCGCCAGCCGTTGGGGGAGGAGGAGAGGACCTTGATCTTGGCGGTCACGTCGAAGTCCTTGCGGTAATTGCCGGGCAGGATGGCTTGGCCGGTCTCGTAGTACAGGTCCGGCTGGGTGGTCGTCAGGGTGAGGACGTTGGGGCTCGAGGGGGCGCTGCCGTCGGCCGCGACCTTCCATGGGCCGCGCGTCAGCGCGACACCTAGGAACGAGCCGTTCGTGCGGCTAAGCAGTTCGGCGAAAGGCAGGGTGCGCAGGGTATCGAGCTCCTCGCGGACGAAGTTCGAGGCCTGAATCGAGTATTCCGCCTTGCGGAGCAGCCGGGCGGAAGTGAAGACCGAGGCGAACACCGCGATGAGTACGGTCATCAGCACGATGACCATCAGAGCCTCCATGATGGTGAAGCCGCGGGCGGAGCGGCGGAGACGGCTGGATCGGAACGGGTCGGCAAAAAAAACAGCGATTCCGCGTCTCCGCATCTCCGGGTCTCCGCATTTCAAGCCAAATCTCATATTTAGCATCAGTTGCCTTCCGCCACGCTCTGGGTGAGCGCGTAGAGCGGCATCATGACGGAGAGGGCGATACCGCCGACCATGCCGCCGAGGAAAAGGATGAGCACCGGTTCGATGATGGAGGACAGGCTGTCGAGCACCTGGTCGACCTGCTGCTCGTAGAAGTCGGCGATCTGGGCCATGAGCTCGTCGACGTTGCCCGAGCGTTCGCCGACGTAGATCATCTGGATGACGAGCGGCGGGAACAGCAGCCCGTAGTTGCCGAGCGATTTGGCGATGGTCTCGCCCTTCTTGATGCGTTCGGCGGTATCCTGCACGGCCTTCTTGTAGTGGACGTTGCTGAGCACCTGTGAAGTCACGTCGAAGGCCTGTACGACCGGGATGTCGGTGTGCAGCAGGCCGGAGATGGTGCGGCAGAAACGCGCCAGGTTAACTTTCTTGGCGATCGGCGCGATGATCGGGGCGCGCAGGACGACCAGGTCGAAGAGGGACTTGCCGATCTTGGTGCTGAGGAACCAGATGAAGGCCACGACGAAGACGATGAAGGCGATGACAATCAGCAGGCCGTGCGCCTGGGCGAAGTCCGTGACCCACATGAGGATGCGGGTAGGGAGCGGCAGGTTAGCCGCGCCGAACTCCTTGAAGATGCCGAGCAGTTTGGGCAGGACGAAGGTGACGAGGCCGGCCGTGATGCCGAGCATGGCGACCAAAATGACGATCGGGTAGGTCATCGCGCCCTTTACCTTGGAGCGCAGGTTATAGTCCTTCTTCATCTGCGTCGTGAGCTCCATGAGGACCTGCTCGAGGGTGCCGGACACCTCGCCGATCTGGATCATGCTGACGAAGATGTCCTCGAAGATCTTCGGATATTTCTTCATGCCCTGCGAGAGCAGCTTGCCGGACTCGACGTCCGTGCGGATGTCGCCGATGATCCGGCGCATGAGCTTGCTCTCGGCCTGCGCCGCAAGCGTGTTGAGGGCTTCGGACATGGAAAGTCCGGCCTTGATCATGACCCGCAGGTTTTCGGTGAAGAAAACCTTCTGGTCGAGCGGCAGGGTGGCGGTCTGCAGGTAGAAACGGTCCCATCGTTCGGCAAGAGTCGGCATTTTGTTGGGGGAAGGGTTGGGGGGGGTCGAAGGGTTTGAGGGTAACCGCGCGGAACCCTCCAACCTTTCGACCCTCCAACCTTCAGACTTAATCTTTGGTCACGCGCAGGATTTCCTCGATGGTCGTCACGGCGTTGACGGCTTTCATGAAGCCGTCCTCGATCATCGTCACCATACCCTGCTTGATGGCCAGCTTTTTGATGTCTTCGGCTGTGGCCTTGGCGTTGATCATCTCGGATATTTCCGGCGTCACTTCCAGCACTTCATAGATGCCGACGCGGCCCTTGTAGCCCTCTTCGTTGCATTGGCTGCAGCCGGCGCCGCGCCAGAAAGTGGTTTCCTCGATCTTCTGGTTCTTGGCGACCGTGCCCTCGCGCTGGAGCACGGACCAGATGGTGTCGATGTCGATCTGCTCGCGGAGCTGCTCCATGGCGCGGGCCGTGATCTTGAAGGAGCGGATGCAGTTCGGGCAGTTCTTGCGCACGAGACGCTGGGCCACGATGATGTTGGCCGTAAAGGCGATGAGGAACGGTGGCACGTCCATGTCGATGAGGCGGGGCAGGGAAGTGGCGGCATCGTTGGTATGCAGCGTGCCGAGCACCAAGTGGCCGGTCATGGCGGCCTGGACGGCGATGCCGGCGGTCTCCTCGTCGCGGATTTCGCCGACCATGATGACGTTCGGGTCCTGGCGCAGGAGCGCGCGCAGGCCGCCGGCGAAGGTGAAGCCGATCTTCGGGTTGACCTGCGACTGGTTGACGCCGGGCATGCGGTACTCGACCGGGTCCTCGATGGTGGAGATGTTGACTTTCGGCGTGTTGAGGACGCCGAGGACGGAGTAGAGGGTCGTGGATTTGCCGGAGCCGGTCGGACCGGTGACGAAGATGATGCCGTGCGGTTTCTTGATGTTCCGCTCCAGCGCGGCGCGGGCCCGGGCGTTGAAGCCGAGCTGATCGAAAGTCAGCGCCTTGGCGGTCTCGGACAGGAGGCGCATGACGATTTTCTCGCCGTCATAGACCGGCAGGATGGAAACGCGCATCGAGAACTTGTAGTGCGGGTTCTCGATCTTGAAGCGGCCGTCCTGCGGCAGGCGATGCTCGTCGAGCTTGAGGTTGGAGAGGATCTTGATGCGCGCCACGATGCCGGAAGCGACGACCTTGGGGAAGGTCATGACGGGCTTCAGCACGCCGTCCACGCGGAAGCGGACGATGACGTCGGTTTCCGTCGGCTCGATGTGGATATCCGAAGCGCCCTCGAGGATGGCGTGCTCCAGGATGGAGTCCACGACGCGGACGATCGGGATGTCTTCGGCCAGCTTCTCCAGTTTCGCCTCTTCCTCCTTGCCCGCCTCGCCGCCCTTCTTCGGCAGCATGGTCAGAGTGCCCAGCTCTGCGGAAAGCGACTGGCGGTATTGCTTCATCGCCACGTCGAGCGAGCTCGGGCAGCTGAAATAGACCTTCATCTTCAGGTTCGTCTTGCGCTTGATGAACTCGAAGGTCTGGAGGTTAGTCGGATCGAGGGTGGCGACACGCAGCTCGTCAGCTGTCTTGTCGAAGGCGATGATGCTATGGGACAGCGCGATCGGTTCGGGGATGATGAATAGGATGTCCTGCCTGATCGGCTGTTCCTTCAGGTTGATGAACGGCAGCTTGTAGTACTGTGCGGCGATGCGGTAGAGCATCTCCTCCGGCATTTTCTTCTCCTTAAGCAGGTAGGCCTCGATGGACATGTTGGGATCCTTCTTCTGGATCTCCTTGAGCAGGTCAGCGAGTCCGGGCCGGTCAAAAGTGCCGGTCTCCAGCAGTATTTTTTTGAGCAGTTCATTGTGGAGCATACTACATCTATTATAGCACATCGGACGTAGGAAGCTTTAAGCTTCCGGCTTTAAGCCTAAAGTTGGCCTAATTTGCTCTTATCCACCGACCGATGCTAATGTGAGCCGGTAATATGTCCCCGATAAGCTGGTTCTGGCGTAGATATTTGGGAGTGGCCGACCGCGGCCACGCCGCCGTGACCGCGGCGACTTTGGCTATCGTGTCGCTGAACGTCGCCCTTGTCAGTTATTTTCTGGTTTCGCGCGCCGGCTCCCTGTCCTTCCTGCGCCTGCACTATACGGCCGGCACCGGCGTCGATTGGATCGCCCCATGGTGGCAGATAGCTCTTTTTCCGGCCGCCGGCGTGGCGTTTTTCCTGATCAACGGCGGACTCTCCGGCCTTTTGGCCCGGCGTCATCGCGGCTTCGGTTCCACGATCATGTTCGTGACTGGGGCCGTGGAGACCGTGCTGGCCGGCGCGGCCCTCACCGCAGTATTGTTAAATTCCTGATCGCCTATGCAACTCATCGACGTCATCCGTATTTTTTTCTTCACCGCACTGGCCTTTGCCGTCGCTATCGCCTGGACGCCGCTCCTGACCCACTTCCTGTACAAGTACAAGCTCGGCAAATCCATCCGCGACGCGGCCTCGGCGCCGATCATGAACCGGCTGCACGCGGCCAAGGCCGGGACGCCGACGATGGGCGGTCTGCTCGTCTGGGTGACCGTGACGGCTCTGATGCTTGGGGTGCATTGGCTGAACCTCGCTTTCGGCGGCCAGACGCTCCAGACGCTGGATTTCTATTCGCGCTCCCAGACGCTCCTGCCCCTCGGCGCACTCGTGGCTTCAGCACTTGTAGGAATTGTTGACGATTATCTCAACATTCGGCGGATCGGCCCAAAGGGCGGCGGCCTGCGGATGAGGCACCGGATGGGCCTGTACACGGCGATCGCCGCCGTGGGCGCCTGGTGGTTCTACTCCAAGCTGGAGTGGGACGTCTTTCGCGTGCCGTTCGTCGGAGATTTCCATGTCGGAGCGTGGTACGTCGCGATTTTCGTGCTGGTCATCGTAGCGACCTCGTTTTCGGTCAACGAGACGGATGGCCTCGACGGCCTGGCCGGCGGCGTCCTGCTCTCGAGTTTCGCGGCTTACGCGGCCATCGCTTTCGCCCAAGGTAAGACCGATCTGGCGGTTTTCTGCGGCGCCATCACTGGCGCCTTGGCCGCCTTTCTCTGGTTCAACATCAATCCCGCCCGTTTCTTTATGGGCGATACCGGCGCCATGGCCCTTGGCGTCACCCTCGGCATCGTGGCGATGCTCACGAACACCGCTCTGCTCTTGCCGGTCATCGGATCGGTTTTCGTGCTGGAGTCCATCTCGGTGATTATCCAGGTGACCTCCAAGAAGCTGCGCGGCGGCAAGAAGGTCTTCCTGTCCGCGCCTGTCCACCATCATTTCGAGGCCATTGGCTGGCCGGAACCGAAGATCGTCATGCGCGCTTGGGTCATCGCCAACATCTCGGCCATCACCGGCGTTGCGTTGGCTCTCATGGACCACGGTTTCTTCAAGTGAACGTCGGAAGACGCGGAGACGCGAAGACGCGGAGCACCGCCTGATTTCGCGTCAGCATATTGCGCTTTGCATCTCCGCGTCTCCGCATCTCAGCCCCTGAACCGCTATGCCCAAGAAATCCTCCGCAAAACTCCGCGAACTGCCGCTCATCCCGCTGCGGGACACGGTGGTCTTCCCGCGCGTGACCGTGCCGGTCATCGTCAAACGTGAAAAATCCCTCAAGGCATTAGAGGCGGCGATGCGCCATGGGCGGGCTGCGGTCGTGGCTGCCCAGCGCGATCCCGACCGGGACGATCCTGGCCTCGCCGATGTCTATCCGCTCGGCACCTTGGTCCGGGTGCGCGAGCTCGTGAAGCAGGACGATAAGACCGTCCGGGCGCTGCTCGAAGGCGAGGCCCGCGTGCGCCTGCGCCGTCCGGGCAAGGAAGGCAGCCACCTCACCGTGGCCGCCGAACCGTTGCCGGTGCCGCCGGCCAAGAAGAGCGACCGGGCCGAGGCCCTATCCTATAGCGTCCTCAACCAGTTTCGTCGCGTCGTCAACATGGGCGCGAATGTCCCATTCGACGTCCTGCTTGTCATCCTGAACGTCACCGACCCGTGGCTGATGGGCGATTTGGTGGCGGCCAATCTGGAGCTGAAGACAGCGGAAAAACAGGCGGTGCTTGAGGCCCGTACGGTAGAGGAGAAACTGACCCAAATCAGCCGTTCGCTCTCGCGGCAGGTGAAGCTCCTGCAGATGGCCTCCAAGATCCAGGCGGATACCGGCCGCGAGCTCGACAAGATGCAGCGCGAGATCTTCCTGCGCGAGCAGCTCAAGGCGATCGAGAAGGAGCTCGGCCAGCTCGGCGCGAAGACCGACGGCGACGGCCTGCGCGAGGCCCTCGTCCGGACCAAGATGCCGCCGGAAACGCTTGAAAAGGCTCTCAAGGAATACGAACGGCTGCGGGCCATGCCCTCCTACAGCCCGGAGCAGGCCCACCTTCGCGCCTACCTGGAGCTCTTGGCCGAGCTGCCGTGGCGCAAGGCCGATGAGGCCAAGATCGACGTGCCGGAGGCGCGGCGCATTTTGGACGCGGACCACTACGGACTGGAGAAGGTGAAGGAGCGCATCCTGGAATTTTTGGCCGTGCGCAAGCTGGTGGGCCGGATGCGCGGTCCGATCCTCTGTTTCGTCGGTCCGCCCGGCATGGGCAAGACCTCGCTCGGCCGCTCCATCGCCCGGGCCACGGGCCGGAAGTTCTGGCGCGTCAGCCTCGGCGGCATCCGCGACGAAGCCGAGATCCGCGGCCACCGCCGGACTTACGTTGGCGCGCTACCGGGCCGGCTGATCCAGGGGTTGAACGCGGCCAAGACGCGCAATCCGGTCTTCATGCTCGACGAGATCGACAAGGTCGGAGCGGACCACCGCGGCGATCCGACTGCGGCGCTGCTCGAAGCGCTCGATCCGGAGCAGAACTCCCAGTTTTCCGATCATTATCTGGAGGTACCGTTCGATCTCTCGGACGTGATGTTCGTCGCCACGGCCAACGTGCTCGACGATATCCCGCACGCGCTGCGCGACCGCATGGAAGTGATTGAGTTCCCCGGCTACACGGAAGAGGAGAAGCTTCACATCGCCGAAGATCACCTCATCCCGAAGACGCTCAAGGACAACGGCCTCGACGCCAAGCGTCTGAAGTTCGCGCCGGAGACCGTGCGCGCCGTCATCCGGCTGTACACCCGCGAGGCCGGCGTTCGCAATCTGGAACGCGAACTCGCCGCGGTCTGCCGCAAGGCGGCGCGACGCCTGGCCGAGGGCGAGAAGGTCCAGGCCGTCGTCGCGCCCGCGGACCTGCCGGGCTATCTCGGGCCGGAAAGGTTTCTCGACCAGGAGACCGAGGTGACCGATACCGTCGGGGTGGTCAACGGATTGGCCTGGACGGAAGCCGGCGGCGACATCCTGCAGGTCGAGGCCACCAAGATGGCGGGCCGCGGCAATCTCCAGCTCACCGGCCACTTGGGCAAGGTGATGCAGGAATCGGCGCAGGCGGCCTACAGCTACGTGCGCTCCGTGGCCGCGCGGTTGGGGGTTAAGGAACCCTTCCATAAGATGTATGATGTGCATGTGCATGTGCCGCAGGGCGCGATACCCAAGGACGGGCCGTCGGCGGGCGTGACCATCGCGACCGCGGTGGTCTCCATGCTGACCGGCCGACCGGTCCGCCGCGACACGGCCATGACCGGTGAGGTGACCCTGCGCGGCCGTGTGCTCGAGATCGGCGGCGTGAAGGAGAAGGTGCTGGCCGCGCACCGCGCGGGACTGAAACGCGTCATCATGCCGGCAAGGAACGCCAAGGATCTGGTTGATGTGCCGGAGGCGGTGCGCCGCGAGATGGAATTCATCCCCGTGAAGCAGATGTCCGAGGTGCTTGAGGCCGCGCTCGTCGCACCAGCGTCCGTCCGCCAGAGCCCCAAAACCGCCAAATCCAAAAAATGCTGATCGTATCTTATGGCCGAGCCGCTCCGCCGCCAGGGAATGGACACGACACTCCTCGTCATGCTGGGCGCGCTCGTGCTGTTCGGGCTCGTGATGCTGTCTTCGGCCTCAGGACCGATTGCTTATCAGCGTTTCGGTGATTCTTGGTGGTACGTGCGGCACCAGTTCCTCTACGGCATCCTGCCGGGGATTTTCATTTTCGCGTCCTTGAGCCGGATCGATTACCGCTTCTGGCGCCGTTGGGCCTTCGCGGCCTTCGCCGTCGCGGTCATCCTGCTCGTGCTCGTCTTCCTGCCCGGTCTTCGCGCCGACTGGGGCACTTCGCGCAGCTGGCTGCACATCGGCAACTACTCGTTCCAGCCGCTCGAGGCCGTCAAGTTCTGTCTGATCGTGTTCCTGGCGGACCGCTTCAGCCGCGACATGGCCGAGGAGCGCGGCGGCGTGGCCAAAAGCCTGCTGCCGTTCTTGGCCGCGCTTGGCCTCGTGGGTGTGCTGCTCATCGCCCAGCCGGACTTCGGCGGCCTGGTGCTCGTCTCCGGCATCGCCTTCCTGATTTATTTCGCGGCCGGCGCCCCCTGGAACCACATCATCGCGCTCGGCGCGGTGGGGCTCGTCGGCGCGTTTGCGGCGATGCGCACCGCACCGTATCGCGTTCAGCGGCTGATGACCTTCATGCATCCGGAAAACGACCCGCTGGGCATCGGCTATCACATCAACCAGGCCTATCTGGCCATCGGTTCAGGCGGCTGGTTCGGTTTGGGGCTCGGCCACTCGCGGCAGAAATTCCAATATCTGCCGGAGGTCACCGGCGATTCGATCTTCGCGGTCATGTCCGAGGAACTCGGTTTCGTGGTCATGATGCTGTTCCTGGTGTTCATGGGACTGCTCATCGCCCGTTGCCTCCGTTTGGCGCGCGAAGCGCCGGATGATTTCGGCCGACTCTTGGCCGTCGGCGTAGCCGCCTGGCTCTTGACGCAATCGCTGCTCAATGTCGGTTCGATGGTGGGTCTCCTGCCGCTTACCGGACAGCCGTTGCCGCTCGTGAGCTACGGCGGCTCTTCGGCCATGATGTTCCTGGCCGCTATGGGGGTGCTCGCCAACATCTCTTCGCAGGGGATATCGGGTGCCGCCCTGGTCCAGCACCGCAAGTGATATGGCGTTGCGTATTGTCCTCACCGGCGGCGGAACCTTGGGGTCAGTGACCCCGCTTTTAGCGACTGCGGAAAAATTGCGGGAATCGGCGCCGGGCGCGGAATTGCATTGGATCGGCACGTCCGCCGGTCCGGAGGCGGCGCTGGTACGCGAGATCGGCATCACGTTTCATGCCATCGCGTCCGGCAGGTTGCATCGCTACCTGACTTGGCGGCAGCCGGGCGACCTGCTGCTGATCGCCAAAGGCTTTTTCCAGGCCTTCGCCCTGCTCGGCCGCCTGCGGCCGAATGCCGTGGCGAGCGCCGGCGGTTTCGTGGCGGTGCCGGTGGTCTGGGCGGCCTGGCTACGTCGAATCCCGGTGCACATTCATCAGCTGGATCTGCGGCCGGGTCTGGCCAACCGCCTGTCCGCGCCGTTCTCCCGTTCGCTCTCGGTTTCATTTGAAAAATCTATCCATGATTACCGGCGACCGCGGCCGGTGCTCACCGGTACGCCGATCCGCGGTTCCGTGCTGGCCGGATCAGCGGCCGAAGGCCGGCGGAAATTCAACCTGTCTTCCGATCGGCCGACGGTTCTCGTCACGGGCGGCGGCACCGGGGCGGCGCGGCTCAACGACCTGGTACGCGAGGCCGCTCCGACGCTGTGCCGGACGGCTCAAGTCCTGCACCTGACCGGCAAGGGCAAGACCAAGCCGTGGCCAGAAGCCCCGTCCGGCTATCATCAGGTCGAGTTCCTGGCCGGCGATATGGCTGATGCGCTTGCTGTAGCGGATCTCGTCGTGACGCGCGCCGGCATCGGTGCGCTCACGGAGCTGGCCGCACTCGGTAAGCCGACAATCGTCGTGCCCATGTCCGGCACGCATCAGGAGGAAAATGCCGCGTGGTTCAGCGTAAAAAAAGCCGCCAAGAAGCTCGATGAGATGGCCGCCACCCCAGAGACTTTCGCCAAGGACGTGCTCGGACTGTTGGCCGATAAGCCGGAGCGCGAGCGCCTGGCGGCGAATATCCGGTCTTTGGCCCAGCCGGACGCCACTGCCGCAGTCGCCGAAATGATCCTCCAGGCCGCGGCAAGAAGGCCGGGGAGGCCATCTTGACGCCCCGGCCTTTTTCTGTTATGGTCAAACGTCCTTTACGACGCAGAAAAGGAGCCCGGATGACATCCGCGGCAGCGACTGCCCGGCCGGCAGGCCGGGATGGCTTCATCGCCGACATCAAGCAGTACATCTCGGCGAATTGCCCATCGCGGACGGCCGCCCTTGGGGCGATCGGTCTGCACCTGCGGCGGCCGCTTGCGCGGCTCTCCGACATCGACAACCTGGACGCAGCCGAGGCTGCGGAAATAGCGCGCCTGATCCGCCGGTGGTTTCCCGAGCGCCGTCAGGCGGCGCTCCGGAAAATACTGAAGAAATACGCGCCTTGAAGCGGCACCACCGGTTGCCGCTTTTTCCGTCCGCCGATATTATGGTCGGGAAACCAGCTTATGACCACAGCCACGTCAGAACAGGACAAGACGAGGGAGCAGGTGCGGACGGAACGTGACAGCATACGCCGCCGTTTGGATGATTTCGAGCGGCGCAAACAGGAATTGAAGGTCAGCGAAGATGCGGCGGAGGGGTCGGGAGACCGCGAGGCTGCAGAATGGCTGGCGAAAGAGCAGAAGATCCTGTCCCTCGACTGGCAGACGTTTGCCTTCGAGCGGGACAATACCGGCGCCTACGTCGGCGAGCGTTGGGGCCAGGATCTGGCGCGGCGCTACGGCGAACGCGGCGAGCGGCAGGTGGAGTTCTCGCCGGACGGCTCGATCAAGATGTCGCCGGAAGACGGCCGGAGCTTCACGCTCTCCGTTTCCATGGGCGAGCTCGACCGCCTCAACAAGGAAGGCGGCCAGAAGGCCGGCGATTGGGGTCTGGAGCACGTCGCGGCCACGATTGAGGATTTCTGCGCTAAATTGAAAACCGAGGACGGCAAGGGCGTGCCGTTCGAGATTTACCGCGCGGACAGCAACACTTTCGCCGTGGAGCTGCGCGGCGCCGATGCCCGTTCCGTGCGGGCGCTGCGCAAGCAGCTTGCGGGATACCGCGGCGTTTCAGAACGCATGGAGAAAGCAGGTATCGGTCCGGAGAAAGCGCCGCCGCTCGCGGTCAGCGAATTGCCGCACACGAAGACGCTTGCCGCGCTTGACGGATTCTTCAAGGGACGCCGCGCAGCCGGCGGAGCGGAAACGGGGGAGTCCGCCGTGCCTGACGGCAAGACGGCGGAAAGGGCCATGGTGGACGTGATCAAGACGGCCGGCGCTTACAACTCGGAAGTCCAGAAGTACGTGACGCGGTGCGAGCGCCTGACTGAATTGGTGCAGGGCGGCTTGGCTGACGATGAGCTGGAGGATTTCTATACCAAGTACCTGAAGAAGGGTCTCGACGGCACCAGATTCGGTTCGACGGAGGCAGTCCGGCAGGCAATCGCCACCGAGCGCGCCAAAGCGGCTAACTTGCCGCCGGACGACGCGGCTAGGCATGTGCGCGAGGCTCTTCGCGCCGAATTCGAAGAGGCCGGAAAGGATTCCGCCGCCCAATGGCTGGCCCAGGAACGGGCGACCAAGTCCGATCGCGATCGAGCCATCGTCGAGTCGGTATTGCGCGGCATGGGCGACGAGACGCGGGCGGCCCGGGTCGCCGCTTTCGCGGAAAACGTCCCGGCTTCGCGTTCGCAAACCGGCAGCCCGGCGAAAGAGGCATTGCCGCTCATGGGCAAGGCCGAGCTGCAGGCGCGCCGGGCGGCCGCAGAACAGGCGGCCAGCGAACACGGCGAGAAGGCCATTGATGCGCGTTTGGCCGCGGCGGAATACGGACTGGAGAAGGTCAAGCGCGACAGCAGCACCGGTCTCGAGAAGAAGCGGTCCTACTACCTGGACCTGCGCGAGAAGCTGGCCGAAGGCAAACCGCACTCCTCCGTCTTCGTGGATATGGCCTTCCTGAAGTATTTCGACCGCGAGGGAGGTTCGGCAGTCGGCGACGACGCGATCAAACGGGCGGCCGGCGTGCTCGAGGCGGCAGCGGCCCGGGTCTCGGCTGAGCACCCGGAAATCAAGGCCAGGGTCTACCGCTATGGCGGCGACGAGTTCACCATCTCGGTGGAGGGCGACACGGCGGCGGCCAATCTCGTGAAGCAGGCCATCGAGGACCTGGCGGAAGAGGTCGGTCCGGTGCCCGGCACCGATCAGTCCAAGGAGACTTACGTCAATCAGGGGCTGGTCTTCAATATCGGCATTGCGGACACGAAAGAGCTTTCTGCCGTCGAAGCCGAACTGCGGAAAAGCCATCCGGATTCCGTCCCCAAGACCGAGGAGGAACTGAACAAATGGCGCGCGGAGCTGCTCACGGATATGGCCGATACCGGCCTCGGGCCGGACAAGGCGATCGGACGTTTCCTGCATTTGGCCAATCTGATCAACAATTCGTCTTATCCCCGGGCGGCGCTCGAGAAGCTGATTACCTATTCCGACAAGGCCATCTACGGCAAGGGGGAGTTCCTGCGCCAAGCCGCGGAGCGGCTGGCGAAAGGGGAACTGGACCTCTCCGGTTTCATCTCTGAAGTCACGGAGGTGGTCGAACGCAAAACGGAAGAGTCAATGCGCGAAAAATCCCAGGAACGGGCGCTTATGGACCTGATCGTCGTCGCAAAGGTCAACGAGACGCGCCTGGAGCGGAAGGTGGCGGAGTTGGAGGACCAGATTTCTGATATGGAAGAGGCGGACCGCCACAAGGACGAGGAGGGGAGGGCCACGATCGCGCGGATGCGCGACCAGATCGAGAAGCTGAACGAACGCCTGCGCAGACAGGCGGAAGAGTTCATCGGAAAAACCTGATCGCGCACGCCGCAATCAGTTCCGTCCGTCAACGCCGGAAAGTCTTGCCGCCGCATATTTATTGTTTTAGACGCCAATCTCCGGCGGTTGACAAAGCAACGGGAACGCGCTCTAATCCGGTTGCACCCGCAAGGGGTCCTTTCGACAGGAGGAATAGACATGGCGAACAAGCCCAACCTTTTCGATGAGATCGTCGCGAAGTTGCGTGCCGCGACCGAGATGCTGCAGCGGGTCGTTGAGCAGATGAAGAGCACTGCGGCGTTGCAGGCGGAGAACACGGCCAAGCTGCGCGCGATCAACGAGAAGATGCGCTCCGCACTGCCGAACCTCAGGCAGCAGAACGAGGCGCTCGAGTCCGCGGGGCGGCATCTGGACCAGGCTTCCGCCGCGCAGGCCTCGACGAACGCCAAGCTCCAGGCGGCACCGCCGCTGCGGCCGGCAGCCGTACCGCCGGCCGATCCGCCTCGTCCGACGGCCCGCAAGATCGACGTCTTTCCCATGCCGCCGCCCAAGCGCGGCAGTCCAGCGAACTGAACCGTCTCGACGGCCGCGCCTGCGGCCGTTTTTTACTCTCTCTCTCTCTCTCTCTCTCTCTCTCTCTCTCTCGTACGCGCCGCATTGACTTTTGGACTGTTATCCGGCAATATCGCCTGAAGTCCTTTCGACAGCCAGGAGGATCGATGAACCTGCTCCAG
>JAKAKZ010000064.1 GCA_021824285.1 bacterium
TGGCCGTGTTCTCCGCATGCTGCGTGCCCCAGAGCGTACCGCGGCCGTCATCCGCGATGGTCCAGAAGGTGCCGCCGATATTTCGGGCGACCGGCTTCCAGGTCTCCCCCGCGTCCGCAGAGCGGTAGAGCGTTCCCGGATTGTCGAACTGCGCGTAAAGCCGGTCCCGTGAATCCACGGACAGGAAGATGTCGCCGGGCAGGTTATTTTCCGGGAGAACGCGCCTATAGGTCTGGTCTGCGGACAGCTTCCAGATGGACCGTAGGCCGTCCGGCTCCACGACCGCCATGAGCAGGGCGCCGCTCGCGCGGTGGTAGGCGATGCGCATGATGTCGCCGATCGGCGGTGTGAACTCGTATCGCCGCATGCGGTCGGCGTTCGGCTGGTGGACGGTGAGATGCGGCTTGAGTTCAGTCAGGTCCGACGTGGATTCCTCGACGCCGCTGACCGGTGCACCCAGATCGACCGTTGCCGGACGCCAACCGTCGCGCGACGGCGGCGCGCCGGGCGGCTGCGCCGTTCGACCGATATGGAGGATATAGGCCGACGTCCCGAAGACCGCGAGCGCCAAAAGAGAGGTTGCGGTCAGGACGACAGCGCGGCGTGATATGGCCATAGTCATATGTATAGCGGCTGGACGGTCAGGAGAGCCCCAAGTCCAACGGTCCCGCGCCAGAGCTTGCCGCCATCATAGCACTTTCCGCTGATCAGAGCTTCAGCTCTGGGAGATTTCGGGCTGAAGCCCGAATGCGCTATGATTAGCGCGAACGCTGGCCTATGACCAAAAACACTCACTTGAAGAAAAAACATCGCGAGAACGGCTCTGCCCCGACCATTCCGGACGTTGCGGCCGCCGCCGTGCTGTCCCTCACCGCCGTGCTCACGGAACTAAAGACCGCCGAGAACGGGCTTTCCCGGAACGAGGCCCGCCGTCGGCTGGACCGCTTTGGCCATAACGAAATAGCCGTCGAGAAACGGAAAGCCTGGTATCACCGCGTATATGGCAACGCGAAAGACCCGCTCTGCCTGCTGCTGCTCGCATTGGGCATCATCTCCGCGTTGACCGGCGATCCAAAGGCCACCGTGCTCATTGGCGTCATGCTGGTCGCGAGCGTGACCCTCCGCAGCATCCAGGAGACACGGGCCGATCGGGCCGCGGAGAAACTCAAGGCCATGGTGCATACCACCGTGGCGGCGGTCCGCGACGGGCAGAAGAAGGAAATCGCCCTCCGCTGCCTCGTGCCGGGCGATATCGTCCATCTGTCCGCTGGCGACATGGTGCCGGCGGACCTCCGCCTGCTCTCCTCTCGTGACCTCTACCTGAACCAGGCTAGTCTCACGGGCGAATCGCTGCCGGTAGAGAAGAACGCGGATACCCTGACGGTCGCGCCGGAGAGCATCTTGGACGCGCCGAACATCTGTTTCATGGGAACGAACGTCAGCAGCGGCTCGGCTACGGCCGTGGCGCTCACCACCGGCGCATCGACACGCTTCGGCAAGCTGGCCGCGGAAGTCGCCGCCCAGCCGGAGGCACCGACCAGCTTTGACCGCGGCGTGGACCGCTACACCTGGCTCATGATCCGGTTCGTGGCCATCATGGTGCCGGCGGTGTTCCTGATCAACGGCTTCGCCAAAGGCGACTGGCTGCAGGCCTTCCTTTTCGCCTTGGCCGTGGCCGTCGGCCTGACGCCCGAACTCCTTCCGATGATCGTCACCGTGAACCTGTCCAAGGGCGCGCTGGAGATGGCCAAGAAAAAAGTTATCGTGAAGCGCCTGAACGCCATCCAGGATTTCGGCGCCATGGACGTGCTCGCGACCGACAAGACCGGAACCCTCACCGAGGGGCGCGTGGTGCTGATGCGCCACGTGGACATCCACGGCGAGGAAAGCGAACGGCTCATCGAGTTCGCCTACCTCAACAGCCGCTACCAGACCGGACTGAACAACCTGCTTGACGAGGCCGTCATCAAGCACGATGGCATCAACGAGAAGAAGCTTGCGGAGCAGTATCGGAAGATCGACGAGATTCCTTTCGATTTCCGCCGCCGCCGCATGTCCGTGGTGGTCGAAGGGCCGGACGGACAGCATCTGCTCATCTGCAAAGGCGCCGCCGAAGAGATGCTGGCCAATTGCCGCGACGTCATGATCGGCGAGCGGCATGAGCGCCTGCAGCCGCAGCATCATGGGCACAGGGACAGTCTGGTCACGAAAATGAACGACGACGGCTTTCGGGTGATCGCGCTGGCGGTGCGCCGCCTGCCGCCGACCAAGACCGTCTATACGCAGGAAGACGAAAGGGACATGACACTCGTCGGATTCCTGGCCTTCCTCGACCCGCCGAAGCAAACCGCCGGCCGGACCATCGCCGAGCTGGCCTCACGCGGACTGGCCGTGAAGATCCTGACTGGCGACAATGACCTGGTCACGCGGCGTATCTGCACGGAAGTCGGTCTGCCGGTCGACAAGCTGCTGCTCGGCAGCGACATCTCCAAGCTGACGCCGGAGCAGCTGGCGATTGCGGCGGAGCACGCGACCGTCTTCGCCAAACTCGAACCGACCCACAAGGAGATGGTGATCAGGGCGCTCCAGGGCAACGGCCATGTGGTCGGCTTTTTGGGCGACGGCATCAACGATGCGCCGGCGCTCAAGGCCGCGGATGTCGGCATCTCCGTCGACGCGGCCGTGGATATCGCCAAGGAATCATCGGACATAATCCTGCTCGAGCGCAGTCTGATGGTGCTGAAGGACGGCGTCATGGAAGGGCGCCGCGCCTTCGGCAACATCGTGAAATACATCAAGATGACGGCCAGCTCGAACTTCGGCAACATGTTCAGCGTGGTGGGCGCCAGCCTGTTCCTGCCGTTCCTGCCGATGCTGCCGCTCCAGATCATCACCAATAACCTGCTCTACGACCTCTCCCAGACCGCCATCCCGACGGATGAGGTCGATGAGGACTATCTCAAGCGCCCGCGCCAATGGAAGATCGACGGCCTGCGCCGCTTCATGCTCTGGTTGGGACCGGTCAGTTCGCTCTTCGACTACGCCACCTTTTTCCTGCTGCTATACGTCTTCGGCTGCTTCACTAATCCGACGCTCTTCCATACCGGCTGGTTCGTGGAATCCCTTTTCACTCAAACTCTGATCATCCACGTCATCCGCACGGACAAGGTGCCGTTCCTGCAAAGCCGGGCCAGCCGTCCGCTGACCGTCACGACCGGAGCCGTGCTCGCGCTCGCGGCATGGCTTCCGTACTCGCCTATCGCGCCGGCACTCGGCCTGACCGCTTTGCCGGTCGCCTTCTGGGCTTGGCTGGCGCTTTTCATCGCGGGCTACTTCCTGCTGGCCCAACTGGTCAAGAATGCCTTCATCAGACGGTACGGCTGGGACTGATCTCGGACCGACGGCGCGCACCGCCTCCCTTCCTCAATCCGTTCTTAACCTGCTAACATGTCGCCATGCTTGAAACCCTGTCTCTTTGGCTGACATCAAACATCGCCGCTTGGGGCTACCTGGCGGTGATCGTGCTCATGGGGCTGGAATCGGCGAACATTCCGATCCCCAGCGAGGTCGTGATGCCGTTCGCCGGCTTCCTCGTCGCCCAAGGACGGATGGACTTTCACCTGGCGGCGCTAGCCGGCGGTTTCGGCTGTCTTTGGGGTTCGCTCCTTTCTTACTGGCTGGGCCGGCGCTACGGCCGGCCGTTCGTCGAGCGCTACGGCCGCTGGTTCCTCATCGGACCGACGCACCTGGCTCATGGCGACCTGCTCTTCGCGCGCTTCGGCAATGCGACGTCCTTCCTGGCCCGGCTGCTGCCGGTGGTGCGAACGTTCATCTCGCTCATCGCCGGCATCTGGCGCGTCCCGCTGCTTCCGTTCTCCGTGCTCACCTTCCTCGGCTCCTGGATCTGGTCCTACCTGCTGGTCTATCTGGGTCTGCAGCTCGGTGACCGCTGGGAAAGCCTGCGGCCGCTGTGGCACAAGTTCGACATCGCCATCGTCGTCCTGGCCGCGGTCGGCTTCCTGGCTTACCTATGGCACCACTGGAAGGAAGCGCATCGGAAATGAACAATCGCCGTGCTTAACCTCAAAAATCGCGCTGCGGCGCGATTTTTTCGTCCATATTGTCTGACGGTCGCCGCTTTACGCCGTCAAAGCAGCTCCAAGGCCCGTTTCAGGGACTGTAAGTCCGGCTCGATGACGACCGGGCGGTTGGCGAATGACGCGGCCAGTCCCGGCAGGGAGCCGGTATGATAGCCGATGACGGCGTCCGGGTCCTTCAGGAAGTTCCCCGTGAGCACGGCTACGGCCGACTCATCCGATCTGATGACATTTTCCTCAAGCATTTTCCGGAGGCCGGCGGCCGTCGCGCAGGAGGCCGGCTCCGCGCCGACGCCGTCACTGTCGAGTACGGCTTTGGCGTCCATGATTTCCCGGTCCGTGACCGCAGTCACATGGCCGTCCGTCTCCTGCACGGTCCGGACCGCTTTGCTGAAATTCACCG
This sequence comes from bacterium, assembly GCA_021824285.1. Lineage (GTDB taxonomy): Bacteria > Patescibacteriota > Patescibacteriia > SG8-24 > SG8-24 > JAKAKZ01. Next base: position 4,501 of record JAKAKZ010000064.1, read on the forward strand.
GCGCCCCGATCTTGATAGCCGTC
>JAKAKZ010000065.1 GCA_021824285.1 bacterium
GCGTGGCCGCTGGCGCGCACGTCGCGCCCGCATCGACGAGATCAGCCGCCGCGCCGACGCCCTGCTCGAGCAGATCGCCCTGGTCGAGTTCCGCTTCCGCCGTGACGCGCCGGTGCTCATGGACGATCTGCTCCGCTCTTTCGTGGAGCGGGCCGGTCAGGAGTCCAAGTTGGTGCTCGGCCGGGCGTCCGCGGCCATCGTCGGCGCGCGGAAGATCGCGCGGCGTTCGCCTGACGGTGCCGCCGCCATCCTCAAGGAGGTCGCCGGCAGCATCGCGGCCGCGGAAGAGATGTTCCGCTCCGTGGACGGCGCGGTGCGCGAGATTCGTGCCTTGGCGTCGGGCCTGCTCGAACGGGTCGTGGCCTGGCGCGAGGAGCTTTTCGCCAGCGTCGCCGACTGCGTGGCGCGAGGCTTCCCATTGGTGGAAGAGGGGTTGGACCTGTCCATCCTCCGCTTCCCGCTGGCGGCCGACCGCCTGCTCGTCGAGAGCGATCCTTTCGGCGTGCTCGCCGACCTGACCCTGCGGGTCAATGAGCTGGCGCGGCTAGGCCACGCCATCGCGTTGTATGTGGCGGTGCGCGAGCGCGTGCTTGAGATCTCCGCTGCTGTCCCCGTGCGGCTCGAAGAGATCACTCGGGCCCTGCCTGTGGCGCTCGAAGCCGTCCTGGAGCTCAAGTCGATCCGACCGGATCCGCGCTGGGAAACCGTCTCCGCCATGTTCAGCGAGTACCCGCTGATGATGGCGACGGTCCGCGACCGGGCGGCGCGGGCCGAGAAGGCCTGTCTGGACCCGGAGCGCCGCGTGTCCGAGGCTTTGCGCGATGCCGCTTCCGCCGAACGGATCATGGAAGACCTGGAGGACGGCCTGCAGGCCGTGCTCAAGACCTGGGCAGAGGTCAGGGGCGGACAGAACCCCAGCTGAAATCTTTTTGAGGCCTTATGGCCTCTTTTTTAGTGGTTAAGAGATTGAGCGGCAAATGCGCTAAGTATCAAGTTGCTTATTACTTAATTCTCTAGCCGCATAGCCTCTTAACCATTCCGGTTGGGTCTTTTCTAACCGCATAAAACGCGTTACGCTGTCCCCATTATGCGCATCCTGGCGCTCGAATCATCCTGCGACGAATCCGCAGCCGCGTACCTGGAGGTGCGGGGGCGGGAGGTCGTGCGCCTGGAACACTTGGTCGCCTCGCAGGCCGTGCACGCCAAGTACGGCGGCGTGGTGCCGGAAGTCGCGGCGCGCGAGCACGCCGCCACGGTCCCGCCGCTTCTCGCCGCGCTCGCGGACAAGGTGACCGGCGAGGTGGACGGCCAGGCGCTCGGGAAGCTGGTGGATGTCGTGGCCGCGACCAGAGGTCCTGGCCTCATCACTTCGCTGCGCGTCGGACTGGACTCCGCCCGGACGCTCGCCGCGGTCTGGGACAAGCCGCTGCTCGGCGTGAATCACATGGAGGGGCACATCTACGCCAACTGGCTGCCCAAACCGGGCGAGAAAGATCTGCTCGATGATGCCGGACTGTTTCCCGCAATCGTGCTCGTGGTCTCCGGCGGCCACACCGAAGTCCTGCTGATGCGCGGGCACGGCCGGTTCACGCTTCTCGGCGCGACGCGCGACGACGCGTCCGGCGAGGCCTTCGACAAGTCCGCGAAACTCATGGGCCTTGGCTACCCGGGCGGCCCGGCGCTGTCCAAGCTCGCTGCGCATGGCAACCGCAACGCCGTCCCGTTGCCGCGCCCGATGATCGGCGACGGTCTGGATTTCTCCTTCTCCGGACTGAAGACCGCAGTGCGCTATTTCGTCGAAGAGCACCGCGACCGTTTGGCGGAAGACGGTTTCCGGCGCGACCTGGCCGCTTCCGTGGAGACCGCTATCGTGGACGTGCTCGTCGCCAAAGCCATCCGCGCCGCGCGCGCCAAGAAGGCTAAGTCCCTGCTCGTCGCCGGCGGCGTGGCCGCGAACGGCTACCTGCGCGCTCGGCTCCGCGAAGCCGCGGCCGCCGAACTGCCGGGCACGCGTTTCATCGAGCCGCAACTGGCCTACTGCACGGACAACGCCGCCATGATCGCCATGGCCGCCTTCTTCCGCGCCAGGCAGGCCAGGAAAGGCGTTTGGACCAAGATGGAGCCGGACCCGAACTGGGAACTGGGCCGCTGATCATATGCCTACCATCACTCTCCAGTCGCTCGATGAAGTTCAGGCGTTCGCGGCCCGGCTGGCCAAGAAGCTCAAGGGCGGCGATATCCTCGGTCTCGTGGGCGATCTCGGGTCGGGTAAGACGACCTTCACCCAGATGCTCGCTTTCGAGCTGGGCGTGAAGAAGCCGGTCAAGAGTCCGACCTTCATCCTGATGCAGCTTTTTGACGTGGGGCACGGGAACGCCTTCCGCCGCCTTTGCCATGTGGATGCCTACCGCATCGAGAAGCTGCGCGATCTGCGGACAGTCGGCTTCGAGGAGTATGCCGGCGCGCCGGATATCGTGACGGTCGTGGAATGGGCGGACCGCGTTCCGGAGATCGCCGCGCGGACAGGCTATCGGGAGCTGCGTTTCGCTTTCGCGCCGGGGGGCGGACGCACGGTCACGATGACAGATTAGCCGTCGGTAGGCTGATATTTTCGGCGGCCCCGCGGCCGCTTTTTCGGTTCCGCCAAGCCCGCCGTAAGTCAGTTGACGCTAACCATAAAGTGTGGTTATTTGCGCGTGAGTTCGTCGTCCCAGCGGGTCGGCGAGTTCGTTCTTTTTACACGCAAGGAGAACAGATGAGACTGAAGACCGCCATTTCCGTTTTGGCTCTGTCGGCTTTCGGCTTGGCGCCGACGGCCGTCCGGGCCGCTGACATCAACCAGTGCTCGCCGGAGAACATGAGGCTTCTCCAGGAGCTCGACGCCTGTCGGCCCAAGCCGCCGCCGGTGAAGAAGAAATCGGTCGCGAAACTTCGCCCGCCACCAGTACCGCCGAAGTGCGAGAAGGGGGAGCGCGGCGCGGCTGGACCGCCAGGCGAAGTCGGCCCGCCGGGACCGCAGGGCATTCCCGGCCCTCCAGGCAGGGATTGCGTGGACCGTCCGGCCGCGGAGCACGGCACGGACAGCCCGCGCGTCAATCTCGGTCTCGGCGTCATGGGGTCGGCGATCTTGCCGGCGCACCGTTACGCCTGGGCTTGGGGACCGGCATTGCAGCTGCGTGCGGAGATCGCGGAGCGCACCGAACTCACCGTGGACCTCGGACTGGCGCTCGGCGCCGATTCGGCTTCCTGGTCGCTCGGCCAAGAGCGGGCCGTCATGGGCCGCCTCGGACTCACCCACTACCTGAAGGACGTCCCCTGGCTCGGTTTCACGGGCGGCGCCTACGTCGAGAGCCTCGGCCTCAAGGACGGCCATGACCAGGGGATCTACCTGGGCGTGACGCCCGGCATCGTGTTCCGGCTGGTGACGAAGTACGTCATCTGGCGGACCGAGATCGGGCCGTTCCTGGGCGGCGGTACCTACGGTACGGACTGGCAGTTCGTCTGGGGTGTCACGGGCTCCACGTTCCTGATGTGGAACTGGTGAGGAGGCACGCCATGAGAACGTCACGTTACGTTTGGCTCGCCCTCCTGCTCCTTTCCGCTATCGTCGCGGCCTGCGCCAGCTACGGCACGTTCGACGACGGCGCGGCCTGCGCGCAGGACGCGGAGTGCCCGGCCGGCCAGGTCTGCACCAACGACGGCTTCTGCCAGGACACACCGCCGCCGGACACCACGGCTTCCTGTGAGAACGACACCGGCTGTCCGATCGGCCAGGTCTGCGAGAATCATCTCTGCCGTCCTGACCTTCCGTCGGCCGACGGCGGCGGTACTGATTATGATGCCGGACAGGTCAGCGGCAACGATGGCGGTTCCGACAACGGCGCCGATGCCGGTCAGGTCGATTCCGGTACCGGCAGCCAGTCGGACGGCGGCACGACCGCGGACGGTGGTTGCGTCTCCGACGGCGGTCCTTCGTCCGGACCGGACGGCGGCGGTTCGATTGAACCAGATGCCGGCGGCTGCAGTCGGGATAGCGACTGTCCGGCCGGCCAGGTTTGCGACGACGGCGTCTGCGGTCCGCACTGCCATGGCGACCATGACGGCGGTCCGAGCGGATCCTGCAACGACGGGCCGCACGCCTGCGGTCGCGGCAAGGCGCTCATCTGCCACGTGCCGCCGGGAAATCCGGCGAACGCCCACAGTATCTGCGTGGGGCAGTCGGCGGTTTCGGCGCACCTCGCCCACGGCGACGCGCTCGGCCGCTGCTCCTGCCGCTAGCCCACTTACCCGCTCCTTTCGGAGCGGGTTTTCATTTTCCGCGCCAATCTCTCTCTCTATCTCTCTCTATCTCTCTCTATCTCTCTTTCTCTCTCTTAATTCCGCCCCGTTGTCATTTGCCAAGCGCGGCATCATACTTACTTCGTCCTTTTACATCGGAGGCAGCATGGCTACGCCGAAAGGACGTCAGCTGGA
>JAKAKZ010000066.1 GCA_021824285.1 bacterium
GAGGGCCTTTTCGGCCGCAAACGGGTCAGTGCCATGATACCAAGATTTGGCCGTGAGCACCTCCGAGGCGAAAGTAGACAGGTCGAGGTCCTCGAGCTGGGAGTTCACGAGCGAGCGCAGGGCGGTGGGCTTCTTGGCCCGCGTCAGATATTGCTGGACCTGCTGGGCTTGGGTGATGAACTGGATGAAATCCCAGGCCTCGTTGGGGTATTTGGTCTTTTTGGAGACCGTTTCGACCCAGTAGTTAGCGAAATTTACCGGCTTGTTACCCTGAATCTGCGGGAAGGGGGCGATGCCGAAATTCGGCGGGTGCGGCGCCGCCCGGATGGCCGAGAGATCATAGGCGTAGCCGAAATAGTAGGCGGTCTGGCCGTTGATGAAGGCCTGCAGGGAATTGGGCATCTTCGCGTTCCAGGTGTAGACCTCCTTCTCCGGGTTCGCGAAATCGGTGTAGAAGACGAGCGCTTCGGCGCCGGGCGTGGCGGCGCGGCCGGTCATCTCCGCAGGCAGCTTGTCGAAGGCGACGACGCCGTTCTGGTCGGTCATGGGCGCGCCGTTCTGCATCATGAGCGCGGCCAGCAGGTCGGACGAACGGTTGACGTTGTTGCTCGTGCCGATGGCCGCGCCGGAGGAGAGGATGGCGCCGGTCTCGTCGAGTTTGGTGAGCTTCTTGATCTGGTCCTGGAAGTCCTGCCACTGCGCGGCGGGGGCGGCGATGCCGGCCGCGTTCAGGATGTCGCGGTTGAAGTAGAGGACCATCGTGTCGAGCGCCAGCGGCAGACCGTAGACCTTGTCCACGAGGGGCATGCGCGGATCGCTCTGCGGCGTCGGTATGACGACATCCGAGGCGACGACGTCCGCGAAGTCGTTCTTCACCTGCTTGGGCGTCGGCGCCGCGACGGTCTTCACCGTCCAGACGAGCTCCTTCTTGATCGAGCCCTGCTCCTCTTGGTAGGCGACGGAAAGGGCCGGCGGTGCGGCCAGGAGTCGCGGCTCCCAGCGGACCAGCCAGTCATTGTGCAGGGAGAGGATGTCCGGCCCGCGGTCTTCCGCGAGCGCGTTCAGGGCCGTCTGCTCGTATTCGTCGTAGGTGAGGCGTTTGAAGTTGATGGTGACGTTGGGGTGCAGCTTCTGGTAGGCGGTGATGAGCGGCCGGATGGCGTCCTCATCGTCGAACACGCGCCAATAGTTCAGGGTGACTGGTTTGGAGCGCTCCACCGTGGTGGCGTCCGGGGCCTTACAGCCGAGTCCGGCGGTCAGCAGGAAAGACGGTAGGGCGAGGAAGAGAATGAGGCGGCGGAAGAGGGGACGCATAGCGGAGTTTGGAGTGGGGGATTTCTATTCTGGCCGTAGGGCGGAAGCACCGAGCCTTAAGCTCGAAGCCTCAAGCCAATCAATCATATTATAGTATACGCATTTATGGCTGGAGGCGGAAGGCGGCATGCGGGGTGGTTGGGTGGTTGAAAGTTGAGAATTGCCCCGCCCCTTATCTGCGGAACGAAGCACGGCGGGGTCCGCCTAAAGAGGCGGGAAGAGCTATCGCCAGCAATATTCAACCGTCCCGCCAATTTATCCACCGGGGTCGGACCCGGGAGAGAGTTGGCAGGAGGTTATAACCTAAACGGCGGCTTTCTGGCCGCCGTTTTAAGCTTAATAATCGGATTTCACCACGTGCCTCGGACTTTGCCCTCGGCGTTGCTGACCAGGATGTCCATGGTGATGTTGCTGAGCAGGTCTGGTTTGGCTTCGACCAGATCGGTCATGGCGCTGAAGGCCTTGGGGTAATCCTTTCCGAAGTACCAGCTTTTGGCGGTCAGGGCCTGTTTCACGAAGGGTCCGACTTCGGGATCGCTGACCTGGTTGTTCATCAGGGCGCGGAGCGCAGTCGGGCGGTTGGTCGCCCGGTCAAACTTGCTGACCTCGTCCTTACTGGCCGCGAATTGGATGAAATCCCAAGCCTCGTTCGGATGTCTGGATTTCTTGGAGACGGTCTCGACCGGATAGTTGGCGATGCTGGCCGGATTATAGAGCTGGTCCTGCGGCATGGCGGCCACGCCGACATCGAGCTGCGGCGCCCGTTCGCGGACGGTCAGGAGCTCGCTCGGGTAGCCGAAGTAGAAGGCCGTCTTGCCGGTCAGGAAGGCGTCGAGCGCCGACGGCAGTTTGGCGTCCCAGGTGAAGGAGTCGTCGCCCGGCCGCGCGAATTTCTGGTAGAAGTAGACGGCTTCGACGGCGGGCAGGTGGGCGAAGCGCGAACCGCCCGGACCGACCGATGAGAAGTTGGGGAACGGCTTGCTGTCCAGCGGCGCACCGAACTGCAGCATCATGGTGAGCAGGATGTCGGTGGCGTGCGGCACGTTCGAGGCCAGGCCGAGGCCGGCACCGGACTGGGTGATGCCGCTGTCGCCGCGCACCGTCAGTTTCTGGACCTGGTCCTGGAAATCCTGCCAGTCGGCCGGCGGCTTCTCGATGCCGGCCTTCTTGAGCAGTTCGCGGTTGTAGAACAGGCCGAGCGTGTCCAGGGAATAGGGGAGGCCGAAAATCTGGTCCTGCGGCGGGTCCGTGGGTTTGGCGCCGGGGACGCTCATGACCACGTCGTCCTGGACGGCTTCGGCGTAGTCGGTGACCAGTCGCCGGACTGTGAGGCCGGGCGTCTTGATGTTGGCCAGAACGATTTGCTTGGCGTCGTTCACGGTCTGGCCGAGGATGACGGTTTCTTTCGGAATCGGGGCAAGACGGTCTTTCCAGCCGCGCACCACGGCGTTCGGGATGCTGAACATGTCCGGTCCGCGGTCCTCGGCCAGCGCCTCGGTCAGTTTGGTCAGGTAGGTGTCGCTCGGGAAGGAAGTCACCGTGACCGTGATGTTCGGGTGCAGCAGCTGGGTCTGTTTGCGGTAGTCGGTGATGATCTCGGCCAGCGCGTCCGGCGAATCTTCCGCGCGCCAGTAGGTGAGCGAGATGGGCTGGAGCTGGGGCGTGCCGCAACCGGCTCCCGCGAAGAGCAGGGTCGCGAGCGCGAGAATGGCGAGGGGTTTGCGCATATAGGGTGAGTATAACATGCGAAGTGTGGAGTGGGGAGCGTGAAGGGTGGAGTTGCCGGCCCCTGTCGATACATGATTTTTATCAATAAAATCGCGCTTTTCGGCGCGATTCACGAACTTCACGCTTCAAACTTCCCGCCCCCCCCACTTCACAACGCATGATGCGCCTCCAATTCGCGCTTGGAGAGCCAGAAGAAGATGCCGACCACGACGAAGGTGATGGCCGTGGGGAGCCACGTCGGGATATGCAGGGAGAAGGATTCGCCGAGCATGATGGTGCCGAGCGCGCCGATGGAGTACATGGCGCCGTTCTTGAGGTAGCGGTACTTGCGCACGGTCTTGGCGCCGTGGATGGTGACGTAGCGGACAACGTAGGCGCCGAGGCCGTTGCCGAGGAGGATCAGCGGCACGGAGACGGTGAAGGCGAACGCGCCGAGCACGCCGTCGATGGAGAAGGTGGCATCGAGGATTTCCAGGTAGAGAATCTTGCTGATGTCGGAGAGGTGCGAATGCGCGACCCGTTTTTCGGCCTCCTCGGCGTTGTGCTTGAAGCCGTTCGTGATGAAGAAGGCGGTGGAGCCGACGACCGCCCCGAGGGCGATGAGCGGGTTGATGCGGATGGTGGTCCAGACCACGCCGAGCAGGACGAACGAGGCGACGGCGTAGAACCAGAAGGAATATTTGCTGTGAATGTGGCGCTCCAGAATATGTGCGTATTCCTTCGGTTCGACGAAGAACCAGTAGAAGAAGAGGTAGACGAGATAGAGGCCGCCGCCGGCGAGCAGGATCGGCTTCTGCGTCTCGATGATTTCTTTGACCACCGGATCAGAATTGAATGTGGCGGTGAAAGCGCCGATGAGGCCGATGCCGGGGCTCGACAGCCAGACGATGAGGAGCGGCAGGAGGCCGCGGACCACAAAGACGGCGATGACGATGCCGTAGAGGAGGAACCAGCGGCGCGCCTTTTCGGACATGGTCAGGAGCACGTCGGCGTTGACCACGGCGTTGTCTATGCTTGAAATAATTTCAAACAGCGTGAGGCCGAGGACGATGATGGCGGCGTCGGTGAAGGGCATATCGGGTGGTGGGGGTGAGGTGGGAGGGTCGGAAGGTCGGAGGGTTATGAGAGATTAAATGCCCTCAGACCTGTACGCTATCCGACCTCTCGACTCTACACTTTTGTCGGCCGGCGCGCCATGCGGTTGACCGTTGTCGGGAGCGGGGATATCCTGCCCGCGCGCCCTTTGAAGGAGGAAGCCATGAACGACACCGAAAAGACCGCCCTGACCGCCAAGGTTGGGGAGCTCGAGGCCAAGCAGAAGCAGCTCGAGACC
>JAKAKZ010000027.1 GCA_021824285.1 bacterium
CCGATCTCTTTCAGCGAAGAGCGGGCGCATGCCGCCGATCGCGCCGCTGGCCGCCAGGAGCGGCCACAGGCTGGGGACGAGGATGAGGGCGTAGGCCAGCGGCCAGGGCAGTGGGCGGGGGAGCAGGCCCTGGGCGTAGATCAGCAGGAACGCCGGCAGCAAGGTGCCGAGCCAGTAAACGGCCAGGTAATAGGTATCGGCGGACGCCGTGCTGTGCGCGGTTCTCCAGACGGCGATGCAGAAGAGCCAGACGGCAAAAACCGCCATCGTCAGGCGCAGATGGCGGCTCTCCGGGGTTTTGTCGCGCGGACCGTTATTCCAAAAGCCGATGAGCAGGACCGCGGCCGCGATGAGCAGCAGACCGCTGGTCTGCAGCTGCATCAGGAAGTTCATACGCGCTTCTTCGGTTCACGCGGTATCTTGAGCAGGGCACGAATCTTGTTGGAGGCCTCAAGCGGCAAGGTCTGCGTCTTCTGCAAGAACGCCGAGGCGCCCGCTTCGAGGCTGCGTTTGATGTCCTCCGGTTGGGCGAGGCTCGACAGCACGATGACCGGCAGGTTCGCCATCGCCTTGTTGGACCGGATGCGCTGCAGGACCTCGAATCCGTTCATGCCGGGCATCATCAGGTCCAGAAGCACGACATCCGGCAGTTCCTTGGCGAGGGCATTAAGCCCCTCTTGGGGGTCGTTGATGGCCTGGACGAGCATGCCGTCGTTCTTGAGCCCGACCGCATAGACTCCGGACAGGAAGGGGTCGTCATCGATGATCAGGACTTTGATGTGTTTGGTCGCCATAGCGGTAAGGAGATATATATAATTGTACAGTTTTTTTTCCAGTCGGTAAACCGTCGGGCCGCTGGAATGCGGCGGTGCGCATCCGTCCGCCTGTCACCTGACCGCCTTAATCGAATAGGCCACGGTCCCGGTCGGCCCCTGGACTTCGATGCGTTCGCCGGCCTTATGGCCAAGCAGGGCCTTGCCCAACGGCGAAACGTGCGAGATGCGGCCGCGGGAAGGGTCACTTTCCTGGGGTCCGGTCAGTTGGTACTCCTTGATTCGTCCGTTGACCTCCACGGTGACCGCCGAACCCAGGCGGGCGCTGCCGTCGGACGCTGTCCCTGGTTCGATGATGACGGCGCGCTTCAGGCGATCGCGGCAGGTGAGGATCAGCTCGTTGATGCGCAGGAGGCGGCCTTTGGCCTCGGAGTAGGCGGCGTTCTCCGACAGGTCGCCCATGGCCTGCGCCGCCCGCAGATCTTCCATCGCCTTGGGTCGCTGGTGCTCCTCAAGCCTCTTGAGTTCCCGGCGCAATGATTCAACCGCCTCGGCGGTCAGCAGCGGCGAGTTGCCTGGGTCGTTCATTTTGCGCGCTTCCTCGCCGCGGCGTTTGGGAATTCTCATGATCTGCAGTGCGGGTCAGGCGACACCGCCTTTTCGGCCGAGGTGTCGGCCGTACCGGTGCATGTTAGACCCGTTGTCCCGCTCCGGCAAGAGAAATACGCCGGTGCTTCTGCTATGATGTCCACCGTATGCCAGAAGCATCAGTCATCCGCGCTTCGGCAGGTGCGGACGTGAAGTCGGACATAGTTCAGGCGGTGGGCGGTTTGGGTGGCCTCGGCGCTTTCGTGAAGCCCGGCAGCCGAGTCCTCTTGAAGCCGAATTTCAACACGGCCGATCCCTTTCCCGCCTCGAGCGCGCCGGACTTTGTGGCGGCCATGGCCGACCTCTGCCACGAGGCCGGTGCCGCGGCCGTGGCCGTGGGGGATTCGTGCACCTACTTCAAGCGCACAGCCAACGTGATGCGCGACTGGGGCATCGACCAGCTGCGGGAGCGGCGGCCATGGCTTGAAGTAATAGATTTCGACCGGGGCCGTTGGCAGGCGGTCGCCCTGCCGCAGGGACAGGTGCTGAAGAAAGTGTCCGTACCGGCCGCGCTTTCCGAGTTTGACACGTTGATTCTTCTGCCCTGTCTCAAGACGCACGTGCTGGCTTCCTATACCGGCGCCCTGAAGCTATCGGTCGGTCTGATGAAGCCGTCCGAGCGGTTGGCGCTGCATGCCTCCGGACTCCAGCCGAAAATAGCCGATTTGAACCTGGCGATCCGGCCCGACTTGATCGTGATGGATGCGCGGAAGTGCTTCATTGATCGAGGGCCCATGAACGGCACGGTGCGCGAGCCCGGTCTGGTGCTGGCCTCGCGGTCGCGCGTGGCGCTCGACATCGAGGGCGTGCGGATAATCCGTTCGTTTCCGGGGAACAGCCTGGCCAGCGTCGAACCGGAGGAGCTGCCGCAGATAAAGTCGGCCTTGGCGCTGGGCATCGCTTAGCTTCCGCGTATGAAGATGAAAATGCTTGCCGCGGTACCGTTGGCTGCCGCGCTGTTTTGGTCGGCTTTGGCCGCACCTGTTGCCGCGCATCAGCCGCTCGTGCCGACCGCACCAGCGGTCGCTGTAGACGGTTGGCCCGTGCCAGTAACCGTCATTCCTGATCCGACGGCAGCCTCGCTAGCTGTCTACGGGGCGCTCACGGCGCCTGCCCAGGCCGATATCTATGTTTTCCGCGTCGGCGCCGATCGGCCGGATTTGCCGGTTGAGGCGTTCGTGCCCCGTCGCGCGTCCTTATCCGGTTTTTACCCCACCGTGGCGCTGATCGCTCCGGGGCTTTCCATCGAGGAGGCGAATGATTTGCCGTTTCCCGTACCGTCGGGTTACGGCGCGTACATCGTGCGTCCGGTCTTGGGGGCGCGCCAGGATTTTTATGAGCCGTTCAGCGGCGAGGCATACTGGCACGGCACTGAACTGCCGCTTCCGGTCTCCGCCGGCCAGACCTATGGCATCGCGGTCTACGATCGCGCCGGTCAGTCTGGGGCTTACGTGTTGGGGGTGGGCGACAAGGAGGAATTCTCCGGCGTTTCCTGGTCCGCCCTGGTCAGCGCCGTATTACGCCTGAAGCTCGGGCTGTTCCGCGGCGTCCGCCTGCCCGTTTTGTCGCTATGGGCGTATTTGCTGTTCGTGATCGGGGCGCTTCTTTCTTTGAGCGGCTGGATTGCGGCCGCCGCTTTTAGCCTGCGTCTGCCGTCGGGCAAGCGGGCCACGGCGGCGGTGAAGAACGCCAGGGAACTACACTGGCTTTCCTGGACCGGCGAGGCAATCGCGGTCCTTGGCGCGGCCCTGATTTTTATCGGTCGCGGACTAGCCGGTACCGCCCCGTTTTTGGCCCTCTGTTTTTTCATCATTTTCGCGGTCGAAACGGCGTTGGTCTGGAAATTCTCGCCTGTTTCCGCGAAAGGGGCGCGGTTGGGGCGCCGCGGCGCGTTATTGACGCTCTGCGCTGTGTTCTTCGCCTGGTTCGCCGCGGTTTTTTTCGTGACTTGGCAGCTGCTGGTGCTGAATTGAGTTGTGGATAACTTTTTATACAAAAATCGGAGTGAATAATATTTTGGCTGTATTAAGATAAAAAATTCTATAAGCAATAATAAAGTGTCAGTAATTTGACACTTTATTTTCGTATGGTAAGAAATGCCGCGTTCCGGCATTCCGCCGGACAGCTCATTCCAACCAGAGCAAAGGAGAAGCGCCATGAAGAATCAGACCGGTCGTTTTGCCATGTTGTCCGTCCTGCTCTTCGCCGCCGGTTGCGGGCTCGACGACGAATACGTCGAGGCCCTGCCGCAGGCGGATACGGACGGCCACGTCCTTGAGGGAGGAGGCATCGCGGAGAATCCGCCCGCATTCGTCTCCGGAGTGGTGCCGGTTTCGGCCTCCGGTTATCGCTATGACCGCAGTCGGGCCGCCGAGTACGTCGAGAAGTACGCGCTCGATTCCAACCCGGCGTTTCCGGTCTGCGGCAGCCTGCTGCACAATTCGGAGGCGGACTGCACGGATTTCGCCTCGCAGGTGCTGTGGTATGCCGGCCTGCCGAGCGATCGCCGCGGTTCCGCCTGGTCGGGCTGGTGGTCCAACGGTCGCGGCTGCGACGACATGAACTCTTCTCGCAGCTGGCGCCGGGTGAACGACCTGCTGTATTACCTGGTCGTAGAGTCGCGGCGCGGCGAGATCGTGCGCGATCCGGCGAAGCTTCAGGTGGGCGACCTGATCTTCTACGGACTGCGCGAACCGGTGGCGGACCGCAACGGTCGGATCAGCTATGTCTGCCCCGCGGGCGAGCCATTCAACCACACGACTGTCGTGTCGGCCTTCGAGGCGCCGGGTAAGCCGCTCGTGTCCTACCACACGCGCAACGCGCTGCACGTGCCGTACCTGGCGGTCCATCCCGACTCCCGGGTTCGCACCGGACTCGGCAACGCCTGCCGGATGGTCATGGTGCACATCCGCGACCGGTGATTTTCTCCTTCTTCCAGCCGTGCGCGCCCTTCCGGCACGACGCGGCTGTTTTCCGTTGGCCGGCGCGGCGCCCGGCAGGCGGAGGTTGCTCTGTGGGCGTAGTCCCAGGTCGCGACATACGATCATCATTCATCTTAATAGATGTCATATGGCCAATCAGGCGGCGGCATTGAAGGTGGAGGGGGCTGGTTCCCGGCAAGGTCGGATTCGGCGATGGGTTGTTGCCGGTATCGCAGTGACGCTGGCGATTTCGGCAGCGGTTTCGCTGGTTTTCGAGGTGCGAGGTGTGCGACGGGCGGCGGCGATCTCGCTTAGCGCGGCCGATGACGGTCGCGCGCCGCGTTTGCGGGCCGATTTCGGCGTCACGCTTTGCCGCAGTCGGCTTTCGGCCATCGTGGCCCGGCGGTTCTTCGGCACGGACGGCTGTGCCACGGATGTGGCGGAGTCTGACCTGCGGGGATATTGCGCATCTCGCTGGAATCGCTGGCTGGATGGCGGCCTACTCTGCCCGCCGCGGTGAGCGGTCAGCGCGGTCGGCGGCCCGACATCGCCCCCTCGGACGGGGGATATTTGACAGCAATCGTTTGATGAAATATATTGAATCTTACCTTCATTAATCAGCGTTTCATTATCTTTCGTCCGTTATGTCCGATACGCAGATTCGCCAACTCCGCCGGAAGCTCGCTACGCCGGACGCGGTCAAGACCTTCCGTGCCATCCGCGCCGCCGCCGGTTCCAGCCGCCTGAAGATCCTTTTCGCCCTGCGCAGTTCCAAGGACGGCCTGACCATCACTGACATCTCCAAGCTGTTGAGCGCGTCCCTGTCGCGCGTGTCGCACCAGATGCGTATCCTGAAGAAGGCCGGTCTTGTGAGCGCCGAGAAGGACGGACGCAACGTGTTCTACCGCGGCAACAACGCCGCCGTGGCCAAGCTCGTCGGCTTGCCGCGCTAATCGGGAGTTCAGAGCTTTAAAGTTCAGAGTTGAGAGGTGCGACCGCCCGGCCATGCCGGGCGGTTTGCATTTCAGCGGTTGGAAGCCGTGCGCGGTAACTCTCAACTCCGAACTTTCAACTTTCAACCCCACAAGATATCATCCCCAGGTGTTTTCTCGACGCCCGACCAGAATCGAAGAGCGTCATCTGCGCGCCGCAGATCTGGCCTTCACCTCCCGCCGCACCACGCGGGCGCGGCGCGCTTCCGTTTCCGTGCACTGCGATGGCCGGGTGGTCGTGACCCTGCCCTGGGCAGCCGCGCATGACGACGCCTTGCGGGTGATCGTGCCCTATCTGGCCTGGGTTCGACGGCGTCTGTCCGCTTTCCGGCGTCGCGGCCAGACCGTGCTGATGCCGCGCTCGCGCGACCAGTATCTGATGCACCGCGAGGCGGCCCGGTCACTCATCGGCCAGCTGATGGGCCGGCATTCCGGCATCGCCGGCCGCGCCCGCCGCATCGCCATAAAGGATCTGCGCCGCAACTGGGGCAGCTGTTCGCGCGCCGGCAACCTGAATTTCAACTACAAGCTGGTCCTGCTGCCGGAGAGTCTGGCGGAATATGTCGTGGTGCATGAGCTCTGCCACCTGCGTGAGCTTAACCACTCGCCGCGTTTCTGGGCTCTAGTGGCGGCCGAACTGCCGGATTGGCGGCACCGGCGGAAGGAGTTGGGGAAGTATAGTCCTTGATGGGTGGAGAGATAGAGAAAAAGAGAGAAAGAGGGAAAGGGGTGTCCGCCGATGTCGTCAATGCCGATTCAATCTCTCTCTCTCTCTCTCTCTCTCTCTCTCTCTCTCTCTCTCTCTCTTTAATCTCTTTCTCTCTGCCCACTAGCCACCCTCCCGCCCCACGATGTAGACTGACTCCATATGACCGAGCAGGAGCTTGTCGCACGCCTCGAAAAGCTGGAACAGAAGCTCGACGCAACTTTCGTGTCCGCGGAGAAGACCCGCAAGTACATCCTTTGGGGCATGATTTCGACCCTGGTCACTTTCCTGCTGCCCCTCATCGGCCTGGCTTTCGTCATTCCTTGGTATCTGTCCCAACTTCAGGGACTGATGTGATCGCGTCCGGCCCCGTCGGACGTCAGAGTTATGGACAGCAATCAGCCGCGCAAAGGTTTCGTCGCTCTCGGTCTCCTGCTGGCCTTCGGCCTGATCGCGGCCGCCGGGCTGGTTTCGTGGACATTCTATTCCGTTAAGCAGTTGGACAACACGCTGTCGGTGACCGGCTCCGCGCGGCAGCATGTGACTTCCGACACCGTGAAGTGGACCGCGGCCTTCAGCCGTTCCACGCCGGCCGACGATCTCAAAGGCGGTTATGCCGCCATGAAGGCCGATGAGAAAAAGATCATGGATTTCCTGGCGTCGAAGGGCATTCCCGCTGAGGCCGTGACGGTGCAGCCGGTCTCGCTGGACGAGCCGTTCAAGTACAATCCCAGCATGCCGCGCGAATACTCCCTGCGGCAGACGGTCGAGGTCCGTTCCGGCGATATCCAGGGCGTGACGTCAGTGGCTAAGGATTTCCAGCCGCTTATCGAGGCCGGCGTCGTCTTCAGTACGCAGTCGCTCGAATATTCCTATTCCAAGCTGCCGGATCTGCGCGTCTCGCTGCTGTCCGCAGCCGTGCAGGATGCCCAGGCCCGCGCCGGCAAGATCGCCGAGAGCACCGGCCGGCAGGTCGGCATGCTGCGGTCGGCCAGCATGGGCGTGGTCCAAGTGCTGCCCGTCGGTTCGGTCGAGGTGTCGGATTACGGCGCCTATGACACGTCCGGTATCGAGAAGGAAGTGATGGTGACGGTGCGCACCGCCTTTGCGCTGCGCTGATTGCTATGGGGGAGAAGGGCGTCGCCGGCTCCCGCGGTCCGTCCATGGCCTGGACCGTAGTTTTTCTGGCGTTTGCCGCGGAAATAATCTTCCTCTGTTTGTCCACGGCCGACCGGGCCCATTATGTCTGGCTGGCCGACGCGTTCGCGCACGGGCGGCTGTACGTTTCCGCGGCGGCGCTGCGGCAGCTCACGGCCCTGGATTTCGCGGTCGCCGACGGACGGTATTTCTGGCCGCTCGGGCCGTTGCCGGCGATCCTGCTCCTGCCGTTTGTCCGGCTGTTCGGTCCGCTGTCCCAGCTGCAGTCCCTGCTGCAGGCGCTCGTGTCCGTGCTCGTCGTGATGGCCGCGTGGCGGCTGGCGGTCCGCGTATCGGCGCGGCCGTCAGAGGCTCCATGGTTCACTCTGCTTTTCTGCGCCGGTTCGGTGATGATCGGTCTGCTGGTCGTGAGCGGATCCTACTTTCTCGCGCAATCATTGGCGACGCTTTTCCTGCTGTGGGCTTTCGCGGAACGGGCCGGTCGGGCGCGGCCGGCGCTCATCGGCGTTTTTCTGGCCGCCGCCGCCCTGTCCCGCTGGATGGCGCTTTTGGCGGCGGCATTCTTTGCGCTCGATATCATTTTCGCCCGCCTCAAGCCGCTCGAAAAAACTCGCAGGCTGGTTTGGCTTCTCGTGCCGCTCGCCGTCGCTTGGGCGCTCATGGCGGCCTACAACTGGGCGAGGTTCGGATCCTGGTCAGAAACCGGCTATGCGCTTTCGGTGATGGGCACCGGTACGCTTCTGGACGACCGGACACGGCTCGGCCTGTTCAATCTGGCCTACTTGCCGGCACGGCTTCATGATTATTTCCTGCTCATGCCGGAATGGCGGCGCGGTTCGTTTTATGTGGGTACTTGGGGTTTAAGTGCCTTCCTGCTGATGCCGGGCTTCCTTTTGTCCTTTCGACGCCCGACCGCCGACCGCCAGCTTTGGTCCTTGGCGCTGCTTTCCGCGGGCCTGCAGCTCTTGCCGTTACTGGTCTATTATTCCTCCGGTGCCTGGCAGTTCGGTCCGCGCTACCTGTCCGATCTGCTGCCGGCCTTATATTACGCTCTGCTGCTGTCTTTCCGCGGACGGCCGCTGTCGTCTGGGATAAAAGGCTTGATCGTTACCAGCGCCGTCCTGAATCTCGTACTGCTCTTTGCCTTTCTGCGGAGCATGGCCGGATAGGCTCCTTTGTTGGCTTATTTTGGGTGCGGCCGGGGACCCATCTTGCCTAAACCGCGATAACGTAGTATATTCGCCCCGTAGCTATCACAGTCCGCGCTGCGGGTTGTCCGCTTGCGCGTTTTTATATGGAAGAACAGATTCAGAATCAGGAACAGCCCACCACGGGCTTCATGCACCTCGGCATCGCGCCGCGGCTTTTGGAGGCTATCGATAAGCTGGGCTTCACTGCGCCGACGCCGATTCAGGCCAAGTCCATTCCCGTGGGCATCGAGGGTAAGGACGTCATCGGCATCGCCCAGACCGGCACCGGCAAGACCTTGGCTTTCGGCGTACCCATGATCCAGCGGATCGCCCGCGTGGGCGGCCGCGGACTTGTCGTCCTGCCGACCCGCGAGCTGGCGCTTCAGGCCAACGAGATGCTTTTGGCGCTCGCCGGCGCGTCCGGCCTGCGCACCGCCGTGCTCATCGGCGGTACCGGCATGGAACCGCAGATTGTCCAGCTGCGCCGCAAGCCGCACGTCATCGTCTGCACGCCCGGCCGTCTGATCGACCACCTGGAACGGAAGTCGGCGGATCTCTCCGACGTCTCCGTGCTCGTGCTCGACGAGGCCGACCGCATGCTCGACATGGGCTTCATGCCGCAGGTCCGCCGCATCCTCAAAGTGCTCAAGACCGACCGTCAGACCATGCTCTTCTCGGCCACCATGCCGGAAGACATCGTGCGCATCGCCTCCCAGTACATGAAGACGCCGGTGCGCGTGGAGGTTGCGCCGCAGGGCACGGTGGCGTCGCGCATCGACCACGAGCTGTTCGTCGTCCGCAAGGACCAGAAGAACCGCTTGCTGGAAAAACTTCTCAAGGAACACCGCGGTTCGGTGCTGGTCTTCTGCCGGACGCGCTTCGGCGCCAAGCGCATCAACCGCCAGATCAAGGGGATGGGGGAGACCGCGGCCGAGATCCACTCCGACCGTTCGTTGGCCCAGCGGCGCGAGGCGCTCGACGGTTTCAAGTCCGGCAAGTATCGCGTGCTCGTCGCGACCGATATCGCGGCCCGCGGCATCGATGTCAGCGGCCTGGAACTGGTCATCAATTACGACATCCCGGAGAATCCGGAGGATTATATCCATCGCATCGGACGCACCGGCCGCGCCGGTCAGGCCGGCCGCGCCATCTCTTTCGCCATGCCCGATCAGGGCGATGAAGTGCGGCAGATCGAGAAGCTGGCGCGCGTGCCCCTGCCGATCAGCAAGCTGCCGGATGACCTGCCGCCGGAGCGCGCGCCCGAACTGCACGTCGATGAAGGCGGCTTCGGCGGACGCCGGTTCGGCGGCCATGGCCACGGCGCTCGCCGCGGCGGCTTCGGCGGCGCGCGCCGTCAGGCCCATCCTCGGACCCATCCGCGTCCGGCCCACGAGCAGCGCCCGAGCGACCGGCACGCTTCGCCGCACGACGATTCCGGACTCGGCAACTATTTCGGTCCTGGCGCCTCCGGTATCCTGGGTCCGGCCGCGCGCTCGCGCCGCGCCTCGCGCCCACGCCGTTTCGGCCGCCGCTGACCCGTACGGCATGTCCAATAGAAAAATCGCGCCCTTGCGGGCGCGATTTGCGTTAGCGTCTATTTCGGTTCGGAGCCTGACGCTTTTTGCGCTTGGCCGCGCGGCGGACCGCATCGGGCAGGTCCAGCGTCTCCGCCAGCGCCTCGGCCTCCTCGATCCAGCGTCCGACGGAGGCCTTGATGCCGTCGCTCCAGAAGTCCGGCCGGGTCGGGTCGAGCCCGAACGGGGCCAGGAGCCCGGTGGCGTCCTTGGTGCCGCCCGCACGCAGCAGGTCGAGGTAGAGGGCCTCGAACTTCTGGCCGAGCGCGGCGCGCTTGGCGTAGATGCCCTGCGTGAACAGCTCGCCCGTGGCATAGCTGTAGACGTAGAACGGCCGGTGGAAATGGCTGATGTACGTCCAGAGGTGCTCCATGTCGCGGTAGGTGAACGCCTCGCCGTCCGCGCCGTACATCTCCCGCGTGACCTCGAGCCAGGCCCGGTCGATCTCGTCGGCCGAGAGCCGTTGGCCGGTCGCCGCCGCGGCGTGGATCCGCCGCTCGAGGTTCGAGAAGGAGATCTGCCGTATGACGGTGTTCATGAAGTCGTCGATCTTGCCCGTGAGCAGGGCGAGCGCGGCGCGGGGATCGTGCCGTCCTGCCTGTTCGGTGCGGAGCCGGTCGAAGACCGTCATCTCGCCGAAGACGGAGGCGGTCTCCGCGTAGGCCATGGGCGCACGGAACATCAGCGGTCCCTGCGCGGCCGCGGCCAGCAGGCCGTGCATGCCGTGGCCCAACTCGTGGGCCAGGGTCATCACGTCGCGCTCCGTGCCGCGGTAGTTCAGGAGTACGAAGGAGGCGGCGCGGCGGCCCGGCAGGACAAGCGTCATGTTGTAGGCGCCGGAATCCTTGCCTTCGGCCGGATGCGCGTCGATGTGCCCGTCCTTCGTGAACTCCGCCACCATGTAGCCCAGCGTGGGGCTCAAGGCGCGGAAGGAACGTTCAACCATCTCGACCGCCTCGGCAAACGGGATTTTGCGCTCGGACTGGAACGGCAGCGGCGCGTTCCGGTCGCTCCACAGCAGCGTCTTCTTGCCCAAGAGCTCGGCCTTCAGGCGGTAGTAGCGCTGCGCCAACGGCCCACCCGTGTCGCGGACGGCGGAGTGCAGGGATTCGACGACGGCGTCCGGCAGGAGGTTCGCCAGGTTGCGCGAGGACATCGGGTGGGAAAACCCGCGCTCGCGGTCCTCGACGGACTTGAGGCCGGCGGTGACGTTGAGGGTCTGCGCGCTGTACTTGGCGAAGGTGCCGCCGAGTCCGCCGTTGAGGACCTTCTGGGCCCGGGCCCGGACCGCCGCGTCGCGATGGTGCGCCACAAGGTCGGTCATTTGGCCGAGCGTCATCTTCTTGCCGCCGAACAGGAAGCGGAGGTCCGCCTCCATCACGTCGTAGAACTCCGACCAGGTGCCGGCGCCGAAGGGGGAGCGCTTGTCGAGCGCGCTTTCCACCGGTTCGGACAGCTGGTGCGGCCGCCAGACGGCGGTCTGCTTGATGAGCGGCAGGTGGTGCGCCACCCGCTGATCGCATTTCGCCAGGTGCGCCACGGTGTTTTCGGGCAGCGCGGCAAGCTCCAGACTGTAGAAGGTCAGGCAGTCGCCGCTGACCGCAGCCATGCGGCGGCCGATGCTTTCGCTGACGCTTCGGACTCGCTCGTCATTGGCGTTGAGGCTCTGCATCAGGTGCAGGTAGCCGCCGATGCGGCTAGACAGCATGTCGAGCTCGGCGTCGGCTTCGAGCGCGTCGCCCAGTCGGGCATCGATCTGGCCGCGGAATTCGGCGGCGAATTTGCGCGCCAGCCGCTCCCAGGCGGCGACGTCGGCTTCGAGCCGGGGATCGTCAAGTCCGCTGTAGAAGCCGGAGAGATCCCAGCGGACTGCGGCGGTTCCGAGTTTCTTGTCGTTCATAGTTCCGTCTCCTATGCCGTGAAAAGGACGCGGCTGGAGGGTGGCATTAATCAGCGCACCGGTCAACACCTTAGGGAGTGCGCGCGGCCGGTCCGCAGTCGGCTCATCATGCCCGAAAATCGGTCTTCCGGCCACCGCCGGCATGCGGGACGCCGGTTGCCGCGGCGCGGCCGGTGTCGGTTCAGTCGTTGACCACGAAAGCGACCTTCAGGTTGACGCGGAATTCGATGACTTTGCCGTCCTTGACCTGCGCGTTCTGGCCGATGACGTCGACGCCGGTGATGCCTTTCAGCGTTTTTGACGTGCGGGCGACGGCCTGTCGGATCGCGTCCTCAAAACTGTCCGTCGAAACGCCGATGACCTCGATGATCTTGATGACCATAAGATGAAAATAAAATTGATTATGCCACCATCATATACCCGGCCCCCGGACGGGTAAAGCGTACCGCCCTCCGGCGGAAGGTGGTATAATATATCCATATGAGGAAGTTCGAGATCATCGATGCGGGGGACGGCCGGAGCGTGCGCGTGACGGCCACCACCAAGGCCGGTTTGGCGATTGCCGCCATGAACGGCCTGTTCGCCGTGGCCGCGCCCCGGACTGACGAGGAGGAAACCGGGCTGGTCCGTCAGCCGTTCGAGGTGCATGCGGACGATTTCGGGCATCTGCTTGCGGCACTGCTCGAAAAAGCCGTAGCCGCGGCCATGAAGGGGAATGAGATGTATGAGGATGTCCGATTTTCCCTGATAACGGACACCAAGGCGACCGGCGAGCTGGTCGGCAAACCGGTGCACGGCTTTCGGGCGACTGTTCGGGGAGTAGGGCCGATTAAGGTCGAAAAGAACCCGGAGGGGGCGTGGGAAAGCACGATCGTCTTTAAGTCCTGACGGCCCCGTGCCGTTCGCCGCCGGCCGGGCCGTTTGCCCCGGTTTTTTCGTCGCTCTATCCCAGCGGCATTGATTCTATGATTTATAAAGATCGGAGCGCGGCCGCCGCAGTGCTGGCCGACAGCCTGCGCGACTACGCTGGCCGCAAAGATACGGTCGTGATCGCCTTACCGCGCGGCGGTCTGGCGCTCGGAAGGGTAGTCGCCGACCGTTTGGGTTTGCCTCTCGATATCGTGGTGCCGCGCAAGATCGGGCTGCCGGGCAATCCCGAATATGCCATCGGGGCGCTCGCCGAAAGCGGAGAGCCGGTCTGGAACGAGGAGGCACGGGCTTCGGCCGACGAAAAGGAGGTGGCGGCGGCGGTCAAGGAGGAGACCGCCGAGGCCCGGCGTCGCCTGAAGCTGTACCGCGCCGGTCTGCCGCCGCGCGTTCTGCGCGGCAAGACCGTCATCGTCGTGGACGACGGCATCGCCACCGGCCTCACCATGAGCGCCGCACTCAAGACCATCCGCGCCGCAGGCGCGGCCAGGGTGGTGGTGGCTGTCCCGGTTGCGCCGACCGAGGCCAAGGACCGTCTGCGTCAGGAGGCGGATGAGAGCGTGGTCCTGGAGACCCCTGCCGGGTTCATGGCCGTGGGGGCTTACTACGACGATTTCCCTCAGGTCAGCGACGCGGAAGCGATTCGCCTCCTGCGATTGGTCGCCGGACGGAAGTGAGCGTCATCGTCTTCTTTGGCGCTGTTTTTCGTTTACTCGTCCCGTGTTCGCGGTTGAGCTTATCCCGTGCTATCATTAACGAGTATGCAGTTGCGTTCAGCCACCAGGATTCTCGTGGAAATCGCGCTTTTTTTGCTGTTGAGCGCCGCGCTGACGATAGGTTCCGGCATCTACAACATCAGTTTCCCACCGAAGTCTCCGCCATCGCCCATTACCCCGACGGATTTTGACCTGAATTACCTGCCGGTCTCTTTTACCGCCCAGGATGGTGTCCTGTTGGCTGGATGGTTTATCCCGGCCAAGGGCGGACAGGCCGATTCGGCCGTGGTCGTCCTGCACGATATGCTGGCGGACAAGGGTGAACTCCTGCCCCATGTGGCTTTTCTGGCGGACAAATTCGACATGCTGGTCATGGATTTTCGGCGTCAGGGCGAGAGTTCGCGCGTGATGAGCACTGCCGGCGACCGTGAACGCCGTGATGCGGCGGCGGCGCTCAACTTCATCAAGAAACGCGGGTACCGCCATATCGGACTTTACGGTTTCGGTCTGGGCGGTTCGGTCGCCCTTTCCCAGGCGGAAAACCCGCTGGTCAGCGCCATCGTCAGCGAGGCGGCTTACGCCGACCTGCGCTCCTTCCTACTGGAACCGTTCCGGCCGTTCGGCGGACTGCAGAAGACGATGCAATGGATCGCGGTCCAGTCGTTGCGCGTCATCGGCGTGGACCTGGCCGCCGCGTCGCCGACCGAGACCCTGCCCGGCACCAAAAAACGCGTTTTGCTGGTCCACGCAAAAGGCGATACCGTAGTTCCGTTCTCGAACGCCCAGGCCATTTCCGCCGCGCTCGCCGGCGACGAGAACGCCGAGTTCTGGTTTCCGGAATCCGCCGTGCACGGCGAAGGCACGCAGGAATTCGCCCGACGGCTGCTCGATTTCTATTCCGCTTACCTGAAATGAGCAGCCCCGCCCCCGCCGCCAACTCTGGGCCGGGCCGTCACTTTTGGGCGGGACTGGCCGCCGCGCTCTTCGCGCTGTTGGGCCTCGGGTCAGGAGTGCTGCTGCTCCTGCGGCCGCCGACCGTCCAGACTCTCACCGTTCAACCATTGAATCTTACCGGTAATATGCGCATCGAAAGTCCGGCTTTCGCCATGGGCGAGGGCATCCCCAAGGAATACACCTG
Source organism: bacterium (assembly GCA_021824285.1). Taxonomy (GTDB): domain Bacteria; phylum Patescibacteriota; class Patescibacteriia; order SG8-24; family SG8-24; genus JAKAKZ01. The sequence goes on from JAKAKZ010000027.1 coordinate 14,644, forward strand.
CGACGGCCGGGACGTCAGTCCGCCGCTGCGTTTTACCGGCGTGCCGGAGTCCGCCAAGAGCCTCGCGCTGATCGTGGACGATCCGGACGCGCCGGCCGGTACCTGGACGCATTGGACCGTCTGGAACATCGCCCCGCAGGTCGGGGAATTGGCCGCGGCCTGGCAGGCGACGGACGGGGCAGTCGAAGGGAGCACCAGTGCCGGACGCAACGGTTGGGGCGGACCTTGCCCGCCGAGCGGTACGCATCGATATTTTTTCAAACTTTTCGCGTTGGATACCGTGCTGGACCTGGCACCGGCCACGGACGCGCACGCGCTGGAGGCGGCCATGAACGGCCACGTCATCGACAAGGCCGGTATTTTCGGTACCTATTCGCGTTGACCACGGCCTATGCCTGAAGGGACGGCGGCAACCAACACCAACGGTTCGGCGGAAGCTCACACGCTACCGGTTTTTGCGGTGGCCGATGCCCTGCACAGCGACCTAGCGGTCGGTCTGGCGACTGCTGATGCGGCCCGCCGGTTGTCAGCAGACGGCGCCAATGAGCTGCCGCCACCTCCCCGCCAGTCGCTTCTGCTGCTGTTTCTGCGCCAGTTCTTCAGCGTCTTGGACGGCGTGCTGATAGCAGCGACCATCTTGAGCTTCGCACTTGGTGAATTCAGCGACGGTTTCGGCATCCTGATCGCCCTGCTCATCGATGCCGTGGTCGGTTTCGTGCAGGAACGCCGGGCCGAGGAGTCCATCGCCCGGCTCAAGGATCTGGTCGTGCCGGAAGCCGCCGTCCTGCGCGATGGCCGCGCAACGCGCATTCCGGCCCGGGAGGTCGTGCCGGGAGACCTGCTCCTGCTGACGGCCGGAGCCCGCGTGGCAGCCGATGCCCGACTGGTAGATGCCCGCGAATTGCAGGCGGATGAGGCTTCGCTGACCGGCGAATCCACTCCCGCGGCCAAACAGCCTGGAGAACTGCCGCCGGCCGTGCCGCTCGCCGAACGGACCAACATGGTCTACATGGGGACGGTGGCGGTCACCGGCGAAGGCCGCGCCGTGGTCGTGGCGACCGGCATCCGTACCGAGTTGGGCCGTATCGCGCGTTCGCTCGAGCGCATCGAGCGCCCCCGCACCCCCTTCGAGAAGCGCATTGACGCGTTGGGCCGCGATTTCGCCGTCGTGACGATCGTCCTTTCCGTGCTCGTGTTCGTCCTCGGCCTGTTCCATGGCAACACGGTGGTCGACATGTTCTTCTTTTCCGTGGCTACGGCGGTTTCCGTGATTCCGGAAGGCCTGCCGACGGTGCTTGCCGTGGTGTTGGCCATCGCCGCGCGCCGCATGGCGCACCGTCGGGCCATCGTGCGCCACCTGCCGTCCGTCGAGACCTTGGGTGCGGCGGAGATCATCTGCACGGACAAGACCGGCACCCTCACCATGAACCGGATGACGGCGCGCGAGATCGCGCTGGCTGACGGCACCGTGTCCGTTACGGGTGAAGGGTATGAAGCGGCCGGCGAATTCACCGTCGGCGGCCAGCCTCTGCGGCCGGATGAGATGCCGCGCCTGCACGCGCTTTGCCTGGCCGCGGCGCTCTGCAACGCCGCGACCATCGAGTGGAAGGGGGAGCGGGCCGTCCTGACCGGCGATCCGACCGAGGCGGCCCTGCTCGTCCTGGCGCGGAAGGCCGGCTTTGAACGCCATCGCTTGCTTGAGAGCTACCGTGTCGTCGATGAGCTGCCCTTCACTTCCGTCCGCCGCTACCGCGCAGTGCTTGTCGAGCACCGCGACGAGTCAGGAGAGCGGGTGCGGGAGATTTTCGCCGTCGGCGCGGTCGGTACGCTCCTGGATGTGAGCTCCTCCGCCTTGAGCGCCGGCGAGACCGTGGATTTGGGACGCAATCTGGCCGACCGGTTCCGTTGGCTCAATGATGAGATGGCCTCGCGTGCCTTGCGCGTGATCGCCGTCACCATGCGGCGCACTACCCTGAAGCATGACCGTTTGGCCGAAAAGGACGTTGCCGGACTGGTCCTCTTAGGTCTTGTCGGCATGATCGATCCGCCGCGGCCGGGCGCTTCGGCGGCTCTGGAACGCTGCCGCCGCGCCGGCATCCGCGTCATTATGCTGACCGGCGACCAGCGCCGCACGGCCGTGGCCGTGGCGCGGGAAGTCGGCCTCCTGCCGCCTGACGCCAAGGACGACGACCGGCGCGCGTTTTCCGAGCTGGACGTGCGCGACCTGCCGGAAAAGGAGTTCCGCGCCCGGCTGGCCGAGGCTGCAGTCTTCGCACGGGTCTCGCCGGACACCAAGCTCCGTATCGTCAATGCGCTCGAGGAGCAGGGGCACGTGACCGCCATGACCGGCGACGGCGTCAATGACGCTCCGGCCCTGAAGCGCGCCTCCATCGGCATCGCCATGGGCGTCGCCGGGACGGACGTGGCCAAGGAGGTGGCGGACATGGTTCTGGCGGACGACGATTTCACGACCATCGTCAACGCCGTCGAGGAAGGGCGAACGGTATTCCGGACCGTCAAGCAGACCACGGCCTACCTTTTCGCCACGAACGTCGGCGAAGTCGTGACCCTGCTCGCCGCCATCATTTTGGGACTGCCCCTGCCGCTCCTGCCCGCGCAGGTCCTCTGGATGAATCTCGTGACTGACGGCCTGCCGGATGTGGCTTTGGCCACCGAGCGCGGCCACGGCAGCATGCTGAATGGCGCATCGCGACCGCGCGCCGCGTTCCTTTCCCGTTACGTCCTTCTGCAGACGGCGGTCGTGGCGGCCTTCATGGCGGTGGGCTCGCTGGCGCTTTTCGTGCTCTACCGTCCGTCCGGCCTGGCCTATGCGCGCACTATGGTTTTCGCGTCTCTTTCCTGTTTCCAGCTCTGGAACGTGTTCAACATGCGGTCCGTCAGCACCTCGCTTTTCAAGCTCGGTTTCCGCAGCAACCCCTATGTGTTCGCATCCGTGCTGATTTCCTTCGGACTGCAGCTGATCGTGCTTTACGTGCCCCCAATCGCCGGCTTGTTCCGCGCCGTTCCGCTTACATTACGCGATTGGCTGCTGATCCTGTGCATTTCCAGTTCGGCCCTCTGGTCGATAGAGGCAGTGAAGTTGCTGATGCGCCGCGGCGTCATTCCTCGCTCTTGGACCTGAAATCCGCCTAAAGAACGGCGGCCCTTGACTAAGTATCGCCACAGCCTTCACGTCTTCGGCCGAATCTAGCATAATGGTGGATACTGAACCGTTAATCATATTGCGCCGTGGATGCGGCGTTAACTCCATATATGTTCCACGAAGAATCATCTAAAGGCGGCTTGGTCCTTTCGCCGAAGGCCGGGTTTGTCCTCGGTCTCGTCGGCGGCGCCATGCTGCTCTGCACCATCGGCTTTTTCATCCTCCTGGCCGGCGTTCTCGGCGGTAAGGTCGGTGCCCAGGCTCCGGCCGCCGGCGCGCCTTTGGCCCAGCAGCCGACTCCGACGGCTCCCTCTCCCTCTCCGACGCAGCCTTCCCAGCCGACGGTCGGCACGGTCGCGCCCGTGACGGATAAGGATCATGTCCAGGGTCCGGCCAATGCGCCGATCACGCTCATCGAATATTCCGACCTGCAGTGCCCGTACTGCTCCCGCTTCCACCCGACCATGGAGCAGGTCATGAAGGAATATCAGGGCAAAGTGCGCTGGGTCTATCGCCACTTCCCGCTGTCCTTCCACCCGAACGCCGTCCCGGCCGCCAACGCCGCGGAGTGCGCCAGTGAGCAGGGCAAGTTCTGGGAGTTCGTGGACAAGGTCTTCGCCAACAACTCCCTGATGAACTCCGGTTCGTTCGACCAGTCGCTGCTCGAACAGTGGGCCGTCGAGGTCGGCGTGAACAAGTCCAAATTCGAGACTTGCTTCAAGGCCAGCAAGTACTCCTCGGTGATCAGCGCTGACCAGTCCTCGGGCAGCACGGCCGGCGTGGACGGTACGCCCGCGACCATCATCATCGCCAAGGACGGCTCCAAACAGCTCATTCCGGGCGCCCTGCCGTTCGAGTCCGTGAAGGCCATGCTTGATCAGGCCCTGCAGAAGTAGGAACGGAATCCGCAAATCCCGGCCTGGCAGGCCGGGATTTTAGTTTCGTCGCAAAAGAAAAGACCGCCAGCGGCGGCGGTCACGTCAAGGACGGAGAATCAGCATGCTGTCGCGCAGCTGCGGCGGCGTCAGCTCGCGCAGCAGACCGGCCGGATCGGGGCCGAGGCGCTCGAGGCGCGCGGGGTCGAAGACAAGCCAGACGAAGTGCCGGCGGCCATCCTGGTCACCGACGTCGCACAGCGGAAAGGTGCCGGTCAGGTCGTACCAGTCCACGACCAGGCGGTACTTACGGTAGACGGCCGTGAAGGTCCGCAGGAAGGCCTGGAAGATCTGGGTGTTCAGGATGAGGAACTTGACCGTCGGCGGCGCGTAGAGCGCACGGATGGTCTCGTGCGCGTCCCGGCCGGCATCGAAGCGCCGGCCGTGCCGCTCGAACAGCCTGCGGATGATCCGTTCGGCTTCGGAGTGGTCCATGCTGGACTCCAGGGAAAGGGCGTTCCGCCCACCCTAGCAGAAAGAGGGGAAAAGTCAATCGGTCCGGTTCTCGGGTCACGGCGGTCTGACGTCGGTTGGGCTTCCGGCAGTCCGGCCAATACAAAAACCCAGCCTTTCGGCTGGGCATGAATCACGTCTCCGTCTTCTTGGCCGGCTCGTCCTTCGACCGCGGCAGGATGACCTTGTCGATCAGGCCGTACTCCTTGGCCTGCTCCGCGCTCATGTAGTGGTCGCGATCCGTGTCCTTCTCGAGCTGGGCAACCTCCTTGCCGCAGTTCTCCGCGAGCAGCTCGTTGAGCATGCGCTTCATGCGCATGATCTCGTCGTGCGCGCGCGCCATGTCCGAGGCCGTGCCGTGGGTGCCGCCGCTCGGCTGGTGGATCATGATGCGGCTGTGGGACAGCGCGGCGCGGTGGCCCTTGGTGCCGGCCGACAGCAGGACGGCGCCCATGGAG
>JAKAKZ010000028.1 GCA_021824285.1 bacterium
CAAGGAAGATATCGCCGCGGACGCGAAGATCCCGGACAGCCTGAAACAGGTGCTGCAGAGCCGCATCGACAGGGGCGCCCGTTTTGACGAGGGTCTGCTTTCGGACGAACAGATGCCGGGCGGAGTCATCATGGATCTCAAGGGCGATACCGCCCGCGTCCGTCCGGAGGGCGATCAGGTCTGGGCCGGGGAATTGGCGTCGGCCATCAAGCCCGAGCTCGGCCCGCTCACCGACCAGATCAACGCGCGCGTCGAAACGATGAAGGACCTGCGTTCCATAGAGGAAAAGTTCAATGTCAGAAAGTTGCCGGAGGATCTGCGCGCCAATTACGCCAAGGAGGCCGCTACGACCAGTCCCGACGATTTTCCGAAACTGGTGCAGCGTTATCAGGCCGAGGCCAACAACCGCTACAATCAGTTGGCCGCCGACCATGCGGGGGATACGCACAAATTCAGTCGCCTGATGAAGGAGGCCAAGGCCAATCCGGCCTACCAGGCGGCGAAGGAAAGCATTGAAAAAATTTCAGGTAGGGCCGACGAGGAAATCCAAAAGCTGCGGAAACAGGGAGAGGACACCGCCCCCGAGTCGAAAGCGGCCTAGCGCATTTGGGCAGATCGCCATCATCAGGAACCCGCCCGACGGCGGGTTTTTGCGCCCCTTCCGTGACTCCGGCGGAGCCGTGAGTCAGTAATATGTTTTTGTGCTAATATCACGTCATTAATACTCGAGAACCATATGGCCAACAAGATCTGCATCGCCTGCGGCTGGAAGCCGCTAGAACCGGAAGCGCCGACGAAGCGCGACAAGCCGTTTCCGGAACGCGAAAAATGTCCGAATTGCGGGAAAGAAGGCACTCTGCGCGAGGAGACGGAGGAGGAGGCGGAAGAATAATTAGTTTGGAGTGTGGAGCGTGGAGTCGAGAGTTAAAGAAGAATCTTCAAAACTCCAAAATTTGAACTCCACACTCCACTCTCCACACTTTTATGTACGATTTGATTATCATCGGCTCCGGCCCAGCCGGTCTGTCGGCCGCGGAAAAAGCCCGCGCCGAAGGGGCGGAGAAAGTAGCCGTCGTCGAAGCGGCCGAACGGCTCGGCGGCGAGTGCCCGAATTGGGGGTGCGTGCCGACCAAGTCGCTGCTGCGTTCGGCCGAAATCCTGTCGCTCGCGCGGCAGGCCGCCAAGTTCGGCATCCGCGCCGCGGAGGTCGGTTTCGATTTCGCCGAAGTCATGCGCCGCAAGCAGGAGACAGTGGACGCGCTCACCGGCAACGGCCGCATGGAGGACATCTTCCAGACCCTCGGCGTCGAGGTCATCCGCGGTCGGGCCAAGTTCGTGGCCAAGGACGCGATTGAGGTGGACGGCCAGCGACTGGAGTCGCAGATGTTCATCGTGGCCACGGGCGCGGCCGGTTTCGTGCCGCCGATCCCGGGGCTCAAGGAGAGCGGCTTCTGGACGAGCGACGACATCCTGAAGCTCGACCGACCGCCTGCCTCGCTCCTCATCCTGGGCGGCGGCGCCATCGGCTGCGAAGTCGCGTCTTTCCTGGCGGATTTCGGCACGGCCGTGACCATGGTCGAATACGCGCCGCATATCCTGCCCCGAGAGGACGCGGATATCGCCGTTGGCGTCATGGCGGAGTTCGCGCGCCGCGGCCTTAAGGTGGCCACCGGCCTGAAGGCGGAGGCGGTCAAGCGCGAAGGTACGGATGTCATCCTGACCGTGGCGGACAAGGACGGGAAAAAGGAGGAATTGCGCGCCGCGGCCCTGCTCGTGGCGGTCGGCAAGCGCCCGGCGCTCGACAGCCTGGACCTGCAGGCAGCCGGAGTGGCGTTGAACGAGCGCGGTGCGCCGGTCCTCGACGGTTTCCTGCGCTCCTCGAACGAGGCAATCTATTTCGCGGGCGATGCGGCCGGACAGATGATGCTTACGAATGTGGCGCACGAGATGGGCGCGGTCGCGGCGGAGAACGCAGTGAGCGGCACGGGCCGCGTCTGGGACGGCGGCCGTGTCATCCCGCGCGGCACGTTCTGCCGGCCGGAAGTCGGTTCCGTCGGCCTGACGGAAAAGGAAGCGCGCGATAAGGGTTTTGACGTCGCCATCGGCCAAGCGCCATACGGTTTCTGCGGCAAGTCGCTCGTCATGGGCGATGAGGGCGGCACGATCAAGCTCGTGGCCGACCGGAAGACGGGTCTCCTGCTGGGCGCGCATCTCGTCGGACCGAGCGCCGCGGAACTGGTCCATCTGGCCGCGCTGGCCATGCAGGCCAAGGTGCCGGTGAAGGACATGTCCGAGATGCTCTACGCCTACCCCACCTATGCCGAGTGCCTGAAGGTGGCGGCTGGTCAAATTTAGAGAGATAGAGTTAGAGAGACAGAGATAAAGAGAAAAAGAGAGACAGAGAGAGAAAGAAAGGAATGAGAAGTTTGGGGGTAGATGAATAATCACATAGTCGCGCCCAATACGGCGCGATTTTCGATTTCAATCTTTCTCTCTGTCTCTCTTTATCTCTCGCTTACAGCCTCTTGACCTCACCCCGGCCAACCCCTAAGGTCAATCCGACGGCTATACACCACAGGAGTGCCGTGTGCGGTCCTTCAAAATCATCGCTGTGTTGACGGTCGTCCTTGCGGGCGCCTTCGGCGTCTTCGAGGCCGGCTATTTCATGGGCGTAGAGCGCGCCGGGCAGGCCGAAGACGAGGCGCGGCTGGCCCAGCTCATGCGCAGCGCCGCCGGCGCGAGCACCATGCCGGCCAACAGTCAGGCCATGTCGGACAAGTACTGGCGGACCTGGCAGGCCATCAGGACCTCGTACCTGTACCAGAGTCAGGTCACCGACGAGAAGCTCTTCCAGGGCTCGCTCGAGGGCATGGTCAAGTCGTTGGATGACCCGTACTCCGAGTACATGGGCGCCCCGGAAGCCGAGAAATGGGCGGAAAGACTGAGCGGGAAGATTTCCGGCATCGGCGCGATCATGAGCGGGAAAGCCGAAAGGCCGACCGTCCAGAAGGTTCTGCCGCAGTCGCCGGCCGAACAGGCCGGTCTGCGGGCCGGCGACACCATCATGGCCATCGACGGGCGGGACACCAAGGGCGTGCCACTGCAGGATTGCGTCAAGCGCATCCGCGGCGATGAAGGCACCAAGGTGCGCTTGGGCGTTTCCCGGAGCGGCCGCGCCGAACCGTTCGAGCTGACGGTGATGCGCGGTGAGGTGTCCATCCCGACAGTCGAACTGAAGTTCGAGCGACGGGCCGGCAAGAAGATCGCCGTCCTGACGCTGGCGCACTTCAGCGACGTGACGCCGGGACAGATGGACGACGCCGCCAAGAAGATCGCGGCCGCGCACGCGGACGGCATCATCTTGGACCTGCGCGATGACCCCGGCGGCAGCCTGAAGGCGGTCGTGTCCGTTGCCGGACTCTGGACCGGGCAGATGGTGGTCGTCAGCGAACGCAACGCCGCCGGCAGCATCAAACCGTACCTTTCAGACCGGGACGCCGTTCTCGGTCAGACGGCCACGGTCGTGCTGACCAACGGCAACACAGCATCGGCTTCGGAAATCATGACGGCCGCGCTCAAGGAGCTGGCCGGCGCCACGGTCGTCGGCGAGAAGACCTACGGCAAGGGCGTGGTCCAGCGCATGTCTGTCGATCAGAACGACGGCTCCATGCTCAAGCTGACGACCAGCGAGTGGCTGACGCCGCGCGGCAACGCCATCAACAAGAAGGGCATCGAGCCCGACATCGCGGTGCCGCTCTCCAAGGAGGACCTGGAGGCGGGGCGCGACCCGCAGCTGGCCGCCGCCTTCAAGCGGCTGACCGGCCAGTAGGCAAAGACTTCAAAACCGGCCCCGACGGGCCGGTTTTTTCGTCGATGCGACTGGCTCATAGACCACCCACTGTCATTGCGAGCGACCCGCGGGAGCGAAGCAATCTAAGTCGGATTACATGCACGAGATTGCTTCGTCGCTCCGCTGCGGCTCCGCTTCTCGCAATGACAACAATTTTACCACCCCGGCCCGCCCACACCACCACCCCGGCCCGGGAGCCGGGGTCCAGAAAGCGGCGCGTCGTCGCCGCTGGATTCCGGCTTTCGCCGGAATGGTCGTTTGTGGTTTCTAGATTCTCGTTTCCTCTGGAATGGTGCTGTTATGAGGCCGCCCGTCAGTGTTCCGTGCCGTTCCAATAGTTGAGATTTATTTCCTCGCATTTCTTGAGCAGTTCCTGCTCCGCGCCGATGCGGTCGCCGAGCTGGATGAGCGCGCGCACGTCCTTCGGGAAGCAGTGGCCGCCGTAGCCGCGGTAGCCGTCGGAGTTGACGTTCATGTGGCTCGGACCGATGCGCGTATCCGCGGCGACCGCGTCGCGTACCGTGGCGTAGTCGATTCCCATCTTCTCCGTCATGTCGAAGACCTGCTCCGCGAAGATGACTTTGAGCGACAGGAAACAGTTGCCGAAATATTTGACCATCTCCGCGGCCATGGCCGGCATGACCTTCATGTACGGGGCCTTGGGCAGGAGTGCCATGACCGCGTCCGCGTCGCCGGCGCTCTTTTCCGTCACGCCCATGATCTGGCGATCGGGGTTCCGGACATCGAAGTCGCAGGTCTTCTCGCGCAGGAACTCCGGGTTGAAGAGGAAGCGGTGCTGGGGGAAGCGCTTCTGGAGGCCGTCCGTGCTGCCGGGGAGGACCGTGGATTTGATCACCACGATCTTCGAGCCGGGGAGTTCGCCGACGGCCGACTCCACATAGGAGAGGTCGAAGCCGCCGCTCTTCTTGTCGAAGGGCGTCGGCACGCAGAGGAAGACGACTTCCGCGGCCTCGAGATCGGCCTTGGAGCCGAGCTTTTTCGGCGGGTCGTAGAGCAGGGGCTCGAGACCGGCATCCTGGAAGTAGCGCGACATCGCGCCGCCGACCCAGCCGATGCCCATGACTGCGATTTTGGGGTGTTTGTGGGCGCTCATAGGATTCTGATGATGAGTGGGCTAATCGTAGCAGGACGGGCGGGAAGTGGGGAGTATGCGGAGGATATTGACTTTCGTCCGCCGGCTGGCAACATGATGTCGTTCCTTGAAGGAGGGCTCATGGCCGACACGATTCGCGGTGACTTTCCCGAACAGGTATGCGAGTGCGGGCGCAAGGGCTGCGACTTCCAGCACTGGGGTCCGCTCGTGCCCGAAGGCAAGCCGCGCTACCTTTGCGCTGACACGATGAGGGAGCGTGCGGACTACTTCCGCCAGCACGGCCGCGCCATGCCGGACGAGCTCGTCACCAAGGTCCAGACTGCATAAACGCTCCGCTAGGGGCGTTTTTTTCGTAAAAAAATCCCCCGACCGAAGTCGGGGGAAAGTCATTCCGAAAGGGCAAAGGGCTTGCCGCCGGACGGCGCCGGGAGCAGCTGCTCCTGGTCCATGCGGTCGCGCTGGAAGGGCACGAGCCGGCCGTTGGCGTCCGGCATCAGGCTGATGTCGGACGGCACGGGGAAGTCCCGCACCGGCACCTTGGGGTGCGCGGCCTTCATGAAGGCCAGCCAGATGGGGAGCGCCGTGCCGCCGCCGGTCGCCTTGTCGGCGATGGGCTGCGGCGTCATGCGTCCCACCCAGGTGCCGACCGTGAGGTCGGCGGTGAACCCCATGAACCAGACGTCCTTGAAGTCGTTGGTGGTCCCGGTCTTGCCGGCCACCGGACGCTGGAGCTCGCGGACCCGCATGAACGTGCCGGCCTGCGCTCCGCCCTGCATCAGGTAGGTGAGGGCGTAGGCGTCGGCCGCCGGGATGACCTGGCGGCGCGGTTCGGGCTTGTACTCGTAGAGCACTTCGCCGTTGGCCGCGGTCACCTTGAGCAGGAACACGCCGGCGTTGTCCGCTCCGGGGTTCCGGGGCAGTTCCCGCCCTTGGGCCGCGATGGTCGCGAAGCCCAGGGTGTGTTCGAGCGGCGAAAGGTCGAGCGCTCCTACGGCGATGGGCATCACCCGATCGATCGGGGAGACGATACCCACGCGCCGCATGGTGCGGATGACCTCGTCTACGCCGGTCTCGGCGAGGAGCTGGACGCTCACGGAATTGAGCGACATGGCGAGCGCGGTCCGCAGGTCCACTGGCCCGAAGTACTTGTCGTCGTAGTTCGACGGGCACCAGGTGCCGGACGCGGTCTCGTAGCAGACTGGATGGTCGTTGACCCGCTTGGTCACCGTGGCCCCGTGCATGAGCGCGGTCAGGTAGACGTAGGGCTTCACGGACGAGCCGGTCTGGCGGCGCGCCTGCGTGGCGGTGTTGAACTGGCTGTCAGTCCAGTCGTAGCCGCCGACTAGGGCGCGCAGGAAACCGGTGTTCTGGTCCACAGCGACAAGCGCCGCCTGCAGGGCTTCCGGGTGTCCCGGGCCGCCGGTGCGCTTCGCCGGCAAGGCGTAGCGTACGGACTTGGCCGCGGGCCCGTCGCCCTCGGTGCGGGTCTCGAGCCGCATGGGCAGGAAATCGCCGACCGCCAGTTTCTGGCCGGTCTTCGTCTCCCATTCCGCGATGCGTCCGAGGTCGGTCGGGTCGAGCGGGAAGAGCCGGCCGTTGATGCAGGCCTGCCGGGCGCCTTGCGCCACGGCGAACGTCCCGATCTCCACGACCTGGTCGGCCGTCTCGCGCGGGTCGGCGCAGGAATCCGGTCCGGTGAACTTCGCGTCATGGCCCGTCGGCCCGGTGAAACCGAGCCGCCGTTCCAGGTCGAGCAGTCCCAGCCGGACCGCGGCTTGCGCGTACTGCTGCATCTTCATGTCGAGCGTGGTCTCCACCACAAGTCCCTTGCTGAAGATGGCCTCATTGCCGTAGAGCCGCTTGAGCTCGCGGCGGACGTGGTCGCAGAAGTACGGCGCGGCCGTCAGCGTCACGGGATCGGCCTTGGCGATGGTCTTGATCTCCGCCGCGGCCGCCGTGTCTTTCTGTTCCGGCGTGATGAACCCCATCTCGACCATGCGGCCGAGAACGTAGTTCTGCCGGTCCCTGGCGCGTTCCAGGTGCGCGTAAGGCGAATCCTGGGACGGTGCTTTGGGCAGTCCGGCAAGGATGGCCGCCTCGGACAGCGTGAGCTGCGAGACGTCCTTGCCGAAGTAGCCGTGGGCTGCGGCCTGGATGCCGTAGGTGCCGTGGCCGAGGAAGATATGGTTGAGGTAAACCTCAAGGATCTTCTCTTTGGCCTTCTTGGCCCCGTAGGCGTCGGCCATGCGCCGCTCGAGCTCGACCGCGACGATGATTTCGCGGATCTTGCGCTCGTAGCTCTTGGTCGAATCCTTGAGCACCACCTGCTTCACCACCTGCTGGGTGAGGGTCGAGCCGCCTTGGCTCGCCGTGCCCGAGCGGTGATTGGCCAGCATGGCGCGGAGGATGGCCGTGATGTCGATGCCATGGTGCTCCCAGAAGTACTGGTCCTCCGCGGCGATGAACGCCTGCTGGACGACCGGCGGCACCCGGGAGAGGTCCACGGGCACGCGCTCCTCGTTGGCGAACGTGCAGATCTGACGGCCGTCGGCGCTGTAGACGCGGGTCGCGATGACCGGCGTGTAGCGCATGGCGGCCTGCAGGTCGTCGAGCGCGCCGTGGATGATCCGCGCCTTGAGGGGCGGGATGGCGGCGGTCGAGGCGAGCGCCAGGACAGTCAGGACCAGCGCGACCATGCGGCAAACCGATTTGACGGAGAGCGACAGGTCACGCCACAGGCTGTAGGCCGTCTTGCTGGATCGCGCGAGCGGCGTCGGAACGGCCGCGGCGAATTCGCGGTAGGTCCGGTCCGGGCTCTTGCCGACCGCGCGGCGGACGAGGTTACGTCCGCCGATGGCCAGCCAGAGCAGGACTTCGCCGACCGCGAAGATCGGCAGTAGGACCAGCACGATGACTGGCAGGACGGTGATGCCCAGCACGACGCGCAGCGGCGCGGCCAGCTCCCACCAGAAGGTGCGGCCGGCCGGACGCTCCGGGTCCTTGATGTGGGGCGGACCGGCGATGAGCGCAGCGAGCAGGAAGCCGGCGACCGCGAGGGCCGCGACCGGCACGATGGCCAGGAGGTCGTAGTACGACCGCCAGACCAGGAGGGACAGCCAGCCGAGCGCGGACAGCCAGAGGATGACGCGCAGGCGGGCGATGACCTTCTCGTTCAGGTAGCGGCCGACAGCTTTGGCGGCAGGGATCAGCTTGCCCATGACAGGCTCCTTTTCCAGGTGCGGTGAGGGAAGGCGTGTTTTTAGGGCCGGAAACGGTTCCGGCGCTTGGTTGCGTCAGTTTGTAACGAACATCGCCGGGGTGCGCAGGCGCAATTCCAGCGACGGCTTATTTAAGCAAAAAATGGCAATGGCGTCAATCAGGTTGAGTCGGAGCCGCGGAGATGCGGAGATACGGAGCACCGCCGTAGCTGATTTCTCCGCATCTCCGGTACTCCGCATTTCATTAACATAAAACCGCGACGCGGTGAGGCGTCGCGGCGCTCTCTTGAGAGGACCAGCCGTTAAATTGGGGGGGGGATTAGTCGGCGCGGTCCGTTGGAGCCATTGCAGGGGGTTAAGTTGAGTTAGCCCTGGTGGCCGACCGCCGGAGTCGGCGGTCTGGCCAGCCAGACTTGTTTTCTTTGGGAACGTGCATTCCTCCTTTTCATATGGTTAATCAAGCTGCGGGGTCATCGGTCGCCTCGGCCGAGGTTTCTCCTGCCCCCACATCAGATGATACGTCGTGACGGCGGATATTCTTTCGTGGGCAAGGTCGGCGGACGGGTGGAAAGCAAAAAAGCCGCCGGGTGGGGCTTCTTGCTCGCAGTCAGCTGCGTAATTTCTGCGACTGGTCCGGACTCGGCCGGTGCGACGGCAGGAAATCAAGCGGTCGGCGGAAGCCATGATGCCCGTCCCATGGTCGGACATCCTTGGCGTCGAACATGCCTTCGTCGCGGACGCGTCCGATGATGCGGAGCGGTCGGCCGGGGGTCAGGTCCGGAAGGCGCGCGGCGGCCTCGGGGGTCACACGGATGTCCCAGGCGTTGCCATGGAAATCACGTGCCGCGAATTCCAGCGGCCCGAGCCGCCCGACGACCGTCGCTCCCAGGAGACCAAGTTCCGGTTCGGACCAGATCTCGTCGCGATGCCAGGTCGCCGCCTCGTAGCCAGGGGCCAGCCGGGAGAACACGTCGTCGACGTAATCTCCGAAGCCGTAAAGGTAAAGGGCCGTGCCGAAAACCGCCAGAAAACCGACATAGACGGCCACGACCGCCGCCGTACCGTGCCGGTAACCGGTCTTGGTGCGGAAGAAATCTACCGCCGCGGCCACGCCCAGAACGATGACGACGATAATCAGGTAGAAGGGGATGCCACGCAGGATGAACTGCGGGAGGTCGCCGTTCTGGTAAAGGCCGACATCCCACTCGTAGTCTGCGAGCAGGAAAATTACGGCGCTGACCGCGAAGGCCCCAGCCACGAGCGTGACTCCGAGGAAAAGCAGCTTCAGCAGTTCGGAGGAGCGGAAAATCCAGGCCGGCCGCTGGCTCACCTTCTGGGTCTTGATGTCGTTCAGGATTTTGTCGCTGAGACCGGTCATAGGTTGGGTCGCGCGTGCTCTTCGAGATTCGCTATCTCCGCGCGCAGTTTTTCCTTGGCGCGGTTCAGGAGGGTGGCGACGGTGCCGGGCGGTTTGCGCAGGATGTCGGAGATCTCGCCGTAATCCCGCTCTTCGAAATAACGGAGGATGAGCGCTTCGCGGTATTTGGCGTCGAGGCGATTGACCGCTTCGCGCACATTCTGCCGGTCCTGCAGCCGGTCGAGGGACGGAGTGAGTTCCGGATCGGCCGCCAGCGTCTCGATCAGGTTCTCGTCGTCGACGTCCACTACCTGCGGCCGCGCCTGCCGCTTCCGGTAGTGGCTGACGGTTTCGTTATGGGCGATACGGTAGAGCCAGGACGAGAACTTCAGCGAGCGGTCAAAATCGTGGAGGTTGCGGTAGGCCTTGAGGAAAACCTCCTGAAGGATGTCCTCGGCGTCCTCGCGGCGCACGCCGGAGAGTCGGATGATGTAGCGCAGGATTTTGCTTTCGTAGCGCCGCATTAAGTACAAATAGCGCTCCTGGTCCTCGAAGACCAAGGTCACGAGCTCTTCATCTGTTTTCCTATCGAACTCTTCGACGGGGGCCATAGCTATCGGCGGACATCATATTATACGGCGGAGGACGGAAAATTGTTTCAGCGCACATGAAAAAATGAAAAAGCGCCCACTTGAGGGCGCTTTGAAGGTTCGACTCATTTCTTTTTGCTTTTGCCCGGCTGGATGACGATTTCCCAGCCTTCGTGCAGCGTGACCGAGAGGTCGGACTGCTCATTGCAGGGCAGGCCACTGGGCTGAAGGCAGAGGCGGTGGTAACCGATGCGCGCCGTGAAGGTGCGCCGTCCCCGGGGCGGTACCGGCGTCAGGTGCTCGGTATCGCCGTCGAGCGTCATGCTGTAGGACCGGACGGAACGGTTCGTGACCGCGAAGGTGACGATGCGGGCCGGGTCGGACGGGATGTCCGGCGAGGCCGGCGGCCGCCAGCGCGGCGGTTTGACCTCCGGCAGGGCGACGATCCGCTCTTGATTGCGGCGGCGCACGTCGGCCAGAACGGCTTCCGGTCCGCTGGTCCGTTCGGGACAGCGGGCCCGAGCCAGGGCCGTCATGACGGAGCGCCGATAGAGGGAGGACATCTCCCGCCAGTCGCGTTCCGCCTTCGTCTCGTAGGCGATGGCGGCGGAGGCGGCCTGGGCCTCGTCGGGCGTCAGGGCGGCGTCTTCACCGGCGGATCGAGCGATTCGCAGCGTGTCCGTGCCGTCGTTGAGGCGTCGGGCCTCGGCGGCGTAGTCGCTGAGCAGGCGTTTCGCCAGTCCGGCGGAGGCGGCCGCCAGATGGCAGCCCTCCTTGCCGCTCACGGCGTCGAGCACCGCATCGTTGGCCGCATCCTGGAATTCGGCGCGCCGCGTTTCCACGGTCTCGGAGAGTTCCGTGCCGTCAGAGACCGTCTGAAGCAGGGCCTGTCCGCCGATGAGCAGCGACTGCGGTAGCGGCGCGCTGCCTTTTCGGGCGGTCATGATGGCGACGAGGCGCGGGTCCTTCGGATTCAGCGCCGCGGCAGTCAGGTACATCCGACCGGCGGCTTCCTCACGCCCGAGTCGGGCGAGCATGTCGCCCTGGAACTTCAGGAAACGGTAGTCCTTGGTGCCGAATCGTTCGGCGCCCTTGCCGTAGGCGTCGGCCGCGTCCTGGAACTGTCCGGCGGCGCGATAGCAGGCGGCCAGTTGGAAGGCCGCGGTCGCGTCCGCCCGGTCCTGGGCCGTGACGGCCAGCAGTTCTTTGGCGGCATCGAGATAGCGGCGTTCGGCCGCGTAGAGCGAGACGAGCTCGCGGCGCGCGGCCAGATGGCTGCCGGAAATCTTGCGGGCCAGTTCGAACTGGTTCCGCGCTTCCGGGCGCCGCTCCAGGCCGAGCAGGTCCTTGCCGTACCAATAGTGCGGCTCCGGGTCTTCCGGCTTGAGCTGCGTGGCGCGCTTCAGCAGGTCCTCGGCGGCATCATAGTCGCGGGTTGCGACCTCGAGCTGACCGAGAGCCAGGAGCGAGCGCAGGTCGTCCGGCTTCACCTTGAGCGCTTCCTCGTAATGGAGGCGGGCGCGGTCGAGGCTTTTCGGCGTACCGATCGCGGCGAGCAGCGCAGCATAGAGGCGTCGGGCCTCCTGGAACTTCGGGTCCACGCGGACCGCGTGTTCCGCCGCGCCGAGGGCCGTGGCGTCGCCGGTCGGCGGCTTGGTTCCCGCCTTGGGCTTCTCCACTCCTTCGAGGAACAGCTTGCCGAGCGCCCGCGAGTACAGGATGTACGCGTAGGCATCATCGGTAGGCGTCTCGTTGAGCGACTTCACGGTCGCGGCGGAAAGCCCGATGTGCGCCTGCCGGAAAGCCGTGACCGCAGCTTCGGCGAGCATCCGCTGGATGTTCGCCAGGCTGACGCGGGCCAGCTTCTGGCCGGAGCGTCCCTGGAAGATCTCGATCTGCGTGCCGGAACTGGTTCCGGACGACAGCAGCTCGAGACGTTCCGGTCCGACGCGATACAGGCTGGCAGTCACGGTCCAATGTTCCGGATCGCCATTGTAGCTGCCCGCGAGGACGTAGCTTGCGCCAGCCTCGGCGGCATGACGGGCCGCACGGGTCCTGTCCCAGGCGGCGCCGCTGTCCGGAACGAGACGCGCCTGATCCCGGGTAAGGATCAGCGGTCCCGTGACCGTCTCGAAAGCGGGTTCCGCCTCGAGCTTTTCCGCGACGAGCGCGGCCAAGCCCAGGGAGAGGTAGCGCTGGGACGGTCGGCCGCTCGAATTCTCGAACGGCAGGACAACGAGCCGTGGCGGACAGAAGTCCGTTGCGGCATGGGCATTCAGCGGGTTGGAAAGGAGCGCGGCGAGGAGGACAATCAGGTAGATTCTCTTGGAATTCATCGTTTGCTCCAGGCTTTTCCCGCTTGCGCGGGAGTGGTACGAAGGGCATTCGGACCACGCATTTCTTTATCATTTATCGGGTAGAGTGTCAATCTGGGGCGCGCTGATCTTGGTGGCACGGATATACGTGTCGGTGGCTGAAAACGGCTGTGGTTTTCCGGGGAAAGCGCGCAAGGCGGGTGGCGGTCCTCATGCGGCGGTAGGTGACCTATCGCTTCGCTAAGCGAGGCGCTATCATATTTGAAGCATGCCATCGTATATTGCCGTTTTCGAAAAAATTCCATTGCCGGCGCTGATCGTCCTCAGCGCGACCTCCGTGATTTTGGGCGATTTATTCGCGAAATCATGGTCGGTCAACCACCGTACCGCTTTTTTGGCCGGTGCCATCGTCTGTTACCTCTTGTCCGGCGTGTTCTATGTGCCGACTCTCCTCAAGGAGGGACTGGTCGTGACATCTTTGGCTTGGTCGGTCTTGAGTATCGTTGGGTTCCTGTTCATCGGCCTGGTCCTCTTCAAGGAGACGCTTTCCGCCGTGCAGATTGCCGGAGTCCTGTTCGGCATCACCGCTTTGGTGCTGCTGTCCTTTTGACCTGGGCGTATCGGGGAAAGCATTGACAGCTTTTCGCCTGCACCATACAATCCCATTCGCATAATCCGCGGGTATCGTATAGCGGCTATTATGTCACCTTGCCATGGTGAAGATGCGGGTTCGACTCCCGCTACCCGCTCCACTAAAAGACACCCCTCAATGGGGTGTCTTTTAGTGGTATCGAGATAGTGGGCGGGAGTCGGCGGGTGCTGTCCGCGAGCGCCCCCGCACTATTCCTGAATCTCCTCCATCACTTCCACCTGCTTCCGGCGCCACCAGAGGACGATACCGCCGGCCGCGATGATTGCGGCTGCCGAAAGCATGGACCAGAAAATATTGCGGCTTTGCGGTGAGAGCGGGCGCGGTAAGACGGGTGCCGTTACCGCTGCAGCGTCATTGTCTCGCCGGACCGTCGGCGCATCGGCCGCAGTCGCCGCCGGCGCGCCGCCTTTCTCGTTGACTGCGACCTGCCGAACCGATTCCACGAGCAGCTCCGGCATCTTGCCTTGCCAACGGATGATGCCGCTGGCTGTCACTTCCGCGCCGCGCTTGATGCCGGTCGGCAGTCCGAAGGCAGGCAAGCGGATACGGATCACGGCATCGCTTTCCCTGTCCGAAATCCGGAACGAGCCCGCGGCCGCCGATTCCACGATGCCGGAAAGCCGGTAGGGCAGACCGTCAGCGGACTCGTCCAGATCGCCAGGGGTCGCGGTGGCATACGTCACCTCGTTTTTCTTCGGACCGACAGTCAGCGACGCGGCCTGAAGCCAGCGGCGCACGCCATAATCGCGTACTTTGCCGCGGACTTCCACTGTTTCGCCGGGCCGCAAGACCGCGTCCGAGGAACGGACAAACAGCGGTTCCCCGCTCGAGGTGAGCAGGACGAAGGAGTGCGGTCCGATGATACCGGTGCCGAGCGTGACCGTGCCCGAAATAAGTCCGGAGTCGCCGTCCGTCGCGGTCGATGCGGCATCCGTCGTGGCCGGCGTCGGTCCGTCGGAAACAATTTCCGGCTCCGGTGGCGCTGGGGCATCGTCAATCGCCGTCGGCCACAGGTTTTCGCGCCCGGGCGTTATTGCCGCGGCCCATCGCCAGCCGTCTGGTGCTAGCGCGTAGCTTTCTCCGACGGGCGGATTGCGGAAGGACACCAGATCCACGATGGCCCTTTCCGGCGTCAGCAGCCGCACCTCGTCGAGATCGTCATTCATGGCCAATCTGGTGGTAATTTTGAAAAAAAGTGCGTAGCCGTTTGGTTGCAGGACCGTGCCGCAGGGCAGCACATACGGCGCGCTGCCGCCCTCCGCGTCATCCAGGAACCAGCCGGAAAGATCGGCCGACGCGTCGGAAACGTTTCGCAGTTCTATCCACTCGTCTGCTCCTTTGGGCGGATGCGGCAGGATTTCGCTGATGCGGACAGCATCGATGGCGGTCGAGCCGCGGCAGGCGGCGCTGCTAGCCGTAGAATCAGCCGCTGCCGTAGCGGTACTCTCTGTTGCCGGAGCGGAGACCGGCCGCGTGGCAATCGGCGCGGCGGCTGGCGGCGGCGTGGCGTTCGGCATTTCTTCCGTCGGCTCGCTCCAAACCCAGGTCGCGTCGCCTTGGCGGCTCCAGGAGAGTCCGGCCTGCGGCGCGGCGCCGTAGGTTATGCCGTCGGCCGTGCTCGCATCCGGTCGCATCAGGTAAAGAGAACCGCCGGAATTCACCAGAGGGATGTCGGTCGAAGCGCTATGGAACGCAGCCAGGCCGCCGGCCGGGACGGAAACGTCGCCGAAAGAGTACGAGCGGCTCTTGCCGTCGACCGCCCGCCAGCCTACGAGCGCCGCTTCCGCCGATCCGGCATTCAGCAGCTCGAAATATTCCGCGGTCGCGTCGTCGCCGACCGGATCGGCGAAGATTTCATTGAATATAATATGAATGGGAAGCCGGTCTTCGTCTTTGACGGCGGGGGAGATGGACGGCACATCGGCCGGAGCCGATGGCGGTTTCGCAAGTTCGTCGGTCGTGGCGGAAGCCGCGGTCCCTATGGAGTCGGCCGTGGCATACTCCGTCGGACAGAGGCAGGAACAGGCTTGCGCGCTGGTCATCGGCGCGCGGGCCAAGAGCAACGCGATAATCGGGACGAAAAACAGTCCTTTAGGTGACATAGTAAAAAGGTCGGGGAGAGCGGCGACTTCTTACGCCTCGCGCCGATTTCCGTCAAATTTTCGTTTTCCGCCGTCGGTATCCAGCAAAATTTGCGGTAATCTGGCGGAAAATCGGCATGACGCTTCGGCCAATGGCAAACCTGCGGCAGCCTGCTACAATGCCAGCGGTGGCCGCCGTTTGCCGCCTGCCCCCGTGGTGGAATGGCAGACACGCCAGGCTTAGGACCTGGTGGCGCAAGCCGTGCTGGTTCGATCCCAGCCGGGGGCACTCGGCAACCGACGGCCAGCTAACGCGTTCCGTTATGAGCGAACAGCACCGCTTCGTCACGATCATCCATGGCTTCGGCATGACGCCGGAGAAGATGTGGTTCCCTTGGATGCACCGGAAACTGGAGGCTGCAGGGTTCGGCGTACACACGCCAGCGCTGCCTGATCCGCTTACGCCGACTTACCGCAAATGGATGGCCGCGATGAAATCAGCGGTGCAGCGCTGGGACGAGAACACTTACGTCATCGGACACAGCATCGGCGGGGTCGTGGTCCTCCGCGCGCTCGAGCATCTGGCCGCAAAACCGGTGCGGGGAGTGATGCTTATCGGCAGCCCGTTCGCGGCCTTCCCTGGAGTAAAGGAAATGGAAACCGGGTTCGCCATGCCCATTGACTGGGCGCGTTTGAAGGCAATGGCCGGCGCCTACACGGTCATCCACTCGAAGGACGATCTTCTGGCACCTTACGACCACGCGCTGCGTTATCAGGAAGCGCTTGGCGCGCGGCTCGTCACCGCAGAGAAGGACGGCCACTTCATCGGCAAGACAGCGCCGCTCGTTTGGGACGAATTCAGTAAGATGGCGAATGGGATGGTTGGAAAGTCGGAGGGTTGAAGGCCTATAAAAAATCGCGTTAAAGACGCGATTTTTTGCTTTTCAACCCTTAGACCTTTCGACCCTTCAACTCAATAATGGTATGTCTTCCCGGCCAGAATGGTCATCGCGCGGTAGATCTGTTCCAGCAGGACGACGCGGGCCAGCTCGTGCGTGAAGGTCATGGCGGACAGCGACAGGCGGAAACGCGCGCGTTCCAGAACGGCCGGAGCGATGCCGGCCGCTCCGCCGACCACGAAAGCGATATGGGTCCCGTCGCCGCCCCACTCCCGGCAGCGCTCGGCCAAAGCCATGGAATCAATCGGCCTGCCGGCCACATCCAGCGCCACGGCCACCGCTTCGGCAGGAATAGCCTTAAGCAGACGTTCTCCCTCAAGCTCAATGGACTGGGTCGGCGTTACGGTCGCGGAAAGCGGTTCCGGCGTAACCTCAATAACGTCAATTTTTGCGTAATTCTTCAGCCGTTTTACGTATTCGGCCTGGGCCTCGCGCCAATGCTCTTCCTTGAGTTTTCCGACTGTAATCAGGCTGATTCTATAGACCCCCATAAGCTTGACAGCGTGGCTATATTATGCTAAATTGCCCCGTTATCCGTAGTGTGACTGCGGGTGACATTCGTACCTCAAAATCTTAGCGGAGCGGCGTGACCGGCTCAAGAATTGGAGTAAAAAATGAACGACAAGTTCATCGAGGAGACCATCGGTCGCGTGCACCGTCAGCAGGAGCAGATTCTGTTCCTGACGGCCGCGGTCGAATCGACGTCCGACGCGATGATCGTGTCGGACGCGTCCGGCACGGTCAAGATCTTCAACCGCGGTTCGGAGGAGATGTTCCAGATCGATCGGGGAAACCTCGAGGGGTCGGAGAACATCTTCCACCTGCTCGAGGACACGCTGGTCGCGGAGACCGGCCGCTACGACGGCACCCGCGTCAAGCTGATGCTCGTCCGCGGCGAGCATATCCGCAACGTGCGCGTGACCGTCAAGGCCTTCGACGGCCGGCTCATCCCCTCGCTCCTGACCATGAACTACATGTTCGACAGCGGAGGGAAGTCCATCGGCATCGTCACGGTCATCAAGGACAACTCCGTCGTGGAGAACCTGACCGTCACGGACCACCTGATGGGCGTGTTCAACCGCTCGTACTTCGACCGGACCATCGCGTTGGAGTACGAACGTCTCAAGCGCGCCCACATGCCCATGCTCTCGCTGATCTTCCTCGACATCGACGATTTCGGGAAGTTCAACAAGACGTGGGGCCACCATATCGGGGACCTGGTCCTCAAGAAGGTGGCCGACGTGGTCAGGAACACGGTCCGCAACGTGGATTCGGTGTGCCGGTACGGCGGCGAGGAGATCGTCGTCATCCTGCCGGCCACCGGACGGCAGGGGGCCGCGCTCACCGGACGGCGCATCTGCGAGTTCATCCGCGAGGCGCGCATCATCCTGCCGGAAGGCCAGGGCATGGCGCGCGTCACGGCTTCGGTCGGCATGAACACGCACGGTACCAAGTCGCGCGGCGGGTGGGAGGCTCTCCTGCACGACGCGGACGAGGCGATGCGCGAGGCCAAGCGGGCGGGCAAGAACCGCGCGCTGATGCACCGCAACGCCGAGTGACCGCTCGGCCAGCACCTTTCTCCCGGCTCTTCGGAGCCGGGATTTTTTATTGGGAGATGAAGTGAGAAAGAGAAAAAGAGAGATAGAGAGAAAGTGGGAAAGCGGAAAAGTCGGAGGGCGGGAAGGCGGGGATGGGAGAGCTGGAGAGCGCACTGTCCGGTTCGCAATCGGCCCAGGACCGCAATCTTCGTTAAAGCATATTTTTTTCATCAATTCCCAGGGTGCCGTGATTTTGGCTTAGCTTAGCCTTATCCGCCCGGGAAATTGACCGCTCCAACAGGGCTCTTGACACTGTTTTCAGCATCAGGCATCCTGTATCAAGTCTTTGGACGGAACCTATCCACAACCCGGCTCCGGGTCGCACCACACGGTGTTGACAGGCCGCTGGAAATGATGTAAGGTACGTCCACTTCGATAAGCTACGTTCCACACAACCCGGTCAGATCCAGGAGCGGGAAACGGACTCTCCGTGCGGGCATTCCTCCTTTTTGCTCACATTGGCCGTTTTCCGCTCTTGGGCAACACTGTTTCCTCCTTCTATATATATGGGGCCCAGCGATGGGCGCCGAGAAGCGAAACACTGACCCCGACCCTTGAAAACTTGTCAGCAAGTTCAATCATCAAGGTCTGAACAACGTCCCCCTGATGCATACGACCGAAAGGTCGGCCGAGAAGCGCCTTCGTAACTGCGGGTGCCGAGCGGCGAGGATTTCGAAAGAACGTCTTCGTGTTTCAGTGGAACGGGAGCAGTAAGGGCGTATGGTGGATGCCTTGACACAGAAAACCGATGAAGGACGTAGCAGCCTGCGAAAAGTTCCGGGGAGGTGGCAAGCAACCTTTGATCCGGAAATCTCCGAATGGGGAAACCTGGCTATCCGTTGAGGATAGTCGCGATCCAGGGCGACCTGGTGAGCGGGTACCGGCTGAAGTGAAACATCTCAGTAAGCCGAGGAAAAGAAAAGAACGGCAAATCCTAATCGCCGATCGTCTTCGGACGATGGGCGATTCGGACTTTGCAGATTCCCTTAGTAGTGGCG
>JAKAKZ010000029.1 GCA_021824285.1 bacterium
CGGCGGCTCCGGCAACTGACCGGCCCGCAGACGACAGCTTCAGACCCGGCGGCAACGCCGGGTTTTTGCTTAGGGAACACGCCCTTTCCAATTTCTGCCTTATTTTCAAAAGGGACAGTCCCTTTTTGAGAAAAAGGGGACACTCCTCTTGGGGAAAAGGGCTGTTGGCTGGGATGGTGTATTGAGTCGGCAACGTTGACAGAATGGCCAAAAACTGATATGGTTGGACGTTCCACGATGCCGGATCGTGCCTCACGAACCGACGGCGCGGAACGCACCTTAAAAACCACGAACCAAAGGAGGCTCGCCGGAACGAAGGATGCGAACAGGCAGTGACGGCAGAAACACTTTTTGTCGCCCCGCCAACCAAAGGAAAAGCCATGAGTAACGAAAGCGACCGGAAGCGGGACGACCAAAAGGACGTGCCCGCATCCTACACGTGCCAAAGCGAGCTGTGCCGCCTGTCCGGTTTCCCCGGCAGCGGCCCGGCCGAGAAGATGTTCAACCTTCCCGTGAACCCGGGCCGCGCGACGGCCGAGGACATCGCGTCGCGGATCCGCTGCGCCAAGTGCGCGGAGGATATCGCCCGCGAGAAGGGCAAGCGGCTGTACGAGCCTGGCTGCGGGACCTACCCGCTGCACTTCACGCTCGGACAGATCAAGACGACGAAACTCCTACCCTCCGCTCCCTCCTTCCGCGAAGTGAAGTGGCAGGAGCAGGCGGAGCAGGACGACTACGCGGCCTGGGCCGAACGCAGCCAGAAGCGGCGTCAGTCCGAGGAGCGGCACCGCCGCGCCCTCGCCTATGCCCGCGAGTTCCTGGCCATGTCCTTCAGCCAGGAGAACCTGGCACGGATGCCCCAGCCGGTGGAAGCCAACGACATCCACTACTGCGGCCTCCCCCGCGACATCGGCTGCTGCGGCGGCGACGAACGCGTCGTACGCTTCCTGACGGTCTGCGGACTCAAGGTCGGCATCTGCGGCGAAGCGAGCCGGGCCTTCCTGGAGGTGGCGCACGAGCATCCGGTCGACGACCGGCGCCGGCGCCTGCTCTGGACCGAGGACGAGGCCAAAGCCGAAGCGGCTGCGGCCGCCTGGTCCGGCGACACGGATCAGGAAAGGTGAGTCTTTCCCCCGGCCGAATCACGGCCGGGGGACTGATGTCTCTGGGAGAGCACAGCAACAGGAGCGTGTAGCGCAAGAACGCCTGACCAGACTTCGGAGAACCGCATGAAACACCTCGTCACCGCCGGAAGGTTCGTCATCCAGGCCTGCATCATCCTGGCACCAGGCGGCTTGGCCGTCATGGGTGCCTACTGGCTGTACCGCCGGATGCGCCAGAAACGCATGGAGGCCGCAGCCGCCGCGACTTCCGAGAGACCCTGAAAGGGGTCTCTTTTTTTAGAGTGAAGCGGAAAGGGTGAAGTGTGGAGTCATTGATTTGCTCCACGCTCAACACTTCACACTCCCCACTTCACACTCCCCACTTCACACTCCCCACTTCACACTCCCCACTTCACACTCCCCACTTCACACTCCCCACTCCCTTAGCTACACTGAACCCGACGCCGTCCACAGGGACGGCTGCGGAAAGGTTCAGCGCGATTCTCGTCAGGTCGCAGACGCGCCATGTGCCGTATTCGCGATGCGCCTCCGGCGCTTTCGACGGACACCTTGTCCGGTCGGTCGCGATGGTTCTTGGCTTGTCCCGTCTTGGGACGTCCTTTTTCGTCAGCGTACCGGACACAGATCGCACGCTTGTTTCCTCTTCTGCAGCCCTTCTTGCGGACGGTTTTTTAATCGCCGGCAGAAATCGGATATCAGATATTTGATATCAGAGGCGGATAACGGTCACTGCATATAAAACCGCAGCAGATACCTGATATCCGCTATCTGATATCTCGATTCACCCATCCACGTCTTTCCCACAGACGTTTAAGGCCAAAAATGATATAGTCCAAAGGCGATATCAGCACCGCATACCCCCCACCAAGAGCTATGGCCCGTAAGGAAAAGAAGAACGGCTCCAACGAGTCCCCGAAACAGCGGAAAGGGCGCGGCGAAGCGCCGCCGGCCCTCAAACCACAGGCGAAAAAAGAGCTGGTCGCCTTGGCGATCCTGGCGCTCGCGGTCATCTGCGCCTTGGCCTTTTTCCGCTCCGCCGGCCCGTTCGGCGATTTCCTGGACCGCAGCCTCGCCGCCCTCCTCGGCTACAACCGTTATCTCCTGCCGTTCATCCTCGCCGCTGGCGCCGGGCGGCTCGTCTTCCCGGACCGCTTCCGCTTCGAGCGCGCGGCCGGTCTCGGGCTGTTCCTGTTCCTCACCGGCTGGGGCGGTTTTCTGAACCTCGTGCGCTTCCCGGCCAAGGAAGCCATGCTTACGCCGGCGAACATCTCCCAGGCCGGCGGCTACATCGGATTGCTCCTCAGCTATCCCCTGCTCATGACCGCGGGCCTGTGGGCCGGCGGCATCATCCTCGGCCTCGTCTCCTTCGCCTCTCTCGTGCTGATGTTCAACGTCTCCATCCACGAGCTGGCTGCGGCCACCCTGGGTCTGCGCCACCGCCTGCTCCCCTGGCCCATCGGCCACAAGGATGGCGAACCGCTGAAGCCGACCATGGCCATGGCGGAAGAGCAGCCCGGCAACGCGCCGCAGTTCACCAAAAAGTCGATTGATGAGGACCAGGAGACGGCGGCCGGCCCCGCGACCGCGGAAACCGGAGACGCGGAACCGCCCCGCCCGCGTCGCAAGCGCCTGAAGGCCGTCCCGATTCCCGTCGACATCCTGACGGCCCAGAACGCCAAGCCGAATTCCGGCGACATCCACGCGCGCCAGCAGGCCATCCAGAAAACGCTTGAAAATTTCGGCATCCCGGTGGAGATGGGCGAGCTGTCCGTTGGCCCGACCGTCACCCAGTTCACGCTCAAGCCGCACGAGGGCATCAAGCTCTCCCGCATCACTTCGCTCTCCAACGACCTGGCCCTCTCCTTGGCCGCGCATCCCATCCGCATCGAGGCGCCGATTCCCGGCCGCTCGCTCGTGGGCATCGAGGTACCGAACCAGGTCATCGCCACGGTCGGCCTGCGCGAGATCATCGACTCGCGCGAATTCAAGGGCCGGCATTCCAACCTCACCGTCTGCCTCGGCAAGGACGTCTCCGGCAAGCCTTGGGTCGCGGACCTGGCCAAGATGCCGCACCTGCTCGTCGCCGGCGCCACCGGTTCCGGCAAGACGGTCTGCCTGAACACCATCATCCTTTCGCTCCTCTACCAGAACCATCCGGATGACCTGAAGCTGATGCTCATCGACCCGAAACGCGTCGAGCTGCCGGTCTACAACGGCATCCCGCACCTGCTGACCCCGGCCATCACCGAGGTGCCGAAGACCATCAACGCGCTCAAGTGGGCCATCGCGGAGATGGACCGCCGCTTCAACAAGCTCTCCGACGCGGGCAAGCGCGACATCTCCTCCTACAACGAGTCCGCGGAAGAGAAGATGCCCTACCTCGTCATCGTCATCGACGAGCTCGCGGACCTGATGGTGGCCTCGGCCTCCGAGGTCGAAGCGTCCATCATCCGCCTGGCGCAGATGGCCCGCGCCGTGGGTATCCACCTGATCGTCGCCACCCAGCGCCCGAGCGTGGACGTCATCACCGGCCTCATCAAGGCGAACATCACCTGCCGCATCGCCTTCTCCGTCGCTTCGGCCACGGACTCGCGCACCATTCTCGACTCCCCCGGCGCCGAAAAGCTGGTCGGCCGCGGCGACATGCTCTTCCTCTCCGCCGAGCTCTCCAAGCCGAAACGCATCCAATGCTGCTACGTCTCGGACAACGACATCCGCCGCGTGGCGGACTTCATCAAGGGCCAGCTCGAGGAGCCGGTCACCTATGAGGAAGGCGTCACCGAGCGGAACGGCGGCACCAGCTCCGGCGGCGGTTTTGCGGACGGCGATGACGACGAGCTGTACGATGAGGCGCGCGACCTGGTCGTGCGCGCCAACAAGGCCTCCGCTTCCTATCTCCAGCGCCGCTTGAGTATCGGCTATGCGCGCGCCGCCCGGCTGTTGGACTTGCTCGAAGAACGCGGTATTATTGGAAAAGGTGAGGGCGCCAAGCCCCGGGCCATCCTGGCGTCGCCGGTCAAGGACGAGGACGGCCTGCATTTCAGCGAGCATGAAAACGACGATTCGGACGAAGAGTAAAGTTTAGATGCGAAGACGCGGAGATGCGAGGATTCGGAAAATCCGAATCGCGCCGATTCTACGCCACTCCGCATCTCCGTCACTCACCCAACCATGTCCTCCCGGACCGCCACGCGAACGCAACTGACCCTGGCCGAAACGCTCATCCAGGCCCGCGAAAAAGCGGGGCTGGAGATGGCCGCCGTCTCCGAGAAGCTCAAGGTGCCGGAAGAGAAGCTCGCGGCCTTCGAGCGCGGCGACTACACGAACCTGCCGGACGACGTCTACACGCGCATCATGCTCAAGGCCTATGCCGCGGTGCTTGGCCTCGAGCCCGGCTCTGTCACGAAGATCTACGCCCGCGAACGCAACACGGCCCGCAAGACCGCCACGACCGCGGAACGCCGCTGGCGGCGCCATCCGGCCGAGGCCGTGCCGAGCTCCCAACTGGCGGTCCTGCCGCGCGTCATCCGCGGACTCGTCGCCGCGGCGCTGGTGCTCGCGCTCGCCGGCTACCTGGCCATGGAAGTGAAGGCGCTCATGACCCCGCCGGCCGTGACGCTGATGTCGCCGGACGATGGCGTCATCACCCGCGTGACCAGCATCGTCGTGGATGGCAGCACGGAACCGGAAGCTTCGGTCATCGTGAGCGGCAAGGAGGTCACGCCAGACGTCAACGGGCACTTCAGCGACACGATCCAGCTGCAGGACGGCATGAACGTCATCACTGTGACAGCCAAGAAGAAGCACAGCCGCGAGATGACCGTGACGCGCCACATCATCCTGGACTCCCCGGACAAGCCTGCCGCCTTCGCCCCGCTGGATAGCTTCCGCCAATAGCATATATATGAAAGCCGGCCTGCAAGTGCCGGTTTTTTAGTCGAAGGGTTTAAGGGTCGAAATGTGGAAGGGTCTTGTCCGCCGACGATTTGCGGCACGACCCTCAGACCCTTCCACCCTTCGACTTTCCAACTACACGAAACCAAAAAATATTACCATTCCCGCGGCCTGTCACCATCATTATTTATATAAGACGGAAGGTGAAAGCGGGAATCCAGCAACGGAAATATTTCCGTCATTGCGAGCGAAGCGAAGCAATCCCGTGCTTTACTGGTCATAAGCCCGAAGAACCGGCACCTCCGCAATATATCTTGAGAACATAGTTACTAACTTATCCACACCCTACCATTGACACCCCGAACAAAAAGCGAACAAAAGTCCGAAAATCTGGTATATTGATGGGCAGCAAGACTTGGCTTGTGCACAAAATGGCCTTAAAATGCCTAGGTGCAGAGCTCGCCCAGGACCACGGGACGCCGCCGTCCGAGGCACGAAAAGCGGGACTTGCATCTATCTGGCAGGCGGAATAACGTCCCGCCGCTAATCCTTCACTCCGGTCCCCCGCCGCGACTGACGGCGAGGTCCGACACGCACTTATGGCCAAGGACATGAAGTCCGAAAAGGGCGCCGCGAAAGGCGCGAGCGACGAGCGGCTCAAAGCCGTCGGCGCCGCAATCGCCCAGATCAAGGAGCGCTTCGGCGACGGTTCGATCATGCGGCTCGGCGAGTCCAAGCACCAGGTCATCGAAGCCATTCCGACCGGCTGCCTGTCGCTCGACCTAGCCATGGGCGTGGGTGGTCTGCCGCGCGGCCGCATCATCGAAATCTACGGACCAGAAGCCTCCGGCAAGACGACCCTCGCGCTCCACGCGGTCGCGGAACTGCAGAAGATGGGCGGCACGGCCGCGTTCGTGGACGCCGAGCACGCGCTCGACCCGCAGTACGCCGGCCGCATCGGTGTGAACGTCGCCAACCTCCTCGTGTCCCAGCCGGACAACGGCGAGCAGGCGCTCGAAATCACCGAAACGCTGGTGCGCTCCGGCGCCGTGGACATCGTGGTCGTCGACTCCGTCGCCGCGCTCGTGCCGAAAGCCGAAATCGAGGGCGAGATGGGCGACCAGCACATGGGCCTGCAGGCCCGCCTCATGAGCCAGGCGCTCCGCAAGCTCACGGGCATAGTCTCCAAGACCAACACCACGGTCATCTTCATCAACCAGATCCGCATGAAGATCGGCATTGTCTTCGGCAACCCCGAGACGACCACCGGCGGCAACGCGCTCAAGTTCTATTCCTCCGTCCGCCTGGAGGTGCGCCGCTCGGCCCAAATCAAGCAGAACGACAAGGTCATCGGCAACCAGGTCAACGTGAAGGTGGCCAAGAACAAGGTCGCGCCGCCGTTCCGCACCTGCAGCTTCGACATCATGTACAACGAGGGCATCTCCGTCACCGGTGATCTCTTGGACCTCGGCGTGGAGAAGGGCGCTCTCACGAAGAGCGGAAACAGCTACTCCTTCGGCGAGGTGAAGCTCGGCGTGGGCCGCGAGAACGCCAAGGCCTTCCTCAAGAGCGAGCCCAAGCTCATCAAGCAGGTCCGCGAGGCCATCGTGAAGGCGGTCGAAAGCGCTGACGCGGAGCCGACGGAGAAAGAGAAGGACAAGGAGATGGCTGCGGCATAAACGAAGCCATAGCAAAACGGCGCCTAACCCGGGCGCCGTTTTCTTATGCCTCATTTTCAGGTAGAAGCTACCAAGTATACAAAACCGTCCCACACAGGGGGGACGGTTCTTTGTTCCTATATCACGCGCGCTCCACGTACTCGCCGGATTCGGTGTTCACGACGACGGACTCACCCTGCTCGATGAAGATCGGAACCTGGATCTTCATGCCGGTCTCGAGGGTGACTTCCTTGGTGACGCGGCCGGATGAGGTGTCGCCTTTGACGGCCGGCATGGCTTCTGTGACCTTGAAGGTCAGTTTCTTCGGCAGATCCACGGAAAGCGGCGCGCCCTCGTAGGAGAGGACCGAGACCTCCTGGCCCTCCTTGAGGTACAGGCCCTTGTCGCCGAGCATCTCATTGGAGATGGAGAGCTCCTCAAAGCTCTCGTTATCCATGAAGTTGTAGTTGTTGGCATCCTTGTAGGTAAACTGCACGGTGCGGCGGTCGAGATCCACGACATCAATGCTCTCGCCCACCTTCCAGGTGTGCTCCAGGGTCTTGCCGGTCTGCACGTTCTTGAGGCGGGCGCGCACGAAGGCGGAACCC
The DNA here is from genome assembly GCA_021824285.1 of bacterium. Taxonomy (GTDB): domain Bacteria; phylum Patescibacteriota; class Patescibacteriia; order SG8-24; family SG8-24; genus JAKAKZ01. The sequence continues at coordinate 7,285 of JAKAKZ010000029.1, forward strand.
TTGCCCGGGTTGACGTGGGTGGACTCGGTGACCACGCAGATCGCGCCGTTCCACTTCATGAATGTGTCTTTCTTGAGGTCGGAAGTGTCGCCCATATCGGAAGTGTGGAGTTTGGAGTTCAGAGTCTGGAGTTCGGGGGTAAAGCAAGCTTTATTCCCAAGCTCTTAACTTTGAACAGCACTCTGTGGTTAGGCGGCGGGAGCCGCCGGAAAGGCCTTATTTGAAGAGGTCTTTCGCCGGGAAAAACAGAACGTCCTCAATAGATGGGGCGTCCGTGAGCAACATTACCAGCCTATCCAGCCCAAAAGCAATACCCCCGCACTCGGGCAGCCGGCCGACGGCCGAAATGAAACTCTCGTCGACGCCGAAGACCGGTTTCCCGAGCTGACGCCGCATGGCGTTGTCCTCCTCGATGCGCCGACGCTGCTCTGCGGCGTCGTTGAGCTCCGAATAGGCGTTACCCAGCTCCAAGCCCGCACAATAGACCTCGAACCGCTCGGCATAGCGCGAGTCGGCCGTCTTGAGCCGCGCCAAGGCGGCCATGGAGGCCGGATAGTCACAGAGGATCAGTGGCCGACAGGTCTCGCCAGATTTCAGCTCCGACAGACGCGGCTCGACATCGCGCAGGAAAATACGGAAAAACACGTCATCGAAGGTATCCGTCGGGCTCACTGAGCAGCCCTTAGCCGCCACAGCGGAACGGAACCAGTCCGGATCGTCGATACCGCGCCCGAGGTCAATGCCGGCGTACTTCTCCATGGCTTCGGCCACGGTCATGACAGGCCAAGGACCGACCAAATCGATTTTTGCGCCGCCGTAGTCGACCGTCGTGGAGCCGCAGACCTTTTCGGCCACAGCAGCGACGAGCCGTTCCGTATCGCGCATGATGACACGGTAATCCGCGCCGGCACGATACCATTCAATCATCGAGAACTCGGGGTTGTGGGTGGCACTCCGCTCCCCGGCCACGCTCGCCCCCCACGGCTCGCCGTTCCTAAACGAGCGCGTAATCTCGAAGATCTGGCGGTAGCCGGCGGCCAGCAGCTTCTTGAGCGAATATTCCGGCGAAGTTATGAGGCCAGCCGGGATGTGCCGCCCCTCCTGCGTGCAGACCGAGACAGCGAACGGATCTAGGTGCGGTTCGGTGCCGGGGACCGGAACGATGAGCGGCGTCTCGACCTCCTCGAACCCCTCGGCCACGAAAAAGCAGCGCACCGCAGCGATAATCTCGCGGCGCTTCGCCATCCTGGCGCGGAAGGCGGGGTCAGAGGTGAGGCGGTCGAGGTTAGACATGGGTATTGGTGGTTGGTGGCTGGTGGCTGGTGGCTGGTGGTTGGTGGTTGGTGGTTGGTGGTTGGTGGTTGGTGGTTGGTGGGGGCACGTTGCTCCTAAAAATGGAATAGTTCAAATCACAAATCACTAGTCACTTACCACTAGCCACTGCACATCACCAACCAAAAACGCCGGCTCACGCCGGCGTTTTTGCCAATTACCGGGTCAGGTAAGGCACAATGGCCATGAACCGGGCGCGCTTAATGGCGTTAGCCAGGAGGCGCTGGTGCGTGGCGCAGACTCCGCTGCGGCGGCGCGGCACGATCTTCGAGTAGGAAGACAGGTAGCGGCGCATCGCGGACGGATCCTTATAGTCGATGGCTTTGACGTTATTGACGCAGAAGGCGCAGTGGCGCTGCTTGCTCAAGCCGTCATTCTTGGATTTGCGCATAGATTCTAGAACGGTATGTCCTCAACGCGGATGATCTCATTGGGATCGGCGGCTGCGGCAGCCGGAGCGGCCTCGTTGGCGGCCGGCCTGGCGGCCATGGCCGGAGCGGCCTGGCGGACGAAGTTGCCCGAGTTCGCCTGACCATTACCGCGGTCCAACATGATCATCGTTTCGGCCACGATCTCGGTGCGGAAGCGCTTCTGGCCGTCCTGGCCCTCCCAATCGCGCGTCTGGATGCGGCCCTCGACATAGACCTTGCGGCCTTTAGTCAGGTACTGCCCGCAGATCTCCGCGAGCTTGCCCCAGGCAACGATGTTATGGAATTCGGCCTTCTCCTGCTTCTGGCCGGAAGCGTCCGTCCACGAATGGTTCGTCGCGACGCCGAAGGTGGCGACGGTCTGGCCGCCCGACGTGGTCCGGAGTTCCGGATCGCGGGTCAGGTTGCCGATGATCATGGCTCGGTTGAGGTACATGCTCATAATTCTGGTGGCGCCGCCGTCGTGGGTCGGATGGCGCTCCGTGATGGGTTAGAGAACTTCCTCAGTGAGGATTTCATCGAGTTTCTTGTCGATCTCTTCCATGGTGATCGGCGTTTCCTTGGTCGGCGCGGCAATCGGACGCTGGACCGGCGCGGCCTGCGGCCGCTCGTGCGCGTGCTCGCGGTGGACCGGACGGACCGCGCCTTCCGGCTCCTCGACCAACGACGGAATCTTGGTGATGAGCGGGTTGCGCTCCACGATCAGGTGGCGCAGGAGCTCGGTCGACAGGCGGAACGTGTCGTTCAGCTTGGCGATGGACTTGGGCTCGGCCTCAAAGAAAGTGAGGATGTACTGCCCGTTCCTGGCGTGCTTGATGGGGTACGCCAGGCGGCGCTTGCCGAGATCGTGGGTCTCGGAAACCGTGCCGCCGTTCGCGGTCACGATGCCGCTGATCTTGTCGGCCATTACCTTGGCCTCAGCCTCAGTATACTTGGCCGGCAGGATGTAGAGAAGTTCGTACTTCTCCATATGGTGCGTATTCGCGCTGAGTCGCCTGGACGGCGGGTTCGCGCGACCATGAACCGAATGGTTCGTGGTTCGGAAATACGGCCTAATTTAGCCTAAATTGGCTATGCGAAGGAGAGATTAGCACGCGGTTGAGCTTAAGGCAAGGGGTGTTTGAATAGATGAAGAAAAAAAGAGAGATAGAGAGAAAGACGATATACGACGTAATTCTTTCCCTTTTTGTCTCTTTCTCTCTCCACAAGGACTAGATTATTCCCATCGGTTGGGCTATACCTCATACTCTGAAGTAGGCTGGCCGCCGGACGTGATATAATATATAGGTAAGGCCTCGCCTGATTTATGCAGTATTTCTTCATCTTGGGATCCAATCCGGTGCTCTCCGCAGCCGAAATCATGGCCCTGCTTCCGGGTGCCAACGTGACCGTCACCGAACTCTATAAACATGCTCTTCTGGCTGAATCCGAACTGGCGGTGGACACGCCAATGCTCATGTCCCGGCTCGGCGGCACGATCAAGATCGGCAAGATTTTCACCGAAGAGGAACCGCTGAACCCGGAAGAGGCCATCAAGATCATGGTCTCCTACCTCTTGGCGAAGGGCGGCAGCGGTCGGACAATGGATTTTGGCTTCAGCATCTACGCCCTGGAGCGGGACATGCCGATGCAGCGGGCGGCGGAGACGAGCAACGCCATGCGTAACGTCGGTCTGGAGGTGAAGCGCCGGCTCAAAGAGGCCGGCACCTCGGCCCGCTGGGTCAAGGCTCAAGTCGGTCCGGCCCTCACTTCGGTCGTCGTCGCCAAGAACCGCCTCATCGAGAACGGCGCGGAATTTGTCGTCTTCGTGAAAGAGGGCAAGATGCGCATCGGCGTGACCGAACTCGTCCAGCCGTTCGAGGATTTTTCCGAGGCCGATTATGGTCGACCGTCGCGCGATACGCTCCAGGGGATGCTGCCGCCGAAGCTGGCGCGCATCATGATCAACATGATTCATGTCTCCCGCCCGATGATGGAAGTTACCCTGATGGATCCGTTCTGCGGCTCGGGCACCGTGGTCACCGAGGCCCTGCGCATGGGTTTCGATTGGGTCTACGGCAGCGACAAAAATCCAGCCGCCATCGACGGCACTTCGCAGAACATCAAGTGGGCGCAGGAGCAGGGACTGGTGCAATCCATCGATCATGTGACCGTCTTCACCTCGGATGCCCGCGACATCAGCAAGCAGATACCGGACAATCAGCTCGATGCCATCGTGACCGAACCGTATCTCGGTCCGCCGCGGACCGGCCTGGAGAAGCGCGGCGAGATCCAGCGCCAGCTCGGCGAGCTGCAGAAGCTCTATTATGAATGCCTTTCCTCCTGGCGCCGCGCGCTCAAGAACGGGTCACCGGTCGTGATGGCGCTTCCGGTCTACATCATGGGCATGGAGAAGCACGGCATCATCGCCTCGGAATTCGAGAAGATCGGCTACGTCACGGAGTCCCTCCTGCCGGCGCGGCTCCTGCAGCGCATCGGCGTGCCGGAGACCCGAAATCGCGGTCTGCTCTACGGCCGCAACGACCAGCACGTCTGGCGCGAAATCGTGCGGTTACGGCTGAAGAAGGACTGATGCTGCGCATGACCAGGAAACCGCTGATCGTCATCGTTGCTGTCGGCCTGTCAGTTACGGCCGTCGTCGGATACGCATTGTGGCCCAAGACCGTTCGACCTGCCTGCTCAAGCTTCAAAGACAGCCAAAGCTGCTTCGAGGCTGGAAGCTGCGTCTGGCGAAGCGATAAGATCGACTGCGGTTTCTCTCCTGCCGATACATGCCATTATGGCTGTTACGGCAAATAGGTAGACGGTGGTTCAGCCAAAATCCGGCCGCAGCCGGATTTTTCGTTTCGTGCGGTTGTCAGAACTAGGCCCCGATGCGGAAATGGCACACGTCGCCGTCCCGCATGACATAGTCCTTGCCTTCGACGCGGAGCTTCCCCTTCTCCCGCGCGCCGGACTCGCCCAGCTCCACGAAATCCTTCCAGTCGATGATTTCGGCGCGGATGAAGTTCTTCTCGAAATCGGTATGGATGACGCCGGCGGCCTGCGGCGCCTTGGCGCCGCGGCGGATGGTCCAGGCCTTGGTTTCCATCTCGCCGGAAGTCAGGAAAGTCATGAGCCCCAGTAGCTCGTAGGCGCGCTGGATGAGCGTATTTAGGCCGGTCTGCTGCAGGCCGAGCGCATCCAAGTAATCCTTGACCTCGCTCTCCGGCAGGGATGCCAGCTCTTCCTCCAGTTTCACGCAAAGCGGAATCTGCAGCTCGTGCGGAACGCCATCGAGCCGGAAACCGGCCTTGAGCTGGGCTTCGTCTACGTTGACCACGTACATGAGCGGCTTGCGCGTCAGGAGCTGTAGCTCCTTGATCGCTAGGTCCTCTTCCTCGTCGAGCTGGGTCTCGCGGGCCGGCTTGCCGGCGGTGAGCGTGGCGTTGATCTTCTCAAGCGCGGAAAGCGCGGCCTTGAGCTGGCGGTCCGTGCCGCCCTTGGTCTGCTTGCGCGCGGAGTCCAGACGCTTCTCCACGGTCGCCAGATCGGCGTAGACCAGCTCCAAATTGATGATCTCGATGTCCGCGAGCGGGTCGATGCGGTTCGACACATGGACGATATCCTTGTTGTCGAAAGCGCGTACGACCTCGACGATGGCGTCCACCTCGCGGATGTGCGACAGGAACTTGTTGCCGAGGCCCTCGCCCTTCGAGGCGCCGGCGACGAGTCCCGCGATGTCGACGAACTCGACTGTCGCGGGGACGACTTTGGCGGAGTTGGAGCGCTTGGCCAGCTGTTCGAGGCGCGGATCGGGTACGGCAACCACGCCCACGTTCGGCTCAATGGTGCAGAACGGGTAATTGGCGCAATCTACCTGCTTCTTGGTGATGGCCTTGAACATGGTGGACTTGCCGACGTTGGGCAGTCCGACGATGCCGACTTTGAGGGACATAGGGAGAGGCTACAAAAAAGAAACCCCCACCGCTGGTGAGAGGCTCTTTTTGGTGGACCGCAAGGGACTCGAACCCTTCACCTCATCCATGCCATGGATGCGCTCTACCAGATGAGCTAGCGGCCCAAAATTTGTTGTAATTTGCAGAACGTCAGCGCTCTACGCCGCAGTCGGGCGGCGAAGCCGGACGACATTTTGAGATGCGGCTAAGGCCGCCACCGCTCGGCGCAAGCCGCAGTATCGGCCTCTGGCCGGCGGCTTACGCCGCTGTCGGTTCGCGGAGCGGACCAACACTAGAGATCGAGCTACGGCGAGCACACATCGGCGCAAGCCGCAGTATCGGCCTCTGGCCGGCGGCTTACCAGATGAGCTAGCGGCCCATGTGCCATATTTCAATGCCTGTATAAGATATAGAATCTTCAAGTAAACGTCAATATCTTGGCCGGCCAAACGTGCCCATTGCGCCATAATTGACCCTACCAAACTCAACTGCTATGCTCTTCGACGGAAAAGGAGGAACCCATGGAGGATTCCGCAGGCAAAACGGAGAGTAAGTGCATCACATTCCGGTACAGCGTGATCCCGCTGACGCAGGTGGCAGTCGTTCGGGCCACAGGCAGCGCCGGACTGCCGCTCTTTTTGGTGGAGATGGAGATCTGGAAATCGCAGCATGACCGGCAGGCCATAACCGCCCGCTTCGACCTCGACAAGGGCATCTTCATCGATGTCTTTGACGACCAAGATGTCATGTACCAGCTGCGGCGCGTCGAACTGACCGTCGCCGATATCCTGTCCAACAATTTCTAAGCCTAACGGCCGCGCCTTGCGGCCTATTTTAATTGCGATTCTTCTGGAATTTCTTGGTTCGATGTCGAGCCGTCGTGCCGGATGCGGTAGACAAAATTGTTGACCGCGCGGATTCGTGTGGTAAGCTCGGTCCGGAAAGGAAGGAAACGTGGGCAATCAGGGCGTACGCGGCTTGAGCCGCACATCGAAGACGGTCCGCAACGGGCAGATCCCCGGCAGCCAAGTGACGGTTGTCCGGATCATGCGCACGGCCGGCAGTCCGCTCTTTTTCGTCGAGATGGAAATCTGCGGATTCTCGGGCAAGTCCCAGGAAATCGGGGCGCGTTACGACATCGGCAAAGCCATCTTCATCGACCACTTCGACGACCAAGACACGATGTACCAGCTCCGCCGCGTGGAGCTCAAGGTCGCGGAGCTGATCGCCAAGACGTTCCGCGTGTAGGCCGTCCTGTGGGGACGGCTTTTTTAAATAATAAAGCGGCCCCGGTGAGGGGCCGCTTTCTCGTCCTAGCGCTTCACGCCAGGCTCGTTGACGTTCTGGACCGGCTGGTCGACCGGAGCCGGAAGGCCGGCGCCGCCGGACTTCTTGCCCTGAAGATCGGACAGCTTCTTCGTGACCGTATCGTTGCCGGGGTTCAGCTCAGCGACTTTCTGTATCTGCTCGATGGCGCCATCGATATTCCCCTTCTCCTCGTACATGGCGGCGAGATACCACCGCGCGTTGGAGTAATTCGGGGACAGGGACACCACGCTCTCCAGCAGCCGCATCGCATCGTCCTTACGGCTGTCGCGGTAGTAGAGCAACGCGAGCTGGAAGCCGACGCCGACATCCGTGGGCTGAAGCTGGACGGTGTTCTCCATCTTGGTGATGGCCTCCTTCAGCTTGCCCTGACGGTCGAGCGCGAGAGCCAGGTTGAAGTGGGCCGGAGCGTAATCGGCTTTCAACGCAATCGCCTTGTTGAACTCATCGACGGCATTACCTAGGAGCTTGTCCACCTTCTCCTGCGCGTCCTTCTTGGCCTTCTCGTCCTTCGTATCCGTGGCCGGGAGGGCCATGTCGCTCTGGACCATGTAGACCTTGCCGAGCTCGGTATGGGTGGACGGGTTGTTCGGCTCGAGATCGACGGCTGTCTGGTAGGACTTCACGGCCCATTCGTCCGCGCCGTCCGTGACGCCGATGAGATTCTGGTAGATGGAGGCCAACACGGACCAATCGGCCACGTTCGACGGGTTGAGGTCGGTGGCGCGCTTGGCGACGTTGACCGCGTCAGCAGTCAGGGCCGCCACGGTGCGGATCTTCTCCTGCTGCGCGTCGTCCATGCGCTTCTTGTAGTCCGCGTCCTTCTCCTTGTCTTTCTTCTTGGTGTCGATCGGAGCCGCGCTCTCCTGGTCGGCCTTCACGAGCAGGGCCGTCGAGAGATTGCGCAGGTAGACGTCGTTCTTCTGGTTGAGATTGGAGGCGGACACCAGCTTGTTAACGACATCGTCGATCTTGCCGCCGGACTGGTCAAGCCGGATGGCGTCGGCATAGGCGACCTCGCCGGCGTAGCGCATCCCTTCGACGAAGAAGCCGGAGACCGCGAAGACCAGGCTGAAGATGAAGACGAACGACAGCGTCATTGCCGAGCGCGGCGAATTCTCGAACGTGACGGAGAAGAAGTCGCGGCGATGCACCACGACGAGCAGCGCCATGGTGACCCACGTCAGGAACTCCAGCGTCATCGTCGAGCTGTAGAGGAACTTGGAAAGGACCAGCAGGAACCAGGCCGCGAACATCGAAATCAGGATGTGCCAAGTCTCCTCATCAGCCTTGAGGAGCTGGCGGGCGGACGAAACCAGCAGGAAGACCGCGACCAAGAGCCATGTCAGGAAGCCGAGCAGTCCAGCGGTGGCGGCCACGGTGAGCGCGCGCATCGCGCTGCGGTCAAAGCGCAGGTTCCAGAATTGGGTGAGGTTCACTTCCGGCGCGCGGTACTTGGCGTAGTCGAAAATGAACGTGCCCGGACCGGAACCGAGAAGCGGATTAGCCCGGAGCGACTTCACGGTGATGTCCCAGCTGGCCTTCATGGACGGCATGACCTCGGACGGGAAGCCCAGGGCCACGGGGAAGCGCACGAAGAGGAGCAGCAGGGAAACGATGAACGCTGCCACGGGCAGCATGATGCCGCCGATGCCCTTGAGCGACTTGGCGTGGATGAAAGCGAAAGCAATCAGCAGGGCGGAAGCGACGAGCAAGCAGACCGTGACCGGCCAGAAGGCGATCGTGGCGATGACGAACATGGACAGCACCGCGGTCACCGCCAGGAAGACGGTATAGGCCAGGTGCAGCTTCGGCTTCATGTCCGACCGCTTGTGGGTCTGGAGGATCAGGCCGCCGCAAAGCGTCACGATATACGCCAGATAGATGCCCAGGGAGGCGGCGGTACCGACAGTGTTGAAGGAGGCGCTCTTCGCGAACGCGAACGGCAGGAGGAACACGCCCATGCCCTGCAGCAGACCGAACGCCGCGGCGAGGAATCCGGAGATGACCGAGGCCAGCATCAGGCGATTGAACTGCTTCACCGTGCGGACGTTGCTCGCAATGACGAAATACAGGACGACGAGCGAAAGCACCGTCACCAGGCCGGCGTTCTGCTGGCCGAAATCACCGGCCACGCTCATGTATTGGCTCTGGGAGAGCATCGCGCTGATGGCGTAGACGACAGCGAAAAGGATGACAATCAGGTTGACCACCGAACGGCGGTATTCGAAGCGCCTTTCCGTCAGCATCTTGCCCAACCAGGCAAAACCAGCAATTCCCGCACCGACGAGAAGCAGAAGCTGTTTGTTCATCTCCAGGACTTCGATGGTCCAAGGGAGATAAAACAGCGGCATTAGCAGCACGAGGCCGAACAGGGACCATTGGATGGCGGCATCGCAGAACCTCGAGAGCTTCGAGGCCGGCGCCGATCCCATGTTCGCCGGCTGTGACGACATGAGTTCTGGCATAAATAGCCTAAATTGAAGCGGATAAGCGCTTCGGATTAATTTAATTCAGACAAAATGGAGTATATCACGGTTAAGGCTGGGACTTATGCACATTATTTTAGGTGCGGAGACGCGAAGATACGGAGACGCGGAGCATCATGGTGGTTCGAGGCGGCAAAGGTGCTGGGTGTCAGGCAAATCGACACCGCTCAGCGCACCTGCCACTCCGCCCCTGCGTGCCTCCGTATATCCATGACTCTAATAAAAAACGCAGTCCGGCATGCGCTCCCGGACCGCGTTCCGTTCATTGGACCGCCTTACTTATATATAGTAGGCGTCCTGGATTGTCGGCGAGGCGGAAACTCACCGTTTCTGGAGGTTGTCTGTCTGTTGCCGGGCTTACCTCCAGATAAGTCAGGCCGTTGAACGGTGAATCGGGTTGGCCAGAATTTGAGTGGCCGGTGACTAGTGTCTGGTGGCCAGTGCCGGGTGCGATTGTTCGCGCTGTTCATGATCAGACACCTCCGCCATCAAATAGCGATGCTCCCCTATGGAATGGGGGCCGTGTCGGTCGTGGCGGCAGGGACTGTGGCGGGCGCGGTGATGTCGGAAGTGGCGGTCGTGCTCGCGGCCGCATCGTTCGTTGGCGGGCTGACAGTGACGGTAGCGGGCGGAGCCGTCACGACCAGGTCAGTGGTGGCCGGAGAAGCAGGCACGGCGGCGGGATCGGTGGTCGCGGTCGAGCCGGAAGTAGCGGTCGAGTCAGCGGGCGGTGCGGGGTTGGCGGGCGGCGCAGCGGTCGAAGACGGAGCTGGGGTCCGTTCGTCAGCCACATCGACGATCCAGTAGGAGAAGACGACCGGTTCGGGGGCAGGCTGGGAAAGCCGCACGATGAACATGCCGTCATGGACCTCATCGAGCCACCAGCTGGAGCTCGGATTCTTGCGGAAGGTGATGAAGATCTGGGAATTTGCTTTCACGTCCGGATTAGTGACGACTGCCGCCTGGGCCAGCGTGTCGATGGTGGCGATGCCGAGCGTGTTCGTCGAATCAGTCTGGCGGACACGCACAGACTTGGCGTCAATCAGGTCGGTCCGCACTTCCGGAGCGATCATCTTGCCGGTCGAATCGATGCTCCAGAGTCCGCCGAGGCCGGAGAGGCTACCGATGTTGATGACGGCCTGGCCGTTCAGGTCTACCGGCGCGCTGATGTCGAGCGGCACGCCGGAAGTGGCGACGTTCGGCGCGGACAGGCCGCTGCCGTCGAACCAGCCGTTCTTCAGGAACACCGTGATCGTCGCCTTGGTGTTGCCGGCGACGTAAGGCTCGAGCGCGATGCCGACGATGTAGGAGCCGGGATTCGCCTTCATTCCGATGCCCGGGATGGAGGAGACCGTGATCGGATCGCCGACGTGGATGTCGCCGTTCTCCAGGCTGACCTTGGTCGGCACGCGGCCGCTCATGGCGATTGGGAAGTTGCCGGCGTCGTTCAGGCCGGCGAGGAAGCCGGGGCGCGTGGAGACGATGCCGGCGAGGAGCAGACCGTTGGCTGAAGTGGAATTTTCCGCTAACTTAACGTGAGATTCATCATTGGTGTCCACCATCACGATGTCGCCCGGCGCGAGCGCGTCGCCCGACGGGAACATCTCGGCGAAGTCGTAGGAGCCGGTGGCCCAGCCCGCGGCGTTGGTGCGCATCATGTCGCCGCCCGGCCCGCCGGAGCCGTCGTAGTAGATGTACTTGGAGGTCTGCAT
>JAKAKZ010000030.1 GCA_021824285.1 bacterium
GACTTTTGAGCCCGACCGTTCGCGTCCGTGGTTCTGCAAGGAGGACCTGGAGAAGCGGCAGAAGGAGATGGAGGCCAAGCGTGCCGTATCGCCCGCCCCGATCAAGGTCCTGCCGCGCGCGAAACGCGAGGAGAAGCCACGGCCGTCCGCGGCCGAGATCCGCGCCGCGGAACCGGTCGTGAAAGACGCGCCGCCGGAAGCGTCGGTGTCGCTTGCAGCGCTCCTGGGCAAGACGATTTCCGATTCCGCGGAGCCCGAAGTGATCATCGAGCCGGATGGGCCGGAGGACGAGACGGGGGAGTCGGCGGAACCGTCGGCACCGCCCGAATCGCCGACGCCGCTTGCGAGCGGTAATCAGCCCGGTCTGCGGCCGGTCATCCAGACGAAGAAGGCCGGCGCCGCCGGAACGGAGCGCGAACGCCGCCAAGACCGGCATCCGTCCGGGGCGCGGCACGGTCAGGACAGAAAGAAGGACGGGCACAAGCCGCCGCGCCAGGATCCGAAGGGCGGGCCCAAGGGGCAGAAAGACGGTCGGCAGCAGCGGTCCGAAAAGCCGCGGTCTGACGTCCCGTCGCGTCCGTCGCCGAGCCCGTCAGCGCCCCATCGTCCCGCGTCGCCCGAACCGCCGTCCGCAGGGCCGTCTGACGCCCCCGACGCTGCACCTCGGCGCGGCACCCTGCAGCCCGGCCAGCCGATCAAATTCTGATTATGCCCGCAACCACCGCGCCAATCCCCACGACACCGACGCCCACGGCCAAACCGGCCGCGGCGCCGCTGTTCTGCCCGCCGCCGCGGTCGCGGCGCTGGATTTACATCCTGCTCCTCGGCGCCTGGGGCACCATGTTCTTCGGTATCCTCCGGTTCTCCACGGTGGAGGGCCAGCTGCGCCAGCGCGAATTGGAGGAGGCTTCGCTGAAGCTGATGCAGACGCATCTGGAGACGCGCTTGGCCGAGCTGGAGCAGTCCGGCGTGCAGGAGCGCCTGTCCGTGGAGGCCCAGCTGAAGGATATCTCCAGCCGCCAGGACCAGGCCGCCTCAACTGTCGGCCAGACCCGGCCGCCGTTCCCGATCGACGGCGTGATGCGGGCCGTGGTCCAAGTCGTGTGCATCGATAACGCGGACAAGGAAACCTACTATAGCGGTTCCGGTACGGTAATCGACGGCAGCGGCCTGGTTCTCACCAACCGCCATCTGCTCGTCTCCAAGAACGGCTCGCTCATCAAATACTGCGGTATCGGTTTCACCTCGGACCTTAAGGAGGTACCATCGTTGGATTTCGTGGCCACTGTGCTGGTCTCTAAGGCACAGGAGGATCTGGCGCTTTTGCGCATTTCAGAACGCGTGGACCGGAAATCCCTGCCCACGGTCTTCCCCGCGCTGTCGCTTACGGGTTCCGCCACACGGGCGGCCGACATCCAGCTGGGCGACGCTGTCTATATCGCCGGCTACCCCGACGTCGGGGCCGATACTTTCACCTTCACCCAAGGCGTAGTTTCCGGACGCCTGGGTCCTGATTTCATCAAGACCTCCGCCCTCGTCGATTCGGGCGCATCCGGCGGCGCGGGCGTGGACGGCAACGGCCGGTTCATCGGCGTGCCGACGGCCGCGGCGAAAGGCGAGATCGGCGGCAGCCTCGGCTACCTGATCAGCGCCGAGACGGTCGATACCTTCATGAGCGATTTTTATGGCCGCAAACGCTAGCCAGCCGGAGCGCATCGAGATCCTGACGGCTGACGGCGTCACGCTGGTCGGGGACTGGTATGACGGCCCGCATGGCGGACCGACCGCCCTGCTGCTGCATATGATGCCGGCCGACCGCGCGAGCTGGCGCGGTTTCGCATCGTATCTGCTGGCCAACGGCTGGAGCGCTTTGGCCGTCGACCTGCGTGGGCACGGCGAGAGTGTCTCTTCGTCCGGGGGCCCGCTCGATTACCGCGCCTTCACCGATGAGGACCATCAGGCATCTATCGGCGATGTCGAGGCCGCGGTCCGATGGCTGGAGGCCCGCGGACGTTCCAAGACCAGGATCGCCCTCGTCGGAGCGTCTATCGGCGCCAACTTGGCCATTGCCTATGCCGCTGAGCATGTGGCCGTACCGGCGGTCGCCGCCCTCTCGCCAGGGCTCGATTACCGCGGTATCACGACCGACGACAAGGTCGTGCGCTTCCGCGTGGGGCAGGGGCTGTTCCTGGCCGCGAGCGCCGCAGACGAGCGCTCGGCCGTCTGTATCCGCGCGCTCCATGAGCGCAAACCTGATGCGGTGGCTTATGAATTTCCCGATGCGGGCCACGGTACCGCCATGCTGGAGCAGGCCCCGGGCCTCATGGATGGCCTGGCGTCCTGGCTTCGCGACGCGGTCGCGGAATGACCTATGCGGCGCTTTCTGCAGGTCACGGCTTCCGGGTCGCCGCGGGAGATCGGTCGCGGCATCGGCCGCGCGACGGCTCCTTTGCTTACGCGGCTCGTGGCCGAGAATTCGGTTTTCTACCGTCGCGAGACCGGCCGTTCGCTGAAGTTCATCCGCAGCTTCGCCATGAGCCGCTATTTCGGGCCGGCGGCCCGGCGTTACCCCGATTACGCCGAAGAGCTCCGCGGGATGGCGGAGGGGGCCGGTCTGCCGTTCGAGGACCTGTTCGTCTTTTCCTGCGAAGAAGAGATGCTCGATCTGTGGGGGCGCTGGGACAAATGCACGAGCGCGTCCGTACGGTCGCGGCGCGGCCTGTACCTAGCCCATAACGAAGATTACGTCCGGCGCTACCGCGGCAATCTGGTCATCGTGCAGGCGCGTCCGAGCGGCCGGCCGGCTTTCGTGTCGCTCGGCTACCCGGCCACTCTGGCCGGTTCGTCTACCGGACTCAACGCGGCTGGCATCGCCATGAGCGGCAACTCCCTGCATTACCCGCCGCGCCGGCGCGGCGTGCCGAAGAACTTCATTTTGCGCGACGTGCTCGCGGCCCGGAATCTCGCCGACGCTGTCCGCCGCGTCCGCGTCCCGGAACGGACTATCGGCCACAGCGTCAATCTCGTGTCGGCCCGAGAGCGGCGCGCCGCCTTCGTGGAGTGTTCCTTGCGGGAAATCGCGGTGGTGCCGATGGGGGAGTCCGACGTGCTTATGCACACCAATCACGTGCTTTCGCCGGAGCTCGACACGCACGCCGAGACGGCTTCCTGGAACTCCCGTTTGCGCTACGCCGGCATCGAATTCCTGCTGGCGCGGCGCCGCGACAGCATCGACGCCAAGCGGCTGCAGGCCGCGCTGTCCTCGACGGCGCACTTCCTGCTGCGCCGCGGTCGCCGGCCGGACGATCCGGAGACCTTAGCCTCCGTCGTCATGGACGCCGGTCGTGGCGTCATGTGGGTGGCCAACCGGGCGGTGACGGACGATCCGTACGTGCCGTATCGGGTAAGGTGAGCATGGAGCTGGGAGTGTGGAGTGTGGAGTTTATGAATAAATCGCGCTTAGACGCGATTTATATTTATTATGCCACCGTGCTTCAAACTTCACGCTTCATACTATCTCTTATCCACTTCCCCCTTCCTCTCCCGTATGGCAGGATTCGGCCAGACGCGATTTCCGAAGGAGAGCGACAATGGCACGTAAGCCCTTTTCATCGAAGTCCGGCAAGGCGGCCAAGCTCGCCGCCAAGCACGCTGACTTTTCCGTTCAGGCCGACGGCCTGCTGAAGCGGCTTGATCCCGAGGGCGTCCGCAAGGCCCAGTGGCCGCGGCCGTTCATCATCGAGCTGTTCGGCACGCCCAAGGCCGGCAAGACCACGATCAAGGAGATACTCAAGCGTTTCTTCAAGCGCTCCGGCTGGTCCGTCTCCACGCCCACCGAGGGCGCGGAGGTGGTCGAGTGGTCCAAGCGGCGCGAGCCCGACTACAACTTCCAGACCATGGAGTACGCGCTGTCGGCCGCCCGCGACCGGATCGACGACAAGCGTTTTCACCTGGTGATCCTGGACCGCGGCCTCTGCGACGGCCTCGCCCGCATGGAGCTCTACAGGACGGCCGGCAAGATCTCGGCGGCGGAGCATGCGGCCATCGAAGGCTACCTGCTCATCCCGCAGAACCGGGACATGTTCGATATCCACATCTGCATGGTGGCCGATCCCGAGACCGCGATCCGGCGCGAACTGGCGGGGTCGCTCATCAAGACGCATGGCGAGACCATGAACCCGCAGACGCTTCAGGACCTGCTCGAGGCGCACCAGCGTCTCTGGAAGAGGCTCAAGCTCGACCGCGACCGGAAGATGTTCTGGCACGATTCTTCCGCCGAGGACGAGCAGGAGACCGCGACGGTCATTCTCGAGGCGGTGCTTGCCGCTTTCGAGCGGCGCAAGTAGATTTCGGCCGACCCGCAGGGGTCGGCTTTTCTTATATATAAGTATTGACCGTTCCCGCAGTCTGTGCGAATTTTCAGCCATCGGCCCTTTTCAACGTCGTTCAGGAGAACGCCATGCCGTCCAAGAACCGCCCCAGGACCCTCAAGCAGATGGCCGCTCGGGCTGGATTCACGAGCAGGAACACCAGCCGCCACGTCACCGCGAAGAATTTTCCCGTTGATCCGGCGCGCTTCAGCGCCGTCGGCGCTCAGGTGTTCTCGTTGGGCCGGACCACGGAGCCGGAGATCTTGGCCGAGATGGAGCGTCGCGGCCTGCGGCCGGCGACCATCGAGGAGCTGCTTGCCTTCTGCGCCCGACACCGGGGCCGCCTGCCGCTCCCGAACAAGCACGTCATCGCGGCGCTCGGCACGGCCTTCATGTTGGGTGGGGTAGAGCGCGCCGTCATCTGCGTGCTGGCCGAAAACGGCCGTCCTCACCTGGCGCCGTGGGACGCGGTTCCCGGGCGCACCTGGTTCGAACGCACGAGCTACCTGGGCATGCCGAAGTCCGCGCCGCGCAAGTGAACCGATCGACCGCCCTTCCGGGCCCGCGCCGACATCCTATGGCGCGGGCTTTTTTCGTTATGCCGCAACCGCGGGTAGTGCTTCTTGCGCGTCCGTCAATATTGACGTATATTTTCAAGTCATGACTCAAGCCAAGCGCAAAATCCTGGTGGCCATGTCCGGCGGCGTCGACTCGAGCGTCGCCGCGGCTTTGCTGCTGCGCGACGGGCATGAGGTTATCGGCGCCTTCATGAAGAACTGGTCGGAGGACGAGGACGCCTGCACCGGCGACTGCGGTTGGAAGCGCGAGCGGGCCGATGCCTTGCGCGTGGCTGCCAAGCTCGGCATCAAGTTCGAGACCCTGGATTTCGAGGCAGAATACAAGGCCGCGGTCGTGGACTACATGGTGCGCGAGTACGCCGCCGGCCGCACGCCGAATCCGGACGTCATGTGCAACCGCGACATCAAGTTCGGGCCGTTCCTCAAGGCCGCCGAGCGGCTGGGCTGTGATGCCATCGCCACCGGCCATTATGCGCGGATCGGGAGTGTGGAGCGGGAAGCGGGGAGCGTGAAGTCTAACGCAAACGAAAACTCCCCGCTCCAAACTTCACGCTTCACGCTCCTGGCCGGCCTCGACCCCAACAAGGACCAGTCCTATTTCCTCCATCGCCTCAACCAGGATCAGCTGTCCCGTACGCTATTTCCCGTCGGTCACCTGCTGAAGCCGGAAGTGCGGCGTTTGGCGGCGGAATTCGGCCTGCCGACCGCGGACAAGAAGGACAGTCAGGGCATCTGCTTCATCGGCAAGGTGGACCTGGCCGGTTTCCTGCGCGATCGGCTGCCGCCGCAGTCGTCCGGCTTCATCGTCACGGTCAAAGGTGAGGTCATCGGCAAGCATGACGGTCTGGCCCACTTCACGGTCGGCCAGCGCCACGGCCTCGGAGTCGGCGGCGGCGCGCCGCTTTACGTCGTCCGGAAGGATCTTGCGGCCAACACGCTCATCGTCACGGACGACCGGAACGACGTCGCGCTGCAGACATCGCGCCTTTTAGGCGACGAAGTCCACTGGATCTCCGGTGCCGCGCCCGATCTGCCGTTTCGTTGCCAGGCCCGCATCCGTTATCGCCAGCCGCTTCAGTCCGCGGCCGTCGCGGCTGACCCTGGCCGCCCGGCCGGCATCGCGGTGGTTTTCGACGTTCCGCAGCGGGCCGTGAGCCCCGGCCAGTTCTGCGTGTTTTACGATGGGGACGAGTGCTTGGGGGGCGCCACTATTGCAGCCGCCGGAGCGGTTTGACCTCCCGTTCGGTCAGGAGTAAGGTCAGACCGTTCTTTCCCCCAAGGAGCGTCAAATGTTGGTCTGGGCTCTCTTCGCGCTTTTCGTGGTTTCGTTCGTCATGCGCCTCTACGCCGCCAAGAACAACAACGCGCAGCTCTTCCGCTGGGGCAACTGGCTGAGCTTCGGCAGCTGCGCCGTGCTCACGCTGGTGTTCCTGGCGCAGGGCATCGTCTTCCGTTCGCCGTTCTCGTTCCTGATCGCCGCAATTTGGGCGTGGAACGCCTGGAACGGCTACCGCATCCTTTTCCGCTGACGCCTGCCTCGGGCGTTTTTTTGCTGGCTAAATCATCGAACAACCGCGCCGCCAACTCGCCATTATCGACCCCTAAACCCCTAAACCTTTTCCCGCCACTTAGGCGGGACCCCGCCCTCATTGACTAAATATGAGTGGCGGGGAAACCCTTAAACCCGCCAACGATTGCCAATCGCGCGCGGAATCGCTATCCTGACCGCCGTAACTCTTCCCACATGACTCACCGCAGATTTCTGCCGCTGCTGGCCTCGATCCTGCTCTTCACTGGAGCCGGCTGTTCGCAGTTGGCCGACCAGGCCGCGGAACAGGCGGTCCAGCCAGTAGCCGCGCCGCTTAAGGCACTCGACAGCTCCAAGAAGACGCTGGCGCAGGTGCAGGCCGGACTCAATCAGGAAGGGGCGGCGGCTGATCAGGACACGGTCACGGTCGCGCTCGTGCTCACGGACGGCAGCCAGCTGCCGTATGGTGCCGTGCTGGGCGAGGAATTCGGCTGCGGCGACCGCCTCGCCTTCACCAAGATCAAGCGGACGGCTGATTCCGGCGATCAGGCCGCGGACGCGCTCGCCGCGCTCCTGGCCCTCAAGGACACCAACGCCAACGGCCTGTATGACGCGCTCGCCATGTCCGCCCTGAAGCTCGACGGCATTTGGCGCGGGGCAGACGGAACTTCCGACGTGCTCCTGACCGGTCAGCCGCAGTCCGGCGGCGTCTGTGACGACCCGCGCATCAAGAACCAAGTCGAAGCCACAGTCCGCCGCTTTCTGACTCATTACCGCGTCCTGCTCAACGGCTCGGAAGCCAAGTGGCGCTGCTTCGGCGATCAGAGCGGCCTCTGCAAGTGAACCATAACGCTATGACCGGCAACGAAATCCGCCAGAAATTCCTTGAATATTTCCGCGAGCGTGGGCACGCCATCATCCCGTCCGCGTCCCTCATTCCGGAGAACGATCCGACGGTGCTGTTCACGACTGCCGGCATGCACCCGCTGGTCCCGTACCTGCTCGGCGAACCGCACCCGATGGGCAAGCGCCTGGCCGACGCGCAGAAGTGCGTGCGCACCGGCGACATCGACGAGGTCGGGGACAACCGTCACCTGACTTTCTTCGAGATGATGGGCAACTGGTCGTTAGGCGATTATTTCAAGAAAGAGGCCATCGAGTGGAGCTATGGCTTTCTGACCAAAGTCTGCGGCATCGCGCCGCAGCGGCTTTCGGTCACGGTTTTCGCCGGCGACTCCGACGCGCCGCGCGATGACGAATCCGTGGCCATCTGGCAGGCGCAATTCAAGAAGGACGGCCTAGAGACCGGACTCGGCAACCGCATCTTCAGTTACCCCAAGGCCAAGAACTGGTGGGGTCCAGCCGGCCAGACCGGACCGTGCGGCCCGGACACCGAGATGTTCTACGACACCCTGAACCTGCCCGATCCGAAGGAACATGCCCCGAACTGGACCGGCACCGAGCCGTGCCATCCGAACTGCGACTGCGGCCGTTACGTCGAGGTCTGGAACGATGTCTTCATGCAGTTCAACAAGACCGCGGACGGGAAATTCGAACCGCTCGCCAAGCCCAACGTGGACACCGGCATGGGACTCGAGCGCATGGCCATGGTGCTCCAGGGCAAGCCCACGGTCTTCGAGACCGAGCTGTTTGTGCCGCTGATCGAGGAGATTGAGCGCCGTTCCGGCAAGCGGTATGACGAGAGCGGGGAGACCGGTCGCGCCATGCGCATCATCGCCGACCACCTGAAGACCGCGACCTTCATCATCGGCGACCCGCGCGGCGTCGGCCCGTCGAACGTCGACCAGGGGTATATTGTCCGCCGTCTTATCCGCCGGGCGGTCCGTTTCGGTAGGCAACTAGAAATCCCCGGTGCCTTCACCAAGGACATCGCGGAGAAGGTGATCGGCATGTACGTCGGGGCCTATCCGGAACTCGCCAAGAACCGCGAGCGCATTCTGGCCGAACTCACGGCTGAAGAGGAGAAATTCAGCCGGACGCTGGAGCGCGGCATGGCCGAGGCCCTGAAGCTCAAGGCCAATTCCTGGAGCGAGGTGCCGGGCGCCACGGCCTTCTATCTATATGAGAGCTTCGGCTTCCCGAAGGAGCTCACCGAGGAGGTGCTGGGCATGAAGGTCAATGCCGTGGAATGGGATGCGGAGATGAAACGCCACCAGGACACTTCCCGCGCCGGCTCGGAGCAGAAGTTCGCCGGTGGCCTGGCTGACCATTCGGAGGTCGTGGTGCGCTATCACACTGCCACGCACCTCCTGCACGCCGCACTCCGCCAGGTGCTAGGGGCCCACGTGGAACAGCGCGGATCCAACATCACGCATGAGCGCATGCGCTTCGACTTCTCGCACCCGCAGAAGATGACGCCGGAGGAGATCAAGAAAGTCGAAGACATCGTCAACGAGCAGATCGCCAAAGACCTGCCGGTCGGATTCGCCATGATGACGGTGGAGGAGGCCAAGGCGCTCCATGCCATCGGCCTGTTCGAGGACAAGTACGCGACGCTCGGCAATAAGATCAAGGTCTATTCCGTCGGCGACGACGCGCGCGGCTACTTCTCGCGCGAGATCTGCGGCGGCCCGCACGTCGAACATACCGGGCTCATCGGCAAGTTCAAGATCGTGAAGGAGGAGGCCTCGTCCGCGGGCGTGCGCCGCATCAAGGCGACGGTTTCCTGACTGGAATCGCCGGACATAAAAAAGACGGCCGACACCAGTCGGCCGTTTTCGGTTGCCGCGTCAGCGCGTCTTGAAGCCGTTGCGCAGGAAGTTCTTCACGGGCAGCCAGTCCTGCAGCACGATCTGGCCGCTTTTGATCTGGGCGATCGCGTCTTCCAAGCGCTTCTTCGTCGCCGCATCCGTCGCGGACCGCGCCATGTGCCGCTCGGCCTCGTGAACGAACGCAATGGACGCCGCGGTCTTCCCGACCTCCCACTCATGGCCGGGAGGCATCAAGGCTCCCAAGCCGCGCTTCCTGTCTTCCATGGTATTCTCCCTAAAGAACAGCTTGGCCAGCGTAATGCCTAGGATGGTTTTCGGCAAGTAACAGCTAACCGGTGCAAGGGTTGAATTTAGGTCAAAAAAGGGGTCGCAAACCGTCCACATGCGACTTGTCCCTCATCGCCTTGACTAATATATGGGAACTGCTACACTCCCGTAGCTCCGTGCAGGACCCTGCCGGAAAGGGGCACCCCGTACCCCTTGCGGTTTTTTATATCCTGCGGTATCCTCAGAGCCGTTATCTATGGCTAAACACAAGAAAGACCGCATGGTAGAGCCGTCTGGTGAACAGGCGGTTTCGAAAGGGTTCATCGAAATGCACGGCTCCGTCGAAGAGTGCCTCCCGGCCGCCATGTTCCGGATCCGTCTGGATAACGGGCAGCTGATCCTGGGCCACCTCTCCGGCAAGATGCGCCTGAACCGCATCCGATTGCTTCCCGGCGACGAGGTCAAGGTGGAGATCACTCCCTACGACCTCACCAAGGGCCGCATCGTCTACCGGTTCTAGGTGCGCGGCGAAGCGCGATCCGGGTCATAGCCGTCCCGCCGCGCGGATCCGTCCCGACTTAGAGAAAATATTTTCACGTAACCCGGCCGCGCGCGCGGCCTCCACGAAGATGAAAGTCCGAGCTTCCGTGAAGAAAATCTGCAGGAACTGCAAGACCGTGCGCCGCTTCAACCGCGTGTACGTCATCTGCTCTACCCCGAAACATAAGCAGCGTCAGGGCTGATCCCTCCCGCTCCTGATTACCTATGGCACGCATCGCCGGCATCACGCTCCCCAACAAGCGCATCGAGATCGCCCTGACCTATATCTACGGCATCGGCCGCAGCAAGTCGGCGGAGATCCTTTCTAAGCTCAAAATCGACCGGAACACCCGGGCCAACGACCTGGCCGAAGGCGACGTCCACCGCCTCCGCGAGGAGATCGAGAAGAACTGCCGCGTGGAGGGCGAGCTCCGCCGCGAGACTTTCGCCAACATCAAGCGCCTGAAGGACATCGGCTGCTACCGCGGTTCCCGCCATGCGCGGGGCCTGCCGGTCCGCGGCCAGCGCACCAAGACCAACTCGCGCACCGTGCGCGGCAACGTCCGCCGCACGATGGGCTCCGGCCGCACTAAAGCCGAAAAGACCTAATTGACCGCATAACCTTATCCGTATGTCCGAAGAACTGAAGACCACGGCCGAGGCCGCCACGCCGGCGGATGCGGCCAAGAAGGGCAAGGAAGCCGCCGCCTCGGCCGCCGCCAAACCGGCCGCCCGCACCCGCAGCAAGAAGAAGGCCGTCCGCCAGGTGGCGATCGGCCGCGCTTACGTGCACGCGAGCTACAACAACACCATCGTCACGCTGACTGACCTGAACGGCAACGTCCTCGGCTGGTCCAGCGCCGGCAAGTGCGGCTTCAAGGGCCCGAAGAAGGCCACGCCGTACGCCGCGGGCGTCATCGTCAAGGACGTCTGCGACAAGACGAAGGATTACGGCCTCAAGGAAGTCGCCGCCTTCGTCCGGGGCATCGGTTCCGGCCGCGAGGCCGCGGTCCGCGCCCTGCACGCCAACGGCGTCAACGTCACGGGCATCAAGGACGTGACGCCGATCCCGCACAACGGCTGCCGCGCGCCCAAGCCGCGCCGCGTCTAATCCGCTCCGCCTGATTCTGTCATATGCCTCGTAAGACCAGTCCCAAGTGCAAACAGTGCCGCCGTGAGGGCCAGAAGCTGAACCTCAAGGGCGAGCGCTGCCTGACCGCCAAGTGCGCCATCAGCCGCCGTCCGTTCCCGCCGGGCCAGCACGGCCCGACCGCCCGCGTGCGTCTCACGCCGTACGGCACCCAGCTCCGCGAGAAGCAGAAGGCCAAGAACGTTTACGGCATGCGCGAGCGCCAGTTCCAGCTCTACTTCGCCAAGGCCTCCCGCCAGGTCGGCAACACCGCCGAGTTCCTCGTCCAGCTTCTGGAGATGCGTCTCGATAACGTCGTCTACCGGCTGGGCTTCGGCAAGACCCGCTCGCTGGCCCGCCAGCTCGTGAGCCACGGCCACATCCTGGTGAACGGCCGCAAGGTCAACATCCCGTCGTTCCAGGTCAAGGCCGGCGACGTCGTCACCATCAGCGAACCGACCAAGAAGAGCAAAGTCATCGAGCAGGAGCTGACCCGCCTCGAGAAGCACGAGGCACCGCAGTGGCTCCACCTCGAGGCCAAGACCCTCACGGGCAAGGTGCTCTCGAAGCCCGCGGGCGCGGACCTCAAGCAGAACTTCGATCCGCGTCTCATCGTCGAATTCTACTCACGATAATCAGCCGCTTCCGGACCGCGCCCTAAGGCCGGCCGGCAGGGTCATCAAAAAGGAGGAGACCTATGGAAGAGATCTTACTTCCGTCCAAGATCGAATTGCTCCCGGGCAAGGACGAGCGCTCGGCCACGTTCGTGATGGAGCCGTGCTTCCACGGCTACGGCACGACCATCGGCAACGCGCTGCGCCGGGTGCTGCTGTCTTCGCTCTCCGGCGCCGCTGTCGTGGCCGCCAAGATCGAGGGCGCGACCCACGAGTTTTCCGCCCTGCCGGGCGTGAAGGAGGACACGCTGGAGCTGGTCCTCAACCTCAAGGCCCTGCGCCTCAAGGTACACACCGATGAGGTCGTGCGCCTGAAGCTCTCCGCCAAGGGCGAGGGCGAGGTGACCGGTGCTGATTTTGAGAAGAATTCCGACGTCGAGATCGTCAATCCCGACCTGCACATCGCCACGCTCACCGACAAGGGCTCCAAGCTCGAGCTCGAGGTCTTCGTGAGCCGCGGCCGCGGTTTCCTCCCGACCGAGGAGCGCGGCAAGGAGAAGGCCGAGCTGGGCGTCATCGCCATCGATGCCGTCTTCACGCCGGTCCGCGAGGTCGGTTTCCGCGTCGAGAACACCCGTATCGGTCAGATCACGAACTACGACAAGCTCGTGATGGATATCGAGACCGACGGCACCATTTCGCCTTCCGAGGCCCTTGATCAGGCCGCCAAGATCCTTATCGACCACTTCAGCCTCATCGCTAGCCGCGGAACTTCAGCCGAAACCGCGGCCGCTCCGGCGGCGGAGGAAACCGCCCCGGCGGAGGAGACCATGACGGTCGCTGCCGAGGAGTCCGCTGAAGAGGAAGAGAAGCCGAAGAAGAAGGCCAAGAAGGAGGAATCGGAAGATAAGCCGAAGAAAGCCTCAAAGAAGAAAGCGAAGTAGCGAAAGAAGACGGCGTGTTCCCCGTGCGCCGGCTGATCCGCCTCATCGCCTGATCTGATACTTATGCGTCACCGCAATAAAGGAAAAATCCTTGATAGGAAGGTGGGTCCGCGCCGGTCCCTGCTCCGCAGTCTCGCGACGAGCGTGATTCTGCTTGAGAAGGTCAAGACCACGAAGGCCAAGGCGAAAGCCGTCCGGCCGCTCGTCGAAAAGATGATTACCGTCGGCAAGAAGGGCGGCATCCTGGCCCGCCGCCAGCTCGCCCAGACTGTCTACGGCAGCAATTCCGTGAAGAAGGTTGTGGAGGAGCTCGCGCCGCGCTACAAGGACCGCAAGGGCGGCTACACCCGCATCACTAACCTCGGCCAGCGCGTCGGCGACGGCGCGGAGATGGTCCAGATCGAACTGGTCTGATACGCCTATGCCACAGCCAATCCAGCGCAAGAACGTGGTCATCGACGCCACCGGCAAGAGCGTCGGCCGCATCGCGGCCGAGGTCGCCAAGATCCTCCAGGGCAAGCACAAGGCTTCCTACGAGCCGCAGCGCGATCACGGCGACACCGTCGAGATCCGCAACGCCGCCAAGGTGAAGGTTCTCGGCAACAAGGCCGAACAGGTCTATTTCTACAAGTTCAGCGGCTACCCGGGCGGCATGCGCGCCACCCAGCTGAAGGAAGTCATGGGCAAGAACCCGAAGGTCGCCATCGAGCACGCGGTCTACAGCATGCTTCCGAAGAACCGCCTCCGCAAGGACCGTCTTAAGCGGCTCTCGGTCCATAACGACTGATACTGCTATGCCTACGACCAAGAAGACCGCGGCCGCCAAGCCGGCCGATGAGAAGGAAATGAAGAAGCCGGCCGCCAAGAAAGCGGCCGCCAAGCCTGCCCCGAAGAAAGCCGAGGGCAAACCGGCCGCCAAGAAAGCGGCCAAACCGGCGGAAGTCTCCGCCGTTCCGGTCGCGGCCAGCGCCGCGCCGGCACCGATCGCAGAAGAGAAACCGGCGACCCTGCACGCCGAAATGCAGGCCGAACTCGCGCCGAAGAGCATCGGCGGCAAGTTCATCTACGCCATCGGCCGCCGCAAGTCCGCCGTCGCCAAGGTCCGGATGTTCCTGGACGGGGCTGGCGAGATCACGGTCAACGGCCGCCCGGTCAAGCAGTACTTCCCGGTCCCTGACCTCATGGACACCCTGTTCCTCCCGCTCCGCGCGGTCGGCATGGATGCCCGGGTCAAGATCGAGGTCGACGCCCAGGGCGGCGGCCAGCGCGGCCAGGCCGAAGCGGCCCGTCTCGGCATCTCCCGCGCGCTCATCGCGCTCGTCCCGGAGTACCGCAAGACCCTGAAGAAGCTCGGCTTCCTCATGCGCGACCCGCGCGAGAAGGAGCGCAAGAAGCCCGGCAAGAAGAAGGCCCGCAAAGGCAGCCAGTGGGCGAAGCGCTAAAACCAGCGTCAATCCAGCAGAAAACCCCGCACCCCTCCGGTGCGGGGTTTTGGTTTCCGAAAGCCGCAGTTTGCGCGTCTTTTATCCACAATCGCCCTTACCGCGCCTGCGTGATAACATATGGCGGTAGCCGCCTTCAGCGGACTCGGATTTGTCGCATAAATCCTGTTGGCGGCCAATGACTATGGCGGAAAAGAAGTTTCTCATGGGCAACGAGGCGTTGGGGCGAGCCGCGCGAGCGGCTGGAGCCAAGGCCTTTTACGGCTACCCGATCACACCCTCCTCGGAAATCATGCATTTCTGGGCGGGGGAGTTTACGACCGAACAGGGCAAGAAGGACGGCCTGGTCTTCCTCCAGGCCGAAGACGAGATTGCGGCCGGCTTCATGCTGGTCGGCGGGGTGCTTGCCGGACTGCGGTCATTCACCGCTTCTGCCGGACCGGGGCACGTCCTACTGCAGGACGCCTTCTCCATGGCCGAAGCCATGCGTCTGCCGGTCGTGGCCTATCTCATGCAGCGCGGCGGCCCGTCCACCTCGACCGTCATCTATTCCCAGAGCGAGGTCAACCTGGCCTGCTTCGGCGGAAACGGCAACGGCTTCCGCGTGGTCTATTCACCGTCCACCATCCAGGATCTCTACGACTACGGCATCAAGGTCTTCAACACCGCCTGGAAGCACCGCTTCCCGACGTTCCTCTTGGGCGACGGCTACCTGGCCAAGACCATGGCCGAGGTCGAGCTCTATACGCCGGCGGAACGGGGTATCGCCATGGTCGAGCCAGAAGCGTATCTGCTTGAAAAAAACCGCAAACGTCCGCTCGCCGAAATCGTCCCGTCGCCGGAGCTCGAAGTCCGCGAGGATGGCGGCGTGCAGTATGACTGCCTCCGTAATTGCTTGAATTTCGAGGAAGAGACCGCGGCGGTTAACGCGGAAATCATGGCCGCCTACGCCAAGGCCGCGCCGGAAATCCTGGAGTGGGAAAACTACGGTCCGACCGACGCCAAGACGCTCATCGTCGCGCATGGCATTGTGGCCGCGGCCGCGCAAGCCGCGGTAGACCAGTCTGGCGGCCAGGCGCGTCTTTTCCGTCCCATCACGCTTCAGCCGTTCCCGCTCGAAGAGCTCCGAAAGGCCGCGAAAGGCGCGACCAAGATCATCGTCGCCGAATCCGCGCTCAACCAACTGGCCCGCTTCGTGAAGGACGCGCTCTACGGCGTGACGTCGGCGCCGCTCATCGAATATGGCCGTCCCTCCATGGGTATCCTGCCCGAGGAGATTGTCGGTCTCATCACCGCCAAATGATATGCCGGACATGACTACCAACCAGAACGTCCAGATCCGGTCCGCCTTCCCGAAGTGCGTGCGCATCGACTCCAAGCCGCACCTTTTCTGCCCCGGCTGCGGCCATCCGGAAGTGCTCAAGGCGCTCGGTTTCGCCATCGACGAGCTCGGGCTCCAGGCCAAGACCGCTTTCGGCATCGACATCGGCTGTTCGCTGCTCGCCTGGGATTACTTCAATATGGATACGGTGGAGACGCACCACGGCCGCACCATCCCGACCATGGTCGGCTTCAAGCGCGCCAACCCTGATGCCGTGGCCATCGCCTACGTCGGCGACGGCGGCGCCTATGCCATCGGCTTGAGCCACCTCATGAACGCGGCGGTCCGCGACGAAAAAATATTCGTGATTGTCGTAAACAACGCGGTCTACGCCATGACCGGCGGTCAGGAAGCGCCGACCACCTTGCCGGGCATGAAGGTCTCGACCGCGCCGTCCGGGGCGGACGAACACTATATGAAAGCCCCGGAGATGATCCGCAACGTCAATCCGACGGCTTTCGTGGCCCGCGGGATCACTTCGGTTCAGCCGGCCTTGAAGATGCTGATGAAAGATGCACTGAAGTTCTATCTCGACGGCAAGGGCTTCGTTTTCGTTGAGGTCCTGTCGCAGTGCCCGCTCAACTGGAAGACCATGGACAAGCCGCAGGAGACCTTCGATTTCCTGGAGAAGACCTTGGCCAAAGCTTATCCCGTCAAACGCTACTGATATGCCGGAACCGTTTCGCATCATCGTGAGCGGCGAGGGCGGGCAGGGTGTGCTCTCCATCGCCAAAATCATCGCTACGGCGGCCTGGACGCAGGGCAAGAAGTCCACTTACATGCCGTATTTCACGACCGAAAAGCAGGGCGGCGTGTCCATCGGCTTCGCCCAAGTGAGCGACGCCGCCATTCCGTTCCCGAAGTTCGCCCAGGCGGACATGGCCGTGGCGCTCTCCCAGCGCGCGCTGCTGCGGCTTGTGCCGTATCTGCATGAGCAGACCGTAGTCGTCACGAACAGCTTCCTGGTCAAGGACACGTCCGTCGCGGGCGGCCGTAAGGTCCTGGCCGTGGATGCCACGACTATCGCGCGCGAACAGCTCAAGAAGCCCCGCACTTTCAACATGGTCATCATGGGCGCGATGCTTAGGAGCATTCCCGGCATGTCCCCGGATGGCTTCGGCAAGGCGCTCGAAAAATCCTTCGGTTCCAAGTACGTCCGCGATCCGGCGCTGAAGGAGCTGAACGAGAAGGCTTTCCGTCTCGGTTACGACCTCACCGCCTGACCTATGCCAGATATCAAGCAAGACAACCGGACCGATCTGGCGCGCTTCCGGCCGGAGGCGGTCGAAAAGAGCGGCCTGCAGGTGACTTACTTCCACGGCCTCTGCAAGAGCTGCGGCGAATGCATCGTCAAATGCCCGGTCAAATGCATCTCCTGGAGCGATACCGAGCTTGGGCAGACGGGGGAGAAAGCCATCGTCATCGACCTCGACAAGTGCATCGGATGCGAGACCTGCGAAGTCATCTGCCCGGATCACGCCATCGAGATCAACGACACGCGAAGGCAGAAGAAGTAGCGGAGTCCTCACGCATAACCCCTAAACCACTAAACCTTTTCCCGCCACTTAGGCGGGACCCCGCCCTCATTGACTAAATATGAGTGGCGGGGAAACCCTTAAACCCACGATATGGCTATCACCAAAATCGTAGTCGACCGCAACGTCTGCATCGGCGCCACGCCCTGCGTCTTCGCGGCCGGCACCGTCTTCGAGATGGACGGCGATAATAAGGCCATCCTCAAGCAGAAGAACGGGGTCAAGACTTCCGGTCCGGCCGAACGGTCGCAGCTCGAGGACGAGGCGGTGGCCGATGATACGCTCATGGCCGCGGCGCAGTCCTGCCCAGTCCGCGCCATCAGCCTGTTCGACGAGACGGGCAAGCAGGTCTATCCGTAAAATCAGGCTAGAGGTCGCGGGTCGTGAGGTCGCTTACGGCCCGTTTCCTTTCATCTGAGCTATGGATTCCTACAATTACCTCATCATCGGCGGCGGCATCGCTGGCACCACTGCGGCGGAGACCATCCGCGGCAAGGAGCCGGAGGCGACCATCGCCATCGTCACGGATGAGCCGCACCGGCTGTACTCCAAGGTCATGCTGTCGAAGCCGAGCTTCTTCCTGGGGCAGACGCCTTTTGACGCCATCTGGCTGCGCAAGGAAGAGTTTTACTCCGAGAAGAGGATTACGCGGCTTTTCGGCCGCCAGGCCGTGAAGCTTGATTCCGCCGCGAAGACCGTGACGCTCGCTGACGGCGCGACGGTCGGTTTCGGCAAGCTACTCTTGGCCTTCGGCACCTACGCGCGCCCTTGGCCGGTGCCGGGCGCGGACTTGCCCGGTGTGCATTATGTGCGTACCGCCGAGGACGGTCGGGCGATCATCGAGGCGGTCAAGACCGCCAAGAAAGGCATCGTCATCGGCAGCGGATTCATCGGTTTTGAGATGTGCGAAATGCTGCGTCTGGCCGGCCTGGAGGTCACTTCCCTGATTCGCGAGAAATATTTCTGGGAGCCGTTCTTCGACGAGACGTCCGGGCGCATGATCGAGGGCGTGCTGGAGAAGGGCGGCGTGCGCATTGTCCGCAATACCTTGGCACACCACGTGGTCGGCAAGGATCGCGTGGAGGGCGTGGCCCTGTCGGACGGCACGGTCCTGCCCTGCGATCTCGTCATCGCGGCCGTCGGAGCGTATCCTCCGCTCGACTGGCTGAAAGGATCAGGTCTCGAGACCAACCGCGGAGTCATCGCCAACGAGTTCCTGGAGACGACCCTGCCGGACGTGTGGGTCGCGGGCGATTGCGCGGAGTTCAACGACATCGTGCTCGGCGAGCGGACCTGCGTCGGTACCTGGGTCAACGCCCAGATGCAGGGGCGGCAGGCCGCGCTCAATATGACCGGCGCCAAACAGCCTTACCGGCTGGTCTCGTTCTATACGGCCAAGGGTTTCGAGCTCAATGTCGGTTCGGTCGGC
>JAKAKZ010000001.1 GCA_021824285.1 bacterium
AGCTCAGCAGGTCGTCGCTGAAATGGGCGTTCGCCCTCTTGAGCGTGACGAGGTCGTTCGACGACAGCAGGTGGAACACGAACCAGTTGTCGCCCTGGCTGAGGATTTCCGGCGAGATGCTGCCCGGCTGCTGCGTGATAAGGATCGCGCCGAGGTCGAATTTCCTGCCTTCCTTCACCCAGGCCACGTACGGCCCCTCACCGCTCGCGTCCGCGCCGCCCAACACAGACTGCGCCTCTTCCACGACGGCGATGGTCGGGATGGTCGACGGCACCTGCTTCGTGAACTCCTCCTGGTTGTGGTCGAAGATCTTCTTCAGGATCAGGCCGGACAGCTGAAGGGCCGGACCGCCGCGCATCTGCGAGACGTCGACCACGCAGATCTTGCCCGCCTTGAGGGACTGGAGCAGGATGTCGAGCATCTGGCTGCTCGGGTCATGGAGAGCCCTGACGATCTGGGTCATGTTCGCGCGGGCCGCGTACACCTCCGCCTCCTGCCGGTCCTCCAGATGGAGAAGCTCCATCATCGCCGCGGTGTCGGCGTTGTTGCCGTGCTGGAAGATGAGGTCCACCAGCTTGGACCAGTCGCCGGGGTTCATGCCCTTCAGCTTGCGCACGTTCTGCTGGTCTTGCTTCTCGGCCGACAGCGCGATCGAGATGACGTCTCCGGGCCTGAGGCGGCGGATGTCGAGCTTGATGCCGCCGGCGACGAAAGACCCGTAAAATGGGCTCGGGGCCTGCTTGTTCGTGAACACCACGAGCTTGTCCTGCAGGTGCGGGACGTCGCAAAGGCCCGGCCTGCTCTTGTCGTCCGGCCAGAAGTACTCGCCGTCCGGATCGAAGATGACGGTGCCGACGGGCACGGTCCTGCCGCCGCGCTTGGGGGTCGTGGGGTCGGTCTTATAAAGGTTGCTGAGGAGGAGCTTGATGAGGTTGGACTTGCCGAAACCGGCCCGCGCGAAGACGAAAGTGCGGCGGGAGACGAGGCTGGTCACCGAAAAGCGCGGCCTGATGCTCGGCGACCGGGCGACCATCCATTCCCGCTTCTGCGCGTCCGCGTCGCTGCCGCAGTAGATGAACTCTCCGAGCGCGAAATGGCCGATGTCGGCGGCGTCCTTGATGTTGTGGCCGCAGATCTCCTTGAGGACGTCGTCGCCCAGGAACGCCACCTTGCTGCCGATGTGCGGCAGGCGGCGGTGCGACGGCGCGAACAGCAGCTTGCCGTCCACGATCCGGACCACTCCGAGCATGCGGATGTCCACCCGATACTTCAGGTACTGCTCGCGGAGGTCCTCAGGGATCTGCCGGTCCTCGAAGACCGCCCTGATGCCGTAGTCCTCTCCGGCGCTCGACGATAGCCGACCTTCGGACTCGATCATCGTCACGCGCCCCAGCACCGCCTCGTCGTCGGACTCGAGCTGGGCCAGGATGAACTGGCCGTGCATCGGCGTGGTCTGGAAGTCCTTCTGGTACCTGAGGACGAGGTTGGCGTGGAACTCCATGCCGCCCTCGCTGAACCCCCTGAAGATGCCCGCCACGTTCTTGTCTTCGAATAGCTTCATATCATTCGTACCTTAAGTTGGAGACGTCCGTCTGGAGCCTCGCGGCTTCTAAAATGTCTTTCTTGTCAGCCGGGAGGAGGTCCTTCACGGCGGCGAATATCTCGTCCTGCAGGATGTCCACGTCGAAGCCGACCACCTGCGCGAACTCGTGGGCCTTCTGGAGGCAGCGCGGATAGAACGGCACAGGGAATCCGTCGATGGCGTCGGAGAGGAGGTGGCCGAAAACCTCCTGCGCGGCGGGAGACTGGCTCGAAAGTATGTCGACCGCCCAGACCGGGTCGAGGCCCATCTCGCCAAAGCGGACGAAGTACATGTCGCCGATGACGAACTTCGGTGCCTCGCCGCCCTCCCCTTCCGTCTCCGTGCCGCGGGCGTATTCCTGCCAGACATAGGCCTTGGCCTCCATCGCCCTGGGCATGCGCACGAAACACGCCCCGCCGCTCGGGAAGACGTTCTCAATCTTCATGGCGAGGCCGTAGCGGGTCAGGACCTTGGTGTGCTTGGCGACGCCGACGAGATAGACCTTGCGCCTGTCGGTCCGCCTGACCTCGTCGATCCTCGCCTCAATCAGCTCCTTGAGCCTGATGAACAGCGTGCCCCTGAAAATCTTGCTGCGCAAAAGGCCGTCGCGGACGATGAGCGTGTCCGTGGCGAACTCGTGGTTGCAGATCCTGTCGTATAGGACCGCCCACTCGCACATGTCCCGATACACGAGGACCCACGACGGCGAAGGCGGCGTCTGGTCGCCAGAGCCCACCGGCTTCGGGATCATGTGGCTGAGGTCGGAGAGCTGAGCCGCTCCGAGCGCCCTCATCATCTTGCCCAGCGCCGATTTCGGGCTGCCGTCTTCGTTGAACTGCGCCGCCGACAGCTTGCCGGTGTCGGAGGTCGGCGATATGGCGTCGAGGGCCAGCTCCTTGCCGTAGGAGTCCACCACCCTGACGAGCTGGACGCTGAACGGGTCGAAGACCAGGGCGTTGTTTCCGCCGTCGCTGGCTACGAGAGAGATGGCCGTCGTCGACCTCTTCTGGACCTTCCGCACCTCGGGCGTCAGCGTCCGGACCTCCGCCCGGAGACCCTCAAGAAGCCCGGCGTCTGCCGCCGTGCGTTCGCGAATCGCGTCCCTGAGCTGTCCGAGCTTTTCCGGGTCGAACATTCGGTTGAGGCAAAAATAAAGCGTGGAGGTCGATTTCCTCGACGACTCGCTTTGTTCTTACACCAAACTGATGCACCTGTCTATGGCCGTCGGACGCGTTGCCGGCCGGGACGATTGCCGTTATTTTCCACCCCGCACCGGCGTCGCGGATTGATTTCTTCAGTATTTCCGCCGTGCCGATGTCGCGGCTCGGCAATGACCCGAAGCGCACGATCAGCCGAGCGCCGGGAGCCGCGTGCCGCGCCGCCCCCTTCCAGACCTTGGCCAGGTCGGCCACGAACTTTTCGCGCGAACCCTGTCCGAGCTGCCTCAGATTGCCGTAGTCCGGCCTCTCCGGCCCTCCAAGAAACCAGTTGCGCAGCCACTGGTCGGAATTGTAGGTCCTCATGCCGAGGTACGGCGGCGAGGTGATGATCCACCCGAACTTCCCGCCCAGCTTGAAGCCGCCGAGATCGCGGCTGTCCGCCTCCAGAACCCGTCCGGAGACCGCCGCTGGCGTCTCGGTATGCGCCGCGAGCCTCCTCCGGAGGACGCCGAGCACGTCTACCTGTTTCGGTCTCATCCTGCGCTTTCTCCAGAACCTGACGGCGGATTCCGGCTTCGTGGCGTAAGTGCGCGGCATCTGGTTAGACAGGTAGCTGACGGTGGTCTTCAAGATCGGGCCGTGGAGCGCGCCGAGCAGGAGAGCGCGCAGAACTATCCGGTCGCCGGTCGAGCAGTCGCGCAAGAGAGCGTTACGTAGTCTGCAGATATCGCCAAGCGTCTTCCTGTGGAAGCACAGCCGCCAAAAAGCGCCGGACGGAAGTCTCACGGAACCGCCGCGCTTCAGTATGCGCTCGCACAGGGCAATAACTCTCTCCGCGTTGACCTCCTGAAACTTGGCTGCGGCCACTGCGACGGCGACCGGATTGGAGTCTATGCCGACAGACCGGAGGCCGCGAAGACGGGCAGCAAAATTGGTCGTTCCTCGGCCGCAGAACGGATCGAGCACGCGGTCACCCCTCTTCGCGAGCCGCAAATGGAAAAACGGGAACTCGAGCGGGTACATGGTGTAGTACGGGCAGATGGAGTTCAGCCGCGATCTCTGTTGTTTTGAGATGGACTTCGCGTTCATGGGTATGTGCTGGATGCAACAACACGATTGCCGCCACGGTCAAGGGCTGCAAATTCGTCTATATGACAGCCCAAATCTGGAAAGCGGATCCGACGACCACTAAGACGGCCCCAAACAATCCCCACCATCGCTGTGTCAGCCGATCACGGACAGCGGGCAGGTTGAGGTTTTCTTCTTCGGTACCTGACCACCTCGAAACCCCAAGATGCAAAGCGGCCTTCTTCGAGATGAACAAACCGCGCGCCATGGCGAGACCGCCACCGGCATTGAAGATAATTCCTAAGATTACGGCAAGCGTTTTCATTTGCATTCGATGACTTTCATCACCTCGTCGCCGTAGTGGTTGATGGCCTTTACCGCGATCTTGCCGGTGGACGGTTTGGGGAATGGGCGCGAAACCGTCGAACACATGGAATCCCAAGCCTCCTCGGGAATCTCAGCCTTAAGCAGTTTCTTGAATTTATCGAACGGACAAATATCATTTAGGAAATAGGCGTGCGAGACGAAGAAGCTGCGGCCGTCGTAATTAGTGTCGATGAACCAAGCGGCAAGATCGTCATCGACCTTACCGGAACCGCTGGAGCGAATTTCGCTCTTCACGGGATCGTACACGTCAACGCCCTTGATCTCGACCACAATCTGCCCCTTCGTCTCCTCGACCCGAATATCCGGCTCGCCAAAAGCCATGAAGAGGTTACCGCTGCCGGTTTTCTTGAGCAGATCGCCCATTGTGAGGTCTGGATTGATTTTCACTTTCATTACGCGCAACCCATCAATTTCGTTGGGTTCAGAAAGCGCAGCTGCTTCAAAGGAGGTCGCGGCAACAATTAAAAGATTCGCAAACTGCTTAGCCTTGGAAATGGCGGCACGAACGAAGTCGTCGTCGACGCTGCCAAACTCGGGACCGATAGAGACGGCAGCAATCTTCAGCCCGACATCTGTACGAAATTCGCCGCGTGCCTGAAGCTCCGGACCCCCTGGGAGAGTGTCTAGATTTTCGAACTGGATACGCGCCCCTTTGTCGCCGGTCTGCACTCCCGCAACGCGGAGATTGTCAACGATGTTGGCGACATAGTCTTCCGTCGCAAGCATTTGTTGATCGTCACTCACACGATGTGGCGAGAGAGATTCGACCGTAAATGGCCCCGAAACGCGGACGCGATTTTTATCCTCTATGGCTTGGTCGTAAAGAGACTCCTGCTCGGGCGGCTCGTCATTTGCGAGCGATTTCAAAGTCACGTGAGCGGCAGTCTTATACTCAAAGCCCGCCCGTACGTTATTTTCATCTTTAAGTTTGTAATACTGATACCTCGCACTCATGATACGAGTGCGTGCAAGCGCAAGAGCTACGCGCGATGTGTCCGTGGTAATCCAACGACGACCCCACTGTTCGGCGACAAAAGCAGTAGTCCCCGAACCACATGTGGGGTCCAGAACAAGATCTCCAAGGTCCGTAGTCATTAAAACACACCGCTCTATCGCAGAGGATGCCGTCTGAACTACATAAATTTTTCCCTCCGAACGATTTTGTATTCCACCAATATCGGTCCAAATATTTGAAATTGGAAAAATCGGAAAATCATCCATGAAACGCAAATACCTGAGACGATTGCCCTCAATCACGATGCGACCCTTCTCAGCAAGACGCTTCAGTCCGGCCACTGTTGTTTTCCAATGAGACCCGGCCGGCGGTTGGTAATCTTTGCCACCGAAGGTAAAAGTCTGATCGGTTGCAGAAGCCCCTTGTGCCGTCAAATCAGACGTGGTTGCAAGACGGTCCTCATCACCGGCTCGTGAGCTGACTGATCGGATGCTTGAGAGGGGCTTATACTTGGATGCGCCTTCATCTCCGGCGGATTTATCCTTATATAACTGACGATACTTCAGGTGCCTTATGTCCTTGGCATACCAGATAATATGATCCGCAATGGAAGATAAGGCGTTTCCTGAAAAACCGGTGGTTTTTGTAAAAACAATTTGCGAGACAAAATTTTCGCTCCCCATCACCTCGTCCATCAAGCACCGCACGAGGTGCACGTTTTCATCATTAATCTGAACAAAACACGACCCGCTCTCAGTTAGGAGTTCGCGTGCGGCAATGAGACGGTCACGCAAATACGCCAAGTATGAATGGATTCCCAGCTCCCACGTATCTCGGAATGCCTTGACCTGTTCCGGCTGACGGACAAAATCCTCAACCCTGTTGTCCTTCACGTCACGCTTCTTCGTCGACACCTGCCAGTTGGAACCAAACTTGATTCCATAAGGAGGGTCAATGTAGACGCACTGTACGCGCCCTCGCATCCCCTCCTTCTCAAGTAGCGAATTCATCACCACCAGAGAATCGCCAAGAATCATGCGATTCTGCCAGTTGTCCTCGTGCGTATAGAAATCAGCCATCTTCTTCGCCTGCTCTGCTGCCGTATCGCCAAACAACGTTGTCTGCAGTTCTGTCTGACCTTCGTCCTTGAGCCTGGCGATAATTGCTTCCGGAGAAATCTTCTCTTGGACGTAGATCGGCACCGTAGAAACACCGAACTCGCCACCGAGTTCGGCCTTGCCGGACCAAGTAAGCTGAGGGTCCAGTGACGGATCATACTCGTAGGTTTTTTTGACCGGACGACGGTCGCGCGGCGAAATCATCTCCGACTCTTCCTGTGTCGGGATGCGCTTGCGTTTGTCCTCGTGCTTATAAGAAGTGACGGACGCGGCAGATATGGTTGGTGGTGCTTTTTTCCTGGCCATATTACTTAATGGTTCTCAAAGCCGTTCTTAATGCCCGCACGGATCAATCCTTCGGTCTCGTGAATGTCCTGCACCTCAAGAAACGCCCACTTGCCGAACCCGCCATGGTTATTGACGGATGGAACCCAAAGCTCACGAGCGGTCTTGGTCTTCAACGACTTCTTGTCATCCTTCTTTCCGGTCACCTCAATAAGCAGATTCAATGGCTCTTTCCCGCCCACGTCGAGTCGCACGATGAAGTCCGGGATGTAGGCCCGCTCGATGCCCTTGTGCTCATACGGAATGGTGAACCCGAGGTTCTGGTTCTTCACGTAGGAAATGACCTCCGGCATCATCTCAAGCTTCTTGGCGACCCCCTGCTCCCATTCTATGGTGTCCGCGACCACGTAATTCACATGGCTTTTGACGGTATCACTGACTGGTTTCACCGTGAGGAAATCCACATGACGGGTCGATCCGACCTTATCGAACTGCGCCAGCACGGGCAGCACCTTCCGCTTGCCCTCCTGCGTAATGTTCTCCTGTACAATCGCTTGTTGGATCTTCGTGAGTGCACCGGCGTAGTATTCCCCAATCGTGAGGTAACCGAT
Source organism: bacterium (assembly GCA_021824285.1). Taxonomy (GTDB): domain Bacteria; phylum Patescibacteriota; class Patescibacteriia; order SG8-24; family SG8-24; genus JAKAKZ01. The sequence continues at coordinate 7,167 of JAKAKZ010000001.1, forward strand.
GACCATGCGGTCCTTTAGTTTGACCTGGGTTTTGACGTATTCCTCGACTATTTTCCTCAACTGAGGGAAAAGCCAATACTTGGAATCGCCCTCGGCGTCCGTGTAATACCTTCGAAGCAGCCCTTCTGTCAAACGCGTGACGACTTCGCCCTCGCGGCGCTCCTTGATTTTCTCAAGGCTCTCTACGACCTCCTCGCCGATGGCCCCTTCGCTGCGGACCTCGGTAGGCTCGTTCTCAATGACCGTCCGAGACTCTTCGGTGAACGTCGCTCCGAGCTTCTTCTCGTCAATCTCGTAACGGTATCCCTCGACGCGCGGGAAGGAAATCTCGTACTGCTCCCCCCGGTCGTCAAGGGAATGCACTCGATAGATGACCTTCGGTGGCTTCGGCTTGACGTCCCCGGTCGGGCGCAAGAAGCTGAACGGCACCCCGTAGACTTCGGCGTATTCGGGCGAGAGCAGGCCGTTCTCCTCGACGTCATAGTCGACGCGCCGCAGGGCACGGCCGACCACCTGCTCGCAGAGCAGTTGCGTGGTGAAGGCCCGGATGCCCAGCACATGCGTGACGGTGTTCACGTCCCAACCCTCGGTGAGCATGGAGACGCTGACCACACACTTGATGTTCTCACCGAGTTTGCCGGGCTTGCCGACGGTGTTCATGACCTCACGGAGGATTTCCTCGTTGCTCGGCTCGTCGCGACCTGCGTAACGGCGCATGTATTCCTTCTTAAAATCGTCGACCTCGGACGCGAAGATCCGGATGAACTCGTCATCGATCTTTTCGCCGCTCTCGAGCTGGGCGCTGTCGATGATGAGCGTGTTGGCCTTCTTGAGCATCTCGTGGCCGTCCTCATTGCGGAAAATGTCGAGGTTGCCCTTTTCGAGCCGGATCGCGCCGGTCGGCGTCTCGCGTTCATATCCGGCAATCCACTTGTAGACCATCTCGGAAACAGTGGTGTTGTTGCAGACCACGATCATGACCGGCGGCATGACGGCGGGATTTTTCGTTTTCTCTTCGGCGTATCGGGCGTAATACTTTTCGTAGTTGCCGTAGAGCGAAAGGAGCGCCTCGTGGAGCTTGGTCGGGAGACTGATCTGCTCCTTGTCGAGGTTGTAACCGCCTGTTTTCTTGCCCTTTTTCGGGAGCTCGTCGCGCACGTGCAGCCAAAGATTCCTGAACTCCGGTTCATCCGTGATCGCGTCGGATTCGACCGGCAGACGCGGGATTTTGACGATCCCGCATTCGAGCGCGTCGAGGAGCGAAAAGTCGGAAACGACCCACGGGAACAGCTCGCCTTCCTGATAGCCGGAGCCGCTCAAGAAGTACGGCGTCGCCGACAGGTCGATGACGGCGTTGACGTCCATCTTTTCGGCAAGCGCCTTGACGCCGCTGATCCAGACCTTGGCATTCTTGTTGTTCTCGTCGGCCTCCTTCCTCTCCTCCACGGCCAGCTTCTCCTCAGTCGGCTTCTGCTGATAGCAGTGGTGCGCTTCATCATTGATTACTAGCACGCGCTTCTTGTTGAGCAGGCTCTTGAAGGCCCGATTCACCATCGCGCTCGGAGACTCCTTGGTCGCCTCTTCCTTCATCAATCCGGCGGCCTTGAGCGTCGCGCCAACCTGAAACCGCTGGAGCTGGAGACGTTCAAGCTTGTGAAAGTTGATGATCAGGACGTTCGCCTTCTGGAGCAGCTCGAAATCGTGATGCGACACGATGTCCCGCTTGCGGTAATAGTTTTCGGGACTGTTGGGCTGAAGGACGCTCAGGCGGTCGCGGATGGTGATGCCGGGAGCGATGATGGCGAAAGCGTCCGTGAAACGCGTATCCTGCGGATACTTGATCTTGTTGATGGTGTTGTAGGCGATGATCATCGCCATCACTACCGTCTTGCCGGAGCCGGTCGCCATCTTGAAGGCGAGGCGGTAAAGGCCTGGGTTGGCGTCGCCGTTGACCCGCCGCAAATCGTTCACCGCCCAAGCGTCGCCGTTCTTCTCGGCGACCTCGTTGATCCACATCAAGGTCTCAAGAGCCTCGACTTGGCAGAAGAAAAGCTTGTTCTCACGCGTATCGTCCTGCCAATAGGCAAGGAGGTCGCGGGAGGCTTTGGTCAGTCCGGGGTACCCCTTCTGCCGCCACGTGGCGATGCGGACGCGGATCTTGTTGACGAAGTCGTTCTCCTTCTGGAGCTCGGCACCGTATGCTCCTTCCGCCAAGTTCTGCTCGGCCTGTTTCTTGGCGGTCTTGGCCTTCGGAACTGGAATATAGAAGGCGCTCGGCCGCCGGCCCTCAACTGTCTGATCGGTAAGACCGCGCTCGTTAGAGCTGAAATACCTATCCGGCACCTTATAAGGTGAGTTTAGGACTGGGCTTTCCATGGTGTTTGGCGTGGCGTGAATGGGACTCTAATCTGGATTATTTTATCACAGTTCCGTTACAATAATATAGTTCACCTATGACAAGTTCCCCCGAGGCGAAAACTGCGGCTGTCCTCCAGCTCATAAACGACCGAATTGTCGTTACTGACAGCGAAAAAATCGCCGTGTTTGTCGGTGATTTTGTCGATGCCGGAGACAAGATCACGACTGGGGATGCAGCAGCCATCCTGAACCGCCTCCAAAAAAACGGTGCAATCCGCATACTGGAAATCGGCACTCGGTCCAATTCGGACGGCGGATACACCCTTGAGAATATGCTGCATAAGGGGTTGTTTACTTACCAAGGACCGAGCTACAACCTCGAGCGTGTCGACCGTAACCGCCTAAATGCCGATAACCTGATTACGTTCCGGGTAGAGCCGAACTTTTTGGAGATTTGCACCACTAGTGACAGTGCACGCAAGATAATTCTTGCCGGGCAAGGCGTTCGCGAGATGGAAGACCATCTCAAATCGAACCCGATGACGTGGTCCTGCCCAATCGACCGGTCCAACGTGGCTCTTCTACTAAAACCGGAGGAATCCATCGCGACCTGGATGGACAAATTCGCTCGTGGCGAATATGGCCACTGCAAAGACCGTCGGCATCCGAACCGTTTCTGGATTGAAGACGGCAAAATCCGCTTCGGCACCGTATCAATCCCGGTGACCGAAGCCCTGCCTGTGAAGAAAAAAATTGACGACCACGCATGAGACCGTTATAATGTCTTTGAACATTGAAAGCTAACCTTCGATTCTGGCCGGACTTACCTGTATAGGTGAGCGGCCGCGAGTCGGGTTATCGCGCGTCATCGAACCAGCGGACCTGTGCGCCGCTGAACCGAGAGCCGAGATAACAGAGTATCGGGCGTTCTACGCCGCTGGTATTTTGTTATTTCGGCTTTTGTCGTTATAGCCAAGCCAGCCACCGAACATCCGGACTGGCTTTTTTGTCTTAATGATTATGTCGATATTTATGAAACCACTCGAATGGCACAACGAAAAACGCAAGGCGCAGGACATTCTGCCTTGGCCTGGAAATCCTCGTAAACTCACGGACGAACAGGCGGAGCAGCTAAAGAAATCATTGGAAAAATTCAACTTGGTCGAGATTCCAGCCATCGACACCGATAACCGGCTGATTGCTGGTCACCAGAGGGTCAAAATCCTGCTGGCGTTGGGACGGGGCGGCGAGGAGATCGACGTGCGTGTGCCGAACCGGAAACTCACCAAGGAAGAGTTCGAGGAATACAACGTGCGCAGCAACCTGACAACCGGGGAATGGGACTTCGACGCGCTTGGCGAACTCGATGAGACTTTCCTGTCCGATGTCGGATTTAGCTCCGAAGAGTTGGACCGGATTTTCGGCGAGGACGAAACGCCTGATGTCTTCGACCTTCAGAAGGAACTGAAAAAACTGGACATCAAGGAGGTCGAGATCAAGAAGGGCGATGTGTGGGCGCTCGGCGAGAGCCAAATGATGTGCGGCGACTCGACTGTCGAGGCGGATTTCCAGAAGCTCATGGGCGGCGAAAAGGCCGACATGTGTTTAACCGACCCGCCGTACATCCTGGACTACCTGCACGGGAAGACCCGGCATGGCAAGGCGACGGAGGGGTTCGGATACAAGCGCGACCGCCGGTACCTCGAGACGGAGTCCCTGCCGGACAACTTCACCGAGCTCTGGATGAGCAACGTCGCGGCGGCGGCGAAGCCGGACTTCTCCATCATCGTGTACGAGAACTGGAAGAACATCCGGACAATCTGGGGCGAGATGGAGAAGCGCTGGAAGGTGAAGAACATGATCGTCTGGCACCTAGAGAACCGGCATCAGGGCTTCTCATCCAAGTACCGCTTCTTCAACAAGCACGACATCGCGATGGTGGGAGCGTCTGGCGACGTGCCGTACAACCACGACGCGGAGGAGGCTCCGCTCCAGGAGGAGTACGAGACGGCCCTCTACGCCATAAGCGGCAAGCCGAACTGGGAGAAGTACGAGAAGGGCAAGAAAAACTGCCCGACCGACTTCATCGAGTTCCGCGCCTCCGACGCGAAGCATTCCGGCCAAGGCGTCGTCTTCGGGACGAAGCCGACCGAGATCCTGGTCCCCTACGTCAAGGTCCTCACGAGGCGCGGCGACCTGATCGTCGAGCCGTTCGGCGGCAGCGGAAGCACCCTGATGGCCGCGACCAAGATGAAGCGGCGCTGCTTCCTGATGGAGAAGAGCCCGGTGTACGCCGAGGTCATCCGGAAACGCTGGGAGAAGCTCACCGGCCTCAAGGCCGAACGCGTCGCCTATGCCGGCCGATAAGCGCGGCGTCGTCGAGATCCGCCAGGACAAGCAGAAGGAGGTGCTGGTCGAGGAGCTGCGGAAGCGACCGATCGTCCAGAGCGCCTGCCAGAAGGTCGGCATCGGCCGGGCCTCGTACTACCGCTGGCGCAAGGAGGACCCCGGCTTCGCGGCGGCGGTCGACGAGGCGGTCGAGTCCGGAGTCGGCCTCGTGAACGACGTGGCGGAGACCCAGCTCATGACGGCCATCCGCGAAGGGAACATGACCGCCGTCGTCTTCTGGCTGAAGCACCACCACCGCTCGTACGCGACGCGAGTCGAGCTGTCGATGCCGGAAAAGCGGCCGGAGCTCGACCTCACGCCCGAACAGGCCGAACTGATCAGGAAGTCCGTCGCGATGCTCTCGACCGAGCCGGACTCCCCTGCCCCCGCCTCGGCCGCAGACGCCACGCAAGCGCCGACACCTAAGCCCGTAACCAAATGAACACATGGAAAACAAAAGACCCGAATCGTTCGACGAAACGATCGCCAGGCTCAAGACGGACCGCGACTTCCGCATCCGGCTCACGGCATTCAGCCATCAATGGTTCTTCATGACCTACTTCCGGGACCACGTCACCTATCCGCTCGCCGACCTCCACCGCGAGATCTTCCGGATGACGCAGGACCCTCCCACGCCGCTCATCACGGTCGTCGCCTTCCGCTCGTCTGGGAAGTCGACGGTGCTCTCCCTCTCCTACCCCATCTGGGCGGCGCTGTCCGGACGGAAGAAGTTCATCCTCATCGTGAGCAAGACGGAATCCCAGGTGAAGCAGATAATGTACAACATCAAGGCGGAGCTCGAGGGGAACCAGCAGCTGATATCGGACTTCGGGCCGTTCAACACGGGCGACGTCTGGAACGAGCTGTCCCTCGTCCTGCCGCAGCACGCCGTCCGCATCGTCGGCGTCTCCGCCGAGCATTCCCTGCGCGGCCTCAAGCACCGCTCGCACCGGCCCGACCTCGTCATCATCGACGACGTGGAGGACATGGAGTCGGTGCGATCCGGCGAGGTCCGCGACAAGCGCTACCGATGGCTGAAGTCGGAGGTCATCCCGGCGGGCGGCGAGTCCTGCCAAATCTGGGTCGTGGGGAACCTCCTCCACGAGGACTCGCTCGTCTCGCGGCTCCGGAGCGAGATCGAGAACAGGGAGATCGTGGGCACGTACCGGGAGTACCCGATCGTCGTCGGCGGGGTGCCGACGTGGCCGGGCCGGTTCCCGAGCGCCGCGGCGGTCGAGGAGCTGCGCATGAAGATCGGCGACGACAGGGCGTTCAAGCGGGAATACCTCCTGCAGATCACGCCGGAGGCGGACCAGGTGGTCGACCAGAGCTGGCTCCGCTACTACGACAAGCTGCCGGACGCGGACGGGAAACGCCCGGGAGACGGGTGGGAGCTCGACTTCGTCGCGACCGGCGTCGACCCGGCCATCTCGCTGAGGGAATCGGCCGACTTCACCGCCATGGTGTCGGCGGCCGTCTACAGCCGGATCAGGAGGGACAACCTGGGCAACCACTTCTACACCGACCACCACATCTATATCCTGCCGGTCGTCACGAACGCGCACCTGTCGGTAAACGGCATCATCGAGAGGGCGAAAGTCACGGCGCAGATCTGCGCGCGGCCGGGCCACACGCACCGGTTCTTCGTCGAGGACGTCGCCTTCCAGAAGGCGCTGATCGACACGATGCACGGCGCGAACCTGTACGTAAAAGGAGTGAAGACCGACGGGATGGACAAGCGGTCGCGCCTGATGATTGCCGCGCGCGGGATGGAGACCGGCAAGGTGTTCTTCCCGCGCACCGGGGCGGAGGAAGTCATCCGGCAGATCGTCGGATTCGGCGCGGAACGGCACGACGACCTCGCCGACGCCTTCTCGACCCTCGTCCGGCAGGCGGACTATACCGCCACCCACCACCCGAACATATACGTCTTCTGAAGGGCTTAAAGGGCGGCCTGGACTGTTCCGGTCGGTGGCGACATTGATGTCCTGCATGCCCCGATAAGGGGCTGTAAGGGCAAATTCAAGGCTATGGACCCATCCACCACCGTGCCGGTCCGGTACTGCCTGTACGCTCGGAAATCTAGCGAACAGGACGAGCGGCAGGCGCTGTCGATCGACGCGCAGATCCAAGAGATAACCGAACTCGCAGTGAGGGAGAAGCTCGAGATCGTCGCCGTCCGCAAGGAGAGCCATTCCGCGAAGGACTCCGGCGAGCGACCGGAATACAACGGACTCATCACGGACATCCGCACCGGTATCATTAATGGCATCCTCACGTGGGCGCCTGACCGCCTCAGCCGTAACGGCGGCGACCTAGGATCGCTGGTCGACCTCATGGACCAAGGAAAGCTCGCGGAGATCCGGACACCGAGCCAGCGGTTCACGAATTCGCCGAACGAGAAGTTCCTGCTCATGATCCTCTGCTCGCAGGCGAAGCTCGAAAACGACAGCAAGGGCGTGAACGTGCGTCGCGGCCTCAAGGTGAAGGCGCAGATGGGCTGGCGACCGAACATGTCACCTATGGGGTACATCAACACCAAGACAGGCATCAAGGGCGAACAGAAGGTCATCCTAGACCCGAAGCGCGCGCCGCTCATCAGAGAAATGTTCGAACGTGTGGCGAACCTCGGCCACAGCGGACGGAAGATCAAGGAATGGCTGGACCAGTCCGGCTTTACGACGCGCGGCGGCAAGCCAGTGACGCTCAGCAGCATCTTCCTGATGCTCCGAAACCCATACTACTGCGGCAAGTTCGAGTTCCCGAAGGGCGGCGGCAACTGGTACCGCGTGGCGCACGAGTCGATCGTGACCGAGGGGCTTTTCGAGGACGTCCAGCGGCAACTCTCGCTAGAGAAGAAAAAGACGCCGTGGGGCTCGAAGGAGTTCGCCTTCACGCGGCTCATGAAGTGCGGGTCGTGCGGCTCCGGCATCACCGCGCAGGAGAAGTTCAAGTCGATGGACGACGGTACGCGCAAGCGCTACGTCTACTACCACTGCGGACGGTCGACCGACAAGGAGTGCGGGGAGCCGTATATCCGCGAAGAAGCACTCATCGAACAGCTTATCGCCGTCCTCGACGACCTGAAGATTGACCATGCGGTCTCTAAGAAGAAGTTCCAGGAGGAATTCGACCGGAACCGGAAATTTATGGAGTCGATGATGGGGACCCAAGCCATGCCGGAAGCGCCACGCCTGGACCATAAGAAGTACGTCCGCCACGTCCTGACCAACGGAACGAAAGAAGAGAAGCGCGAGCTTCTCTCTTGCGTAACGTCCGAGCTTCGCCTCTCCAACAAGGCCATCAGGATCTAGGTATCCGGCGCAGGCGGGCTGTTATCGACACGATACCTTCCTTCGCCTTCGGCAATGCCTTTTTTTGCCTTTTGATAAGCGAACCATGGAACCTGGGGACAGCTCTTGTTCAGCTGTTCTTTTTGCTGCGAGAAGTACTTCAGTTTTTCCGTAAGGACTTCCTCGGAGCTCTCACGCCAGCAGTCAATGGTTCGAAAAATCCGAACCCTGTTCTGGAGGGCGTCATACTCGTTGCCGGCGTTGAGGTGGGCGTTGGCCCGTTCGTTCGGGTTCAGGAAAGTCATCACCGCCGTGAAGGCCGCGATTGCGATGGCAAAGATCCCACCAACGGCCTTCAGGTTGTCGGACGTGGTCTGCGACGACGCACTTACAATCGAGGACATGATAACTGTCGGCACACCGATCCAAAGATGAAACCGCAACCAAAAATGTGCGGCGGCGAAATGCCCCTTGGATGTGTAAAGGGTCGCCTCCTCAATCCGCTGCGCTTCCTTGATGATCTCCTCTTTGGTGTGACTTACTGGTTGTTCGGCCGTCGTGAGCTGGTCAGCCATATGCGGGAAAGTAGTCTCCAAATATCTTTTGCCAGAACTCCATCGCCTCCTGCGTGCGCCCCCGAGCCTCAAGCTCCTCCGCCTTCAATGCCCGCGTATAAGCCGTCTCGAACTTACTCATGGCCTCCATGATCTTCTCGGCGGTGTTGATGTACCGTCCTACGTCACCGCCGTATCCGGCTGGATCCAGATTTTGCTTACTGATCAGCTCCTTGCCCTTCCCGAAGAAATACCTTACGCCCGACGGAAAATCAGAGATGGTGATGCCTTCAAGAATCTGAAGGGCCAACACCTCGAGGTGGAACGACATGAAATGGCGCCCGATGTTCTTATTCCACGCCTTGATCATTTTGATAAGCGGGATCAAATCTCCGTTGTGCGCCACGTTCGAGGCACTCACCAAATCGACATGTTTCTTGGGATCGGTGGAAATCCAATTCTGGCTTACCGAATCCGGAATTAGGAAACCGCCTCCTTGACGATAAAAACCCGGCACAACGTCGACCACGAAGTCCGTGAAGGCAACGGTGACAGCCTGCCCGTTCCGACTGATGTCCGGGGTCTTGGTGTAGGTCCGACGCAAGGCCCGCTTCACAAGATCAAGGAGTCCCGCCTGACCACCGTTTTGCCCATTGTAGTTGTGGTAGTACTTGGCACTGAGGACGACGAAAATATCCACATCAGACTCTTTGAGGGGTCCAATCATGGTGCTCCTGGAGTACGAGCCGGTCAGAAAGGTGTCCAAAACCTCGAGCTCCGCCTCGACGACCTCGCGGACATTCTTCTGCCGCGTGGCCACCGTTGCCTTCTGGAGCCCGGTAATCTCGAGATTTTCTTTGAATTTTTGGAACGCGGACTGAATCGTGGTTGCCATATTTCCGGCATACCTTACAACTCTGTGGCCGTACGCGCAATACGAAACCGCGCGGCCAAAAGCCGCGCGGTTTCTTCCTTCCTGCCAAGGCTCTCCGGTCCAAGCGAACCACGTCCTACGTGGTCACCTGGTACGGTCTGCCTGAACTAGAAAGTTGTGGCTCCGAGGCTGGGATTCGAACCCAGAACCAATGGATTAACAGTCCACTGCTCTACCGTTGAGCTACCTCGGAATACGCAATTTTCTGAAAGAATGGCCGATTTAGGCAGAGGCAGATTACGGCAAAGAACGGAAAATGGCAAGTGCTGGGATAATCCACAGCGGCAAACTATCGCTAAGCCATAAGGCAAAAAGGCAATAGGCGCGCATGGTCTACTGGCCCCAACCTCGTCTTATGGCCTGACAAACCCAAATATGCGCTACTATTATGGCACCAAACCACACCTCTATGCCGACCCACGACCAAAAAACGGCCCGGATCGTCCAGGAACTGCGCGCGCGGCGGAGCACCGCGCCGCTTTCGCTCAAGAAGAGGGCCGTATCGCACGAGGTCCCCAAACCGGACGACAAGCGGCACCAGGATGAGAAACTCGACATCAGCGACCTCAATGAGATCCTGGAAATCGACCCGGTGGCGCGCACCTGCGTCGCCGAACCGGGCGTGACCTTCGTCGACCTGGTCGCGGCCACGCTGCGGCACGGCCTCGTGCCCTACGTCGTACCGGAGCTCAAGACCATCACCATCGGCGGTGCCGTCGCCGGCTGTTCAATCGAGTCGATGTCGTACAAGATCGGCGGCTTCCACGACAACTGCCTCGAGTACGAGGTGATCACGGCGCAGGGCGACATCCTCCTCTGCACGCCCGACAACGAGAACCGCCTGATCTTCCAGATGGTCCACGGGACTTTCGGCACGCTTGGCATCATCGCGCGGCTGAAATTTCGGCTCTGCCCGGCCAAGCCTTACGTTCACGTCACCTATGAGAAGTACGGCGACCTGGAGGCCTACAAGGCGGCCATCTGGCGCCATTACCAGGCCCGCGACGTGGATTTCATGGACGGCATCATCCATTCGCCGCAGGAACTGGTATTGAGCGTGGCCAACTTCTGCGACCGCGCGCCGTACGCGCACCGCTACGACTGGATGCGGGTCTATTACTTGAGTACCAAAACGCGCGAGGAGGATTACCTGCGCACCGCGGATTATTTCTTCCGCTACGACAAGGGCGTGACCAATGTCACGCCGCGCTCCTTTTTCGGCCGTCTTTTCTTCGGCAAGCTGCTGGACTCCGACGCCATCCTGCGCCTGGTCACCAGGTTCCGCCGCTTCATCCCGGCCAAGATGATCCCGGTCACGGTGGACACCTTCATCCCCTTCTCCCGCGTCACGCCGTTCCTGGACTGGTACCGGCGCGAGGTGGGCTTCTTCCCGCTCTGGTGCGTACCCTACAAGCCGTCGCACCGCTACGAATGGATCGACGACGCCTACCTCAAGGGCGCCGACGACGAGCTGTTCCTGGACCTGGCCATCTACGGGCTGCCGAAGAATCCCGACAAGGACTACTACCGGCTCCTGGAGGACGAGCTCACAGCCGTCGGTGCCATCAAGACGCTTATCTCGACGAATTACTATTCCGAAGCCGATTTCTGGAAGATCTGGAACCGGAAGAACTATGAGTCGGTCAAGCGGCGGACCGACCCGGACAACCTCTTCCGCGACCTCTACTCGAAGATGTGCCGCGCGGCCCGAGGCTTGTGAGGTGAATTGATGAGGCGGTCCGGGGCCTGCGGCGTCGGCGGCACCGGCAGGACGGCGCTTATCACCGAAGCGATAGGGCACTGTGAAGGCGGGCATGAAACCCATTCTGGCAAGGCTTCAGGTGAGACTGATAGTCTGGACTTTATTTTCAATCAAAAAGCCGCCTCGCTGGAGGCGGCAAGCTCACATCCGCATCAGGGCGGCGAACATGATGGAAAAATTGCAGGCCGCGTGCACGGCGACGCAGCAGAGGTAGCCGATGAACACCGAGGGCCGGCTGTTCCGCACGAACAGGCGGGCAAGCAGAAAGCCGACCGCTCCCTGCATGAACACGTGGATCAGCGAGCCGTGACCGATGCCGAACAGGAATCCGCAAACGACCAAGGAGACGATCCGGACTGTCCTACCGTCACCGCGGTCGCGGCGCAAGGCGAGTGACAGCGGCAGAAGCCGGAAAACCGCCTCCTCGATCACCGGCGCGAAGATGACGCCTTCGCCGAAGGTTATCTGGTGCTTGGCGGCCAAAACGGGGGTCAGCCAGCGTAGGCCGCCCAGCGTGGCCGAGAGCGGGTGCAGATAGTTTCCGGCGTTGGCGTTGGCTATGGCAACCGCGAAGATCGCGATGGTCCACAGCTGCAGCCAGAAAAATGAGGCGCCGTAGGTCGCGAAAACATCCTTCAGGCGCTCGCGAAAACTCAACGGAACGATTTCCATCTTCGACCATCCGTTCGGAAAAGAACCCAAAAAGACCTTAACGGTTACCGAAGGGCATGTAAAGCGGAGATGGCGATCAAACGAAAGCGGGGCCGGCCGCCAGGCACGCCCCCGCTTGGTTTTCGTTCGCCGGTTTCACGGCGAGCAGGCAATCAATAGTAATCGCGCAGCCGGGCGATGCCCTGGTGGTGCTGCATCTTTTCGAGCGCCTTCGCCTCGATCTGGCGGATGCGTTCGCGCGTCACGTCGAACTCCTTACCGACTTCCTCGAGCGTGTGGCTGACGCCGTCGAGCAGGCCGAAGCGCATCTCCAGGATCTTCTGCTCGCGCGGCGAGAGGTCCTTGATGACGTCGCGCACGTAATCGCGCAGCAGCTGCAGCGCGGCCGCCCGGTCCGGCGAGATGTTCTTGACGTCCTCGATGAAGTCCTCGAGCGTGGAGTCCTCATCGTCGTCGCCGACGGACGTCTCGAGCGACACGGTCTCCTGCGAGATCTGGATGATGTGGCGGACCTTGTCGATCTCCTCGTTCATCTCCGCGGCGATCTCCTCCGGCAGCGGTTCGCGGCCGAGGTCCTGGATGAGCTGACGCTCCACCTGCTGGAAGCGGTTGATGGTCTCGACCATATGCACCGGGATGCGGATGGTGCGGGACTGGTCGGCCAAAGCGCGGGTGATGGCCTGACGGATCCACCAGGTGGCGTAGGTCGAGAACTTGTAGCCCTTGCGGTATTCGAACTTCTTGACCGCGCGGAACAGGCCGATGTTGCCTTCCTGCACCAGGTCGAGGAGTGACAGCGACTTGCCGACGAACTTCTTGGCGATAGAAACGACGAGACGCAGGTTCGCCTCGATCAGGCGGCGTTCGGCCTCGCGGTCGTTGCGTTCCTTGCGCTTGGCGAGCGCCACCTCCTCGTCCGGAGTCAAAAGCGGAATCTTGCCGATTTCGCGCAGGTACATCTGGATGTTGTCGGACGAGATGTCGGTGAGGTCGAAGCGCTTCTTCTCCTTGGTGACGCGGATCTTGTTCAGCGCCTCCTCGCGCTCGGCCTGCCGGCCCAGCAGCCCCTCCTTCAGTTCCACCACCTGCACGCCGATGCCTTCGAGCTTCTGGAGCAGGTCTTCATAAAGCGGCACATATTCCTCCAGGTCAGCGAATACGGACATGATCTCGTTCTCGGTCAGGAAGTTGCGCATCTGCGCGCGCTTAAGGAGACCTTCAATAGCCGATGGGCTCGGCGGTTGCGCCTTGACCCGCGCCTGACGAAGAGGCTTGGCCGCGCCTTTCTTGGCGGGCTTCTTAGCCCCTTTCTTCGCGACCGGCTTCGTGGAGATTTTCTTGAGCTTGGATTTCTTGGACGCCTCTTTCTTCACAACCGGCTTCTTGGGCGCCTTTTTCCCCTCAACTTTCTTCGGGGCAAGCTTCTTGACTGGTGTTTTGGCCATAGTTGCGGCGGTTTCCCGCCGTAATCAGGGCGCAGAGCGCCTCTACAAAAAACCGTGGACTGGCCTATCACTGGAGCAGGCCGTCCAACTGGCGTTGAATTTCCTGGATGCCCGCCTGGTCGCCGGCCTTTTCGGCCTGGGCCATTTCCTGGCGAAGCTCTTTCTTCCGGCGGTCGATGCGGAGTTTCTGTAGTTCTCCGATCAATCGGTCGAGCGCGTCCTTCCGCCTCTCGGGCGCCAATTCGCCGAACTCCATTTCAGCGCGGAGTTCTAGGGTGGCGACCAGCTGTGCGGACTCCGCAGTGGGAGCCGGCACCGGCACGGACGCGGCTCCTGATGAGCCGCCGTTACGTTTCGCAGTATACGCCAGGACGTATTCCGTGTAAAGCTGGCGATAATTCTCCTCAAACTCCTCCGGCAGGACCCGGGAAATGGCCTCTTCCGCGAATTCCGGCCACTTATACAGCATGGCCAGCGTGAATTCGGAGACCACGGCATCGCGGGTCTGGGCTTTGGGGAGCTGACGGATGCTAGGACTCGCCTCTACGGCCGCGGCTGGCTCTGCGGCGGTCGCGCGGTGGGGCTGGATACGGGATTTCAGCTGCTGCAGGCGCTCGAAAAGCAGAGAGTCCGGCGTATCGAACAGCCGTGCCGTCTCCCGGATCCAATGGGCCTGTTCGACCGGCTCTTTCATCTTGGCGATTTCCGCGAGAATCTGGTGCGAGGCCTCCCGTTTGGCTTCGGGATCGTGGAAATCCGTACGCTCCTTGGCCAGCTCCAGGTACCACTCCATGTAGGGTACGGCAGCGGCCACGGCTTTCGGCCAAAGTTCCGGATGCTGGCGAACGCAATCGTCTGGATCCTTGCCGGCCTCCGGCGGCAGACGCAGCACCCGGACCGTCAGCTCCTGGAGCACGGCCGCATCGATGCCGCGCCGCGCGGCCGCCTCCCCCGCCTTGTCGTTATCGAAGGAAAGCACGACGCGGCTAGTGAAGCGCTTAAGGAGCTTGAGTTGGTCATCCGTGAGAGCCGTGCCGGAACTGGCGACCACGTTCCTGAAACCGGCCTGCTGGACGGACACTACATCCATGTTGCCCTCCACCACGACCGCCAATCCCTGTTTACGGATCTCCTGCTTGGCGCGGTCGAGTCCGAAAAGCAGATGGCTCTTGTTATAGACCAACGTCTGGTTGGTGTTGACGTATTTGGCTTCGTTCTCCGGATCCTTGCCGTCTGGACCGGGAATGATCCGACCCGTGAAGCCGACGATATTGCCGTGGACGTCGCGGATGGGGAACATCAACCGGTTGCGGAAGCGGTCAAAGTGGCCGGTGCCGCGTTCGGACCGAGAGACTAGTCCAGCCTTGAAGAGTTCCTCCTCGCTGAATCCCTTGCGCTTAAGGGCGTTAAGCAGGGCGTCCCAGGTGTCGGGCGCATAGCCGATAAGCCAGTCCTCGATAGTCTCCGGCTTGAGTGCGCGACGGGTGGCGGCGTAAGCGCGGACTTTCTCGGCCACCGGATGCTTGAGCAGGACCTCATGCCAAAAGCGCGCGGCCATGCGGTTGGCCTCGAGCAGGCGCTGACGTTCCTCGTTGGCCTGCCGATCCTCTGGCTTGAGCTCTACGCCGGCCCGCTTGGCTAGAATGCGCAACGCCTCCGGAAAATCCACGCCTTCGATGCGCTGGATGAAGCCGAAGATGTCGCCGTCCTCGCCGCAGCCAAAGCAGTGGTAGCGCTGGCGATCGACGTTCACGTAGAACGACGGCGTCTTTTCCCCATGGAACGGGCAGCAGGCACGCCAAGCCGACCCGGCTTTCTTGAGCGGGACGTGATCGGATACGAGCTGGACGATATCCAACTTGGATTTAATCTCTTCGATGACGCCGGAGGACATCGTAGTTGGTTGAGAGTCGAGAGTTTAGAGTTCAAAGTTGAAAGTTTTGGTTCAGTCCAAACTTTCAACTCTCAACTCCGAACTTTCAAACGCCAATCATCGGACCAATTCGATCAATCGCTCAAACGGCAGCTGCGATGGTTTGGCGTCCGGCGCCAGTTCGCCGCCGCAGATGAGCAACTTCTTGGTGTGATGGAAATACCAGGTCGCCGTCGGATCCTCCTTCGCCAAGGCCTCATGGACGGCCGTGAGATCGATATCGGTGCCGGCCCGGCCGCGGATATTGCGGTATGAGCCGTCAGGATTCATGTACAGCACCAGATCGAAGCCGTGCGCGTAGCCGTATGAATCGATCTCGCGGGCGGTCGAGACCAGCGCCACGGCACGTCCGTAGCGCGACTGGAACTCCTGCCGTTTAGCCCAAGCGGTCTCGAGGCGGACCATATTGCGTTCGGAGACCAGCAAGGCATCAAGCAGGCGATACCCCAGTTCGGCAACCGCGGAGGAATCGCGGCCGGTCCGTTCGTACTCTCCCTGAAAGACCATCGGAACGGTGAACTCGCGGTAAGCTACCGCATTCAGTTTGCCCGTGTCCTCCTCAAGCACCCAGGCGACGATTTTGGCGATGGCCGCGGCTTCCTCCGGGTCAGCGATACGGCCTTTTATGGCCTTGTGCACCAGCGTCGTGGCGCAATCCCCCACATCACCCTTGTGCTCATCGAAGCGCCCGCGGGCCATGCCGACGTAAATGATGCCCAAATCCGCATCCGGCTCGCTTACCCGCCTGTCCGCCGGCAGAAACTCCAGGGCCGCATTCTCGGCTCCCGGCTGATAGCGCTTCAGCAGCCAGGCGGCACAGATGTCGTCCAAGTGCGGCCGAATATGGGTGATGATGCGTTTAACGGTCATAAATGCGCATTAGCATAGCCATACTTTACCCGATGCCATGGTAACGTAAAAGGGAGGCCGCTCACCAACAAAAAAGGCCCCGCGCATGATGCGACGGGGGCCTTTGGCGCCTCAGAGGCGGCGGGTCCGGATTAGAGCGGGTTGCCGAAGGCGTACATGAACAGGAATGCGGGATTCATGTCCACGACTTTGGTTTTCCAGTCAGACCCGTACAGATCAGCCGCCATGGCCTCGTCCCTGACGGCGCGCAGGATGCCGCCGTTAGAAACGACGTAGACGGTAGGATCGCTTTGGAACTTGACCATATGGGTCCCGGGATGGAAGCGGACATTCTGCCCGATCGGGAGAGAGGCCATGAGATCGGCGGAAACGACCTGCACGTCGCTAGAGTCCTTAAACCATGAGGCGAACACCTGATCGTTGACGAACACGTGGCGGCGACCGTCCGCTCCGCAGTAATAGACAGCGGCGTCGGTCGACGTCTTGATCAGGGTGCCGACGGTGCAGACCGGCGAGGAGATCAGGTGACTGGCGCCGAGATCATCGTCGATCGTCTTGACAGATGCCGACTCGTCTTCGGGGAAGAAACCCGAAACGGCATGCCGAGCAGCTTCGACGACGGTGTCGGTGGTGGCGTTGGCGACGGTGTCGATGGTTGCGTCGGCGGAAACGCCGCCGGCGGTCGTGAAGCCGGTATCGCTGGAGTCAGAAGTGAGGACTTTCGAATCAGCATCCAGGCCTTCGACCACCAGTTTGGCCGACTTCGTGCTCACGGCCGGAACCAGCCAGTCGAAATAACCCTTGTTCACGGGAAGGTTATCCGCGATGACCGTCGGGTAGCTGTTGCCGTCGTCAGCTGAAAGCTTGAGACGAGCGCTAACGACCTCGCCACCTCCGAAGCCGAACAGGACAAGCTTATGCTCACCGGCCTTCATGATTTCGCCGCCGTTGGGATAGGAAAGTACCGCAGTCGGCGCCCGGCGGGTCCTGGCGTAGAGAGAAACCGTCAGATCCTTCGTATCCGGATCGCCGTTATAGAAGGACGTGTCGGACTGGATCCAGTCGGTCGAAATCGGATAGACGCCGACGGGGTTCGTGGTCGTGATCGAAACGGAGAATACACAGGAGGCCCCTGGCGCCAGGTCCAGACCGCTCATGCTGATATCCGAGGTCGCATCGGAGGCGACGATGGTGCCGCACGAACCTTGGACGGCGCTCGGCGTGGAGGTCAGGAATCCGGACGGAAGGACGTTCGTGAACCGGATATTGGTCTGCGTCACCACGGTGCTCGGGTTGGTGACCGTGTAGGTAACGCGCGTGGTGCCGCCCAGGCTGATGGTGCTCGGATTGAAGGATTCGACGAGCCGTGGCGTCGGCAGGACCTCGATGGTGAACTGGTCCGACGTGACCGGGCTGGCAAGCTCGGCCGCGGACAGCTGGACGGTGAATTCCTTCACGCCGGACGTCGTGCCCTTAACATCAAGCCAGAACTGGCAGTAGGAGCCGTTCGTCGCCGGCAGCGAGCCGCCGCTGAAGGCAATCGTGCTGGAGCCGGCAATCGCAGTGACGGTGCCGCCGCAAGTGGTGCCTCCGAGACCGTTCGGCGTCTTGACGATAAGGCCGGACGGAAGATTCAGGGTGAACGCCAGTGAGCTAAGGGCGGTATAACCGGTATTAATGACGGAAAACCTAATATAATCCGACCCATTGATCTGGATATAGGAAGTGCCGTGACCGACGGACAGGACCGCCGCCGACGTCAGGGCGGCCGCGGAATACGGGCGGGCGCCGGGAAACGCGCCGATGACTCCCAGAACCGCAATTCCGACGGACGTGACGGAAACGGCCAGACGGCTAAATAACCCACTACCTGAATGAGGACGCATAGTGCTCTCGAGTAAGAATTTATGGAATTGAAAAGTAGCACAGATTCCGATTAACGTCAATCTGGCCAGACCGGGAAAATACCGGAGCAGATCGGCTCATCTTAGAGGACAACAAAAGGCGCGCCGGCGGTCCCGCGCATGTCAGAATCAGAAGCCCCGGAAGATAAGGAACTGCCGCAGCAGACACGCCGGCATGCGGCGTCAAAGGCCGAAACGTCCGATCAGCTCGGCATATGAATCGAAAGTGGATTTCGCGCCGAATTTCAATAACTGCCCATTCGAGAACGAGGTCGTTATCCCGAGCACGCCGCATCCGGCGGCGACGGCCGACCGGATGCCGTTATCCGAGTCTTCGATGACCAAACAGCTACCGGCCGGAAGCTCGAGCTTGGCCACGGCCTTGCGGTATGGCTCCGGGTCGGGCTTGCCGTGCGTCAGTTCGTCGCCGGTCGTGACCGCATCAAAATACTGTCCGATGCCCAGCCGCCGAAACGTATCCTGCTGGATGGCGGCGTTACTGGAAGTACAGAAGCCGATTCGCCGTACACGCGGCCGCAGCCGCCGGATGAATTCCACGGCGCCGGGCACGGCCGGCACGCCGTCGGAGAGCAACTGCGCGTACAAGACGGTCTTCCGCCGCAGCAGATCGCGTATGTCCGGAAGTTCCCGATGGCCGTAACGGCGGAAGAGGTCCTCAAAAATCTCATCCGTACGCATTCCCTGAAAATTGGCCCAGTCGGTTAGGGGCACGTCAAAACCGTATTCACGGCACAAGGCCTGCTCCGACACCGCATGCAAATGTTCCGAATCCGTGATGACGCCGTCCATGTCGAAGATGACGGCAGAATAATCTGTCAGCTGCATGACGCCATGTTAGCCTAAATAAGCCAAATTTCAAATGATTAGATTCTTTGGCGATCGGTCGGCGGCTGACGGTTGCCAGAATCCGGCCGCTGATATAATATGCCTCCACGTATTGAGAGCGTTAAGTTTGAAGTGTGAAGAGTGTAGGGCGCGGCCCTTGTAACTTCGGACTTCCAGCTCCACACTCCATCCTACCCACGGAGAGGTCGCATAGAGGTCTAGTGCACTCGCTTGGAAAGCGAGCAGACCGCAAGGTCTCGAGGGTTCGCCCGGTCATCCGACCGGGCGCCCAGTCGAATGACTGGGCGAATCCACTTACATGAAATACGTCTATCTGCTTAAATTGCGGAACGGCGACATCTATAAAGGATCAACCGGTGATTTGCGCCGCCGGATGGAAGAGCACCGACTTGGTAAGGTCGAATCGACGAAACACTTCCGGCCGCTATCGCTAATAGGCTACGAGGCATATCAGAATCACGAAGACGCTGAACGCCGCGAGCGATTCCTGAAGACAACCGGGGGGGAAAGGCTGCTGAAACAGCAATACAAAAACGCCATAACCCAACCATACGGAGAGGTCGCATAGAGGTCTAGTGCACTCGCTTGGAAAGCGAGCAGACCGCAAGGTCTCGAGGGTTCGAATCCCTCCCTCTCCGCCATCAAATACGGCACCGCTTAATGCGGGGCCGTATTTGATTGATGGGCTGAGGGGGATTCGAAGCCGACGGCGAGGACTGCCTAGTATGGCAGTCCGAGACGCGGCGGGCTCCGGATGAGGCCGCGCAAATGTCTTTTTCTAGCGCGGCCGAGGGAGGAGGAATCCCTCCCTCTCCGCCACGA
The DNA here is from genome assembly GCA_021824285.1 of bacterium. GTDB lineage: Bacteria > Patescibacteriota > Patescibacteriia > SG8-24 > SG8-24 > JAKAKZ01. The sequence goes on from JAKAKZ010000001.1 coordinate 26,969, forward strand.
ACCCGTCAGCCCAGGCTGGCGGGTTTTTGAGATAATGAAAAACCCGTCCGAGCGGACGGGTTAATGATTATTCGGGAGACTTCATCGGCGGAACCGCCGGCGGCAGCTCGTAGAACTGGACGTCCTCGCGGCCGGGCTCGATGCCGTAGCCGCCACGGCCGTTGCCTTGGCCGTCGCCGCCCTGGCCGTCACCGTCGCCGTCCCCGTCGCCGCCCTCACCGTCGCCGCCTCCGCCCTTGCGGCCGAATTCGACGACGACCGGACGGCCGTTCTTGAGCATCAGTCGGGCGCGGTCCGCGCCCTTGTGCATGTTCCGGGAGTACGGCAGGACGTAGGCCCGCGGCTCGCCGTCACGCGACGTGTAGCCCAGAGGATTCGCGCGGGGATCGCCGCCGGAATCCAGAGAGCGTAGCCACAGGTAGATGGCGCCGGGATCGCTGCCGTCGGGCCGCGGTTCACGGACCATCACCCAGAAGACCATGGCCTTCCGGGGCGGTGACGAGTCCGTCGGCCAGCCCTTGTAGCTGCCGAGGGAGGACCAGATGACGATGCAGAAGGCCGGCACCACGACGATCACCAGAAGCTTCTGCCACCAGTTCCACTTGGTGCCGATGAGAATCAGGCACAGCACCACGGCGAGCAGGAAGAAGGCCAGCGGAATGGCCAAAGTGCGCGGATCCATCACTGACCTCCTTGGGGTCGGCCATGTGCCCCGCCAACGATCGGCCGTTCCAGCTCGTTGATCTCGCTGATGGTCCCGTCCGGGCGGACGGTAAACCGGAAGGCGGTCCCCTCTTCGCCGTTGGTCTTGAGGACCAGATCGCGACGCTTGATCTCCTGGTCCTCGCCCTTCAGGCTGAAGAGCCGGACCGTGACCGGCGTCGGATCGGTCTCCCGCTTGTGGTACATGTGGATCGCCACGATGTACTCGCCGGGAATCGTCCCGCGCAGGATGGTGCGCTCCTCGTTACGCGCGACGTTCACCTGACCGCTCTGCGTGTCGACCCGGTCGCTCGTCGCGCCCTGGTCATCGTGCTCAAGATGCATGAGACCGATGTCGCGGGCCGAGAAGAAAGCGATCCGGCCGGTCGGGTCCTCGACGTAGAGGTCCACGTCGTCGCCCGACGCGTCCGGCCACTCCATGACCACGGCGTAGACGCCGTCGGTCTTGAGCGCGGCCTGCTGCGCCCGCTGGCGCTCGGCACGATGGCTGACGTCGGAGAGCATCATGAGACCCAGCAGCATGGCCAGGTTGCTCATGAGGAAATCGACGAACAGCGTCTTGCCGAAGAGCTGCGGCCGGCGCTTCACGGCTTCCTCGCCGCGTTGCGCACATCGGAAGCCGGCTTCGCCGGCTGCGGCCTCAAGGCCTGGCCGAGGAAGTGACTCTGCAGCTCGATGAGCAGGCCGCAGGCGCCTCCGACGATGGTGTTGATGAGCACGGTGCCCATGCCGGTGCGGATCTGCCGCACCAGCTGTTCGGCGGCATCAGCGCCGCCGTTCGAGACGTCCTGCATCATCAGGAAGTAGCCCACGACCGTGCCGAGCAGGCCCAGGGTCACGCAGACGCTCGAGGCGAACCAGCCGCTTTCGAGCTCATGACGGAGCGTTTCCTGGTCCCGGCCGTTCGAAGCGCGCCAGGCGAGCCGACCGCACCAGAGCGTGGTCAGCAGAAAGACACCGAAGGTCACGAGCGTGATGTGCGTCGGGTCGCCCCGCAGCACATAGTGCGACCAGCCGAGCCGCGACAGGATGACGAAGCCCACGGCCACGGCGCAGGCAAACAACGACCACTGCAGGAACAGGCGCTTGCCTTGCATGTTTTTCTCCTAATAAAAAGAACCCTATGGCTCAGCATACTGGACAGCGAAGAAAGCGCAAGGCCGGGAATCTTGCCGTCGAAAGGGACCGCCCAGATGGACGTTTATCCACAACAGCCGTTTATGCCAAAGCAGACGGAAAGCGTGCTATGATTTCCCTGACTGATACCATAATTATGAACGAAAACGTTTGGTACATACTCTTTTCCGCCATCACGGCGTTGATGTCCATACTCGGGGTTTGGGCGGCGAAACGCGCGATGCAGCGTGGTCTGACCTATAGCGCGATGGCGGCTACGCTGTGGGCGCTGGTCTTCTTCGCCGTCGGCCGCGTCTGGCACACTTACCGCGAAATCGAAAGCCTGGAAGGCGAATGGGCCGAGATGCTGGAATACTCGATTTACCTGTGCGGCTATCTGCTGTTCATCTGGCTGACCGCCCTCTCGGGAAAGGTCAAGACAGTGGTCCGTCAGTGATGAGCCGGCCGGGGGGTCAAAACGCGGCGAAAGCGCGTTTTCGTTTTGAGGTGCAATCGCCGCCGGCACAAAGCGCAAAAAGGGCGCGGATGCGGATTTTTTACGTTCGGTAGCGGTATTCTGCAATTTGCCCGGCACTAGGCCGCGTGATATATTTGCCTAATCAATGAGGCAAAATCATCAACTTAAATCGCTATGGGTCAAATCATCACTATCAACATGATTCTGGCCGTCGTCACGGCGCTTTTGGCCGGTGCCGCGGTCGTTTCTGCGGAGCACGCGATGCGTACGGGACTGACTTATAGCGCCATGCGGGCCACGCTGATCGTGCTGGTGTTCGTGGCCCTCGCGCATCTGGTGCACGCCTTCGCGGAGATGCTCGGATTCGAGTTCGATAAGAAAATAGCCTTTGCCCAATACGGCCTGTACATCATCGGCTACTCGGCATTCGTGCTGTTGAGCATCAACGCACTCAAACTGCGCCGGCCAGCGCCACCGAGCCAAGGAGCCGGGCAGAACCAGAAGCGCCAATAAAATAGTCCGCCGCGGAAAGCGGCGGATTTCAGTCTCAGCGGCGAATCAGCATGCCATCGCCGAAAGAGAAGAGCCGGAAGCCGCGACGGACGGCGTAACGGTACGCCCGAAGCAGGCGCTCGCGGCCGACCAGAGCAGCGACCAGCATCAGCAGCGAGGAGCGCGGCACATGAAAATTGGTGATCAAGCCGTCGACGACGCGAAACCGGTATCCCGGACGGATAAAGAGTCGAGTGGCGCCGTCGCGGCGCAATCCCCTGCCAGTCGCGGCCGACTCCAGGGCGCGCACGACTGTAGTGCCCACGGCAACCACCGGGCGTCCAGCGGCTTTAGCCCGCCGAATGGCCGCCGCCGTCTTCACTGGAATTTCATAATGTTCCTCGTGCAAACGGCCCTGCGCGACCTGCTCCGGTTTGAGCGGCAGGAACGTGCCGAGATTCACATGCAAAGTCACGAAGGCAATCTCGTGCCCGGCCGCGCGCAGCGCACGGAGAAGACGGGGCGTGATGTGCAGGGAGGCCGTCGGGGCCGCCACGGAACCCGTACGGCGGGCAAAAACGGTCTGGTATTTCGCGCGGATCGCTGCTTCGCGCAGCGGCGTTTTTTTGAGGTACGGCGGCAACGGCATCGCACCATGACGGCGGCAGAGGTCCAGAACCGTGCCGCGGGCGGACAGCCGCATCGTATAGCGCCCCTGTTCCACGGACTCGATATGAATCCAGGTCGACCCGACCCGCACACGGCTACCAGGCGTGAGCGGCCGGTCACAGAGCGCCTCGAAGCGCCCGCGGCCCGGCAGGTCACGGACATAGAGCAGGCGGGCCTGACCGCCCGTTTCCTTAGTCACCGTGAGCCGCGCCGGAATGACCTTGGTCTCGTTGAGGACGACCAGTGATCGTGGCGGAAGGTACCTGGGCAAATTACGGAACGTATCCTCCCCGACCACGCCGCGGCGCGGTTCGAGCACCAAAAGCCGCGCCGCATCGCGCGGCACTGCCGGCTCGAGCGCGACCGCCGAGTCAGGATACGAATAATCGTAGGATTTCAGCAGGCGTTCAAAGGAGTCCATCGGGGTCATCGACACATGCATGGTTGCCTGTTCAGATCAGGCCGCGCCTGATCTCCGTCCGCACCCGACGGACGAGCTCGTTGAAATGCCAAAGGTTATGGATGGTAAGCAGGGTCCCGGCCGTATACTCCTTGGCGCGATAGAGGTGGCAGAGATAACCGCGGGTGTATTTGGTGCAGGTCGGGCAGCCGCAGGCTGAATCAAGAGGCGCACGGGACTTCAGATGCTTGGACGAGCCAATCTCCAGGCGGCCCCGCGAAGTGAACGCCGTGCCGTGGCGGGCGTACTGCGTCGGAACCGTGCAGTCGAAGGTATCCACTCCTTCCTTGACGATACGGCGAATATCATCGGGATGACCGATGCCCAAAAGATGACGCGGCTTGCCTTCCGGCAGTTCACGGACCACCTCGCGCAGCATCGCGGTCATGGTCTTCTTATCCGCACCGAATTCCCCTCCGATCCCGAATCCGTCGAACGGCAGTGAGGCGACGGTCCGGGCCGAGGCGCGGCGCAGGTCCTTGAACTTGCCGCCCTGGACGATGCCGTAGAGCGATTGCTTGGGGTCACGGGCCTTCAAGCAACGTTCGGCCCAACGATGCGTCCGCGCCACGGACATTTCCGTGTAGGCCCGATCCGCGTTGGGCGGGGTGCATTCGTCGAAAGCGAAGGCGATATCCGCGCCGAGCGCGGCCTGAATGCTCATGGATTCCTCTGGTCCGATGAAGATCTTGCGGCCATCGAGATAGGAGGTGAAGGTGACCCCCTGTTCGGTGATGGAGAGGAGTTTCGGCTTCTGCTTCAGACCGACCTTGGCCGTGGTGTCGCGATAGCCGATCTTGCCCAAACCGTAATCACGGCCGAACCCCAGGCTGAAGACCTGAAAACCGCCGGAATCAGTCATGATCGGACGCTTCCAGGCCATGAACTCGTGCAAGCCGCCTTGCGCCCGGACGACCTGCTCGCCTGGCTTGAGGTGCAGGTGAAAGGTATTGCAGATCAGGAGCGGGCTGCCGGCTCCCTCCGCTTGTTCCGCCGTCAGCGTCTTCACGGCCGCCTGGGTGGCGACCGTAACGAGCGCCGGGGTCTCCACCGTCCCATGCGCAGTGTGCAGCAAACCGAGCCGGGCGCGGCTTTTCTTGGAGCGTTTGAGGATTTCCAGGCGGACGCGGGGCATTGAGGTGGGTGGCTTTGCGCTTAAAGCTTCGAGCTTGGAGCTACGTTAGTGCAGACGTAATTAGAGCCTAAAACAGAGGTTTTGGCTAGGGGGCACCCTCTGGTGCGTTCAGCGGCGCGCCATGCTGAACTCCGCGGACAGGAAATCCACGGGAGCGCGGTCGTCGGTCAGGAGCAGTCCCCGGCCGGAAGGCGGCGCGGCTTCGGCCGACATCGCCGCGACGCGCACCCCGTCCAGTTCCGGCGGCAGTGATTGCGCCGCAGCCGTCAAATCGAGCGGCGCATCGCTCGCGAAGATGATGCGGTTGAGGCTGTCCGCCACATGCACAACAGCGATGTGACTGAATACCGACCCAATAGTATCGATCAGGCTGCGGTAGAGCGGATCTCCCGGAACGTATTCGATCACGTTCATGGCCATGGCTCCGCCTGGTGCGAGCCTGTCCTTTACCGATTCAAAGGCCTCGCGGGTCGCCAGCGTGACCGCCACATGCCGGTTGACGTAGGCGTCCAACACGATTGCCTCATACGAACCGGCGGAGTTCCGCAAGAAAAGGCGTCCGTCCGCGTTCACGAGCCTGATGCTGGACGGATCCAAACCCAAATCCGCTTCCGCAATCGCGGTCACGGCCGGGTCCAGTTCCACGCCCGTGAGATCGACCGGGCGCAAGCCCGCCCCCAACCGGTAAGGCCGGATTGCCGCTCCGCCGGCCAGGCCGATGATCGCGGCCCGGTGCGCCGCTCCATGACCGGGGCGCAGCTGCGGCAGTAGCGAGAAATAATCATAGTAGTGGCCGGTCACCGGATCGGACGGATCGTAGACCGACTGTACGGCCAGGGCCTCATTGAAGGTCAGATACCGCTTACCGTCGCGTTCCAGCACGCGCACGAGCTGATATGGCGTTTCCGCGCGGCGAATGACGCCGGAGAGCGTCTCAAAAGGCGGAGTCACCGCGAACGCCAGCGGGAGCAGCAGAACGGCCATGAGCCTGCGCTTACCGCCGCCGGCCGAATAGAGCCAAAGTCCGACGGCAAGAAGCGTCCCGGCCACGATGGCGACAGTCGCCGAAACGCCCAAATCCGGCACCAGCACCAAAGTCGGAGTCAAAGTTCCGACGATGCTGCCGAAGGTAGAGACCATGAAAAAACGGGAAGACGCCAAGCCCACGTCACGGCAGGCCGACCAGCGCTTAAGAATCGTCGGCGACAGCATGGTCGCCAGAAAAACCGGAGGCGCAAAAACAGCAGCGGAGACGCCCAAGGAACCTAAAAAAACCCCTGACAGCCGTCCGTCGGCGGCGAGCAGGACAAATGCCAAGGAGGCAAAGACCGGCAGAAGCAGCGCCCCGAGTATGGCCAATATGCCGGTCCCCATGAGCAGAAGACCGATTGGGCGCAAGCCGAGATTACGCATGGCCAGACGTCCGCCGAACCAATACCCGACGGATGCGGCCGTCAGAACGCAGACGATGATGCTGGTCCAGACGAAAACCGAAGCGCCGAAATACGGCGCCAACTGCCGCGAGGCCGTCAGTTCGACCGCCATGGTAGCCGCGCCACCAGCAAAAGCGGCGGCCGCCAAATAGCGTTCTTCGTCCGCGCCGCAGAACACGGCTTTCAGACGGGCCATCAGAGCCATAGGTCAGACCGGACTGCGCAGGAACAGCAGGCCGGTGATGAAGAGGAAGAAGATGTAGGCCGAAGCCGCCATGGCGATGTAGCGCTTCGGCAACTGACGGCGGGCATGGGCGTTGGCGTAGGTGAAGAGGGCCAAGCACGCGCCCATGAGTCCGGCGTCGCGCACCGTCAGATCGTCCGCGCCGATCGGCAGGAAGAAGGCCAACAGGAAAAAGAAGGCGCCGGCCGCAGCTTCCCTGACGTATTTGCCGGAGACCAACAGCACGCCGACCGCGGCCTCAAGCAGGCCGGCCGCCACAATCACCCAAGACCAGGGGGCAGGCAGCAGATCGCTCAGGAATTCCGGCAGCCGCGCATACCAGGCGATAGGATGCAGGATTTTATGCAGCCCGAACCACAGGAACACGCTACCCACGGCGAAGCGCAGGATCACTATGCCGAGATCGCGATCGTCTTTGCGGAAAATATCCATAATAAATCAGCCGATAGCCGGCCGGCGTTGGCGCAGGAGCAGCCAGATTCCGGCCGAAACCATGATCAGGCAGCCGTACTGCGCCGGCGTCAGATAAAAATATCTGGCATCGGCGATGCCTGGATCCCATATGCGGTAGAAGTCCAGCGCGAAACGGCCGAGACCGTAAATGACGAGATAAAGGGGCAGGAAACCGCGGCGGCGCAGGGCCGGACGCAGCTTGGCCAGGGCCAAGAAGAGCCCGAACATCAGAAAACCGAGCAAGGAGTTCAGCAGCCCGTGGTCCAGACGCGGTCCGTCAGGAAAACCAACCGCCAAAAAAGACGTAGAAGAAACGCCGAGATGGTCGTGGATGAGAAAGCAGCCGATGCGCCCGATGCCGTCCCCGAGCGGCAGGACAAAGGCGGCGACGTCGGCGTAATCACGCCACTCGAGACCGGTGCGCCAGCAATATGCGATGAGCGTCGCCGCCCCGAAGAGCAGACCGCCGGTGATGGACATGCCGCCCTGCCAGAACTTCAGGATGCGCAGCGGATCGGCTAAGTAAGCGGCCGGATCATAGGCGAAGACGTGGACCAACCGACCTCCGATGAGCGCCGCGATGACGGTCCAGGTGGCGAGATCCAAAAAGCGTTCGCCGTCGAGACCGCGCCGCTTCGCCTCATGCCGACCGACATAGGCCGCCGTCAGTATGCCGATGGCGACCATGAGGCCCCAAACCTGAATGTGTACGGGACCGACGGTGAAACTGGTCAAGGTAAAATACGGAATCATTTTTTGGGCCCCTTACGGATAAGAAGAAAAAGCCAGACCATCATAGCGGACGAAACCATGAAACCTATCTCTCCGACCGGCAAGCCAAGCACGGCCAGCTTCTGTTCCGCCCGCATGATCACGGCCGAACCGATCGCTAAGGCGGCGGAAAGCAGCGCCAGGACGCGCAGGTCATTCTGGCGGTCGAACTCCTCCTTGAGGTCATAAAGCTCCTGCAGGTCGATGCGCACGCCCACCTCGCCCTTCTCGAACCGTTCCAGCAGGGACCGCGTCTCCTCGGGCAGGCGCTTAAGGAACTGCAGCGCATCGAAAACCGATGTTTCCGCGGTCTGCCGCATCTTATCCGGAGAAAACTCATCGAGCAGCGCGGCCGTCACCTGCGGCTTGATGGCCGCCGTCAAATCGAAATCCGGATCAAGCTTCAGCACCATCGCCTCCACGGTGAGAAAGGCCTTGCCGAGCAAAATCAGGTCGGCCGGGAACAGGATGCCGCGCCGGCTGCCGGCCAGGAGCACATGGTAGAAGGCGAAAGCCGCACCCTTCTTCTCGAGCGGCTTATAGAGAATACCGGTGAGGGTGGAGCGCACGTCATCGCCGAATCCTTCGATGTCCGCCGCGTCCTTGGACTGCGCCAAATCCACCATGTGGCGGGCGAAGCCGTCGATGTCCTTGTTCAGGAAGCAGGAAAAGCAGCTCAGCACCTCATAACGGCTGCGTTCCGAGAGCGTCCCGACCATGCCGAAATCGTAGAGCGCGATGCGCGGCGCATTCTCCGGACCCGGCTCGGCGTTCTTCCGCACCGCCTTGGGCGGTACGCAGACGATATTGCCGGGGTGCGGATCGGCGTGGAAAAAGCCGTCACGCAGGAACATGCGCAAACCGACGCCCAAGCCCTTGGCCGCGACCCAGGCCGAATCGATATGGGCCTTCTTGAGCCCGGTCAGGTCGTCCACCTTGATGCCGCCGACATAGTCCGTCACCAGCACAGACGGCGTGACCAGTTTCCAATGGACTCCCGGAATCACGACCTCGCTGTCCTTGCGGAACGACTCGCGAATCCGGTCCATGTTGGCGCCCTCCAGGGAGAAATCCAGCTCCCGCATGGTCCAAGCCGCGAATTCGGCCACGAGCCGGACAGGCCGGAAACGCCGGCTCTCCGGGATATGCTCCTCCAGCAGGCGCGCCACGAAGGCCATGATGCGCACGTCGGTCGCCACAAGCCGGTCAGCGGCCGGACGCTTGACCTTGACTGCGACCACCGTACCGTCCTTGAGCCGTGCCCGATGGACCTGCGCCAGCGAGGCCGCGGCGGCCGGCTTTTCAGTGAAGTCGGAAAAGATATTCTCAATCGGCTGACCCAACTCGCGCTCGACGATCTTCTCGGCCGTCCCAGGCATGAGCGGACGCACCGCATCCTGAAGTTTGGCGAACTCCGCCGCCACATCCACGCCGACCACATCGGGCCGCATACTCATGATCTGGCCGAGTTTGACGAAAGTCGGGCCAAGGCGCTCAAAGGAGCGCCGCAGACGAACCTCAAGAGGCGGCCCAGCCTCCGGCCCATCGGTACGACGCGCCCCTGGCCGCAGGCGCAAGGCCGCGAGCGCCCGGGACCGGAGCGGCACCAGATACCGCAGGCGCATGCGGTCGACAAAATGGGCCATCCCCTCTTCCATGAGGACGGTCACCACGGTCCGGAAACGGCGGATGTCGCCGATGGCATCGGGCAGGTTGGCGAGCGGCATGTTCAGATGGCGCCGAGACGGTTCAGCGCTTTACGGTAACCGGCCACGGCGCGGCGCGCCAGACCGGTCTCCAGATGGAAAGTGGCCTCATGGACCAGTTGATTGCGGACCTTGTGCGCCCACCAGACATCGCGCAGTTCCGGATAGCGGTACTGGGCGAATTTCAGCCGCTCACCCAATGTTTCTCCGGGCATGGCGAGCGTCTTCAGGGCCTGATCGAGCAGCTTGTCGGCCTCGACAATGGCCAGCTTGCGCTGCATTTCGCCGCCGCTTGCCGCCATGTCCTCAATTTCCTGCCAGCGCCGCCGCAACGTGGCGCGGTCCTGTGCCATGAACTTGCGCGAAGCAAAGAAACGGCGCAAGGCGCGGAACAGGGAAAAGACAATGACCGACACCGCCGCCGCGCCGACAGCATAAGCGGCGATTGGACCGGCGGACGCTAGATCAATGGTCACCGTCATATCGCAGGAAGCGGTCAGCCGGCGATCCAGGTGACGCGCGCGATCTCATCGCCTTTCGGCCAGATAATCTCGAGCGTACCGCCTTTGTGGCTCGCGTGCACATGCTTGCCCAAAGCTACCGCCAGATGGGCCTGCGCGGTCAGGACGGTGACGCCGCCCGGACCGGCGGTCAGCTTGACCACGCGGTTGGCGGAATCACGTTCCTCCGCGAGCCGGGCCTGATGGCGCAGCTCGGCGAGCAATCCGGCTTTCAGCTCCGGCACGAGACCGGACAGCTTGAGCTCGCCGCCGACCGCCCGGCGTACGGTCGGGCGCATGCGTTTCAGATCCCGCCGCATGGCTTCGCTGTCACGGACCGGTCGGCTAAAACCGCCGCTGGCCGTGCGCCGCTTCGTCTTGCGCGGCATGACTTTGCTGGGACGGACACGGGCGGACCGGCGGATGATGCGGACGGTCTTCATAGGGACAAACGGTTAAACAATGATTATTTTTTCAATGGGAGGCGACCATGCGCCTCTTCGAAGGCGCGGGCCACGGCCAGCAGACGGCCCTCCTCGAAATGGCGGCCGATGAACTGGAAGCCGACCGGCAGGCCGGCGGCCAAACCGCAGGGCAGGCTCAAGGCCGGCAGGCCGGCGACGTTGACGGCCACAGTGTAGATGTCCGCCAGATACATGGCGAGCGGATCATCCTGCATCTCGCCGAGCTTCCAGGCTGCGAGCGGCGAAGTCGGGCCGACCAGCACGTCCACGTCGCGGAACGCTCGGAAAAAATCGTCGGAAATCAGCCGTCGGGCCTTCTGGGCCTGCAAATAATAGGCGTCGTAATAGCCGGAGGAGAGAGCGTAGGTACCGATCATGATGCGGCGTCTGGCTTCCTTGCCGAAGCCCTGGCCGCGGGACCGGCGATAGGTGTTCTCGAGCGAACCGCCCGACACGCGCGTGCCGTAGCGCATGCCATCGAAACGCGCCAGGTTGGCGCTGACCTCGGACGGCATGAGGACGTAATAGACGGCCAGCGCGTATTCGCTGTGCGGCAAAGAGACTTCCTTGATTTCCGCGCCCAAGCCCGCCATCCGTTCGATCGCCTGACGCACGGAAGCTTCGACTTCCGGCTGCATGCCCTGGCCAAAATATTCTTTGGGCACGCCCACACGAATGCCCTTGAGGGACGCCAGGCGTTCGCCCTTCAGTCCCCAATCGGAGCGCAGTTCGACGCTCGTGCTGTCGTTGGCGTCGCGGCCCTCGATGGCTCCGAGCAGCAGCTCCGCGTCGTCCACCGACCGGGTCAGCGGTCCGATCTGGTCCAGACTTGAGGCCATGGCGATGAGGCCATAGCGCGAAACGCGGCCGTAGGTCGGTTTGAGGCCGACCACGCCGCACATGGCCGCGGGCTGGCGGATGGAGCCGCCAGTGTCGGAACCCAATGCGCCGCAGGCCGAGCCCTCGGCCACCGCCACGGCACTGCCGCCGGACGAACCTCCCGGAATTTGTGCCGTGTCCCAAGGATTGCGGGTCGGGCCATGTACCGAGGACTCCGTCGACGAGCCCATGGCGAACTCGTCCATGTTGGTCTTGCCCAGAAGGACCGCGCCGGACCGGCGAAGCTTTCCGACGACCGTGGCGTCATAGGCCGCGCGGTAGTCCTTGAGGATGCCGGAGCCGGCCGTGGTACGGCCGCCGGCCACGCAGATGTTGTCCTTGACCGCTAAGGGAATGCCGTCGAGCTCGGAGAGCGGCTGGCCTGCTTTCCGCCGTCCATCAGCTTCGCGCGCGCCCGCCAAGGCCCCTTCGCGATCGATCGTGACGTAGGCGGAGGTGATCGTCTGTCCGACCTCCGCGGCGCGCAAACAGGCCTCCGTCAGCTCGACGGAGCTCAATTCACTCTTGCGCAGCGCCGCCGCCGCTTCTGTGATAGTCATGGTCTTCGGATCCATATCAGGAAAATACCGCATCCGTCTTCAGCAGGTCGCCCTGCCGAGCGGGCATGGCCTCAAGCAAGCGCTGGCGCGTAGCCGCGTCGCAGGAGCGCACCTCGTCCGGCCGCAGAGGGTCCCAGAGCTCCAAGGCATGCGTCATCGGCTCAACGCTCGCGGTGTCGAGCTGACGGAGCTTGCCGACATAATCGAGAATCGAAGAAATCTGCCGACGAAAGGACTCCCGCTCTTCGGCGGAAAGCTCCAATCGGGCCAAGGCGGCAATCTTATCCACCTCTTCCAAGGTCAGTTGCATACGTCAAAAACTTGTCAGCTTATAAGGTCGGAACGGCGTATCTTATTTCCGTTCAAGGATAGCCTTAAATTCGGCAGGATTCAATATCTTGATGCCCAGTTCCTTGGCCTTGGCAGCCTTGGAGCCGGGAGATTCGCCGACAACCACGTAAGAGGTCTTGCGGCTGACGCTGTCGCTGACTGTGCCGCCCAGCGCCTTGATGCTGGCCTGAGCCTCCTCGCGCGACATTTCCGGCAAGGTTCCCGTCACGACAAAGCTCTGTCCTGTGAGCGGTCCGACGGCACGCGGTCGGCCGCGCTCGACCGTCACGCGCTCGAGCAGCTTGTCCGCATAGACCGCGTTGGCCTTGTCCGCAAACCATTGGACCACGCTCTCCGCCACGACCTGTCCGATGCCGGAAACGGCCATGAGGTCCTCGACCGCCGCCTTCCGGATCGAAGCGATGTCGCCGAAATGTGCGGCCAGCTCGTCAGCCGTCTCCTGCCCCACGTGCCGGATGCCGAGCGCGGTCAGGAAAACGCCCAAACCGACCCGGCGGTGTGACCGGATGGCCTCGATGATATTCGCCGCCGACAGTTCTCCGAAACGCTCCAATTCGGCCACGTCGTCTTTGGTCAGGTCGAAAAGATCGGCAGCGTCGGAAATCAGACCCTCCTCCAGGAAGCGTTCGACCATCCGTTCGCCGACGCCCAGCATGCCGAAAGCCGTGACGAGGTGCAGGATGCGCTCGCGAGACTGGGCGAAACAGTTGCGGTTCCGGCAATAGACGGCGACCTCACCCTCGCGGTGCACGACCGGCGAACCGCAGACCGGGCATTTCTTCGGCATGCGGAAGTTCTTCTCGCGCCCGGTGCGCGCCGCCGGCAGGACCTGTACGATTTTCGGGATGACGTCGCCGGCCTTCTCCAGGATCACCGTGTCGCCGACCTTCAGTCCCAGCCGACGAATCTCATCGAGATTGTGCAGGGAGGCGTGCGTCACGGTGGTGCCGGCGACCCGCACGGGGCGCATCACGGCCACAGGCGTGAGCGCACCGGTCCGGCCGACCTGCACGCGGATATCCTCGACCACGGTCGTGGCCTGCTCGGCCGGAAACTTATAGGCCGCGATGCCGCGCGGCGTCTTGCCGACCGTGCCCAAGGACTCGAACACCTCGTCCTCGTTGACCACGACCACGACGCCATCCGTCCAATACGGCAGTCCGGAACGCTTCCGCGCGATTTCCGAGTGGTAGGCCTCCACTTCCTCGAGCCCGGCAACGCGGCGGCTCAACGGATTTATTTTGACGCCAAGGAGCGCCAGGACCTCATGCGCTTGGGAATGTTCCGTGAGGCCGAAATCCGCCAGCAGCGCGTAGCCGAAAAAATCCAGTTGCCGGGAGGCGGTCACGGCCGGGTCGAGCTGGCGGATGCTGCCTGCGGCCGCGTTGCGCGGATTGGCGAAAGGCGGTTCGCCGCGCTTCTCCTGCTCACGGTTGAGCGCCTCGAAAACTTTGGTGTCCATGAAAACCTCGCCGCGCACCTCGATGCGCCCACGGAGCTTCATGGCGCGACGGAAATCCGCGGCGCGCACGCGGCCGTGGTACCGCTTGAGAAACGCCTCGATTTCCGGCTCTTCCGGTTCGCGCAGCCTCAACGGAATGGCCTCGATGGTCCGCAAGTTCGTGAGCACGTCCTCGCCGTAACGGCCGTCGCCGCGCGTGGCACCGGAGGCGAGCACCCCGTCCTCATAGACCAGCGACATGGCCAGACCGTCCATCTTGATCTCACAGTAATATGATTCGATCGGCTTGGGCGCGAGTTTGGCGATGCGCTCACGCCAAGCGCGCAGTTCCTCGAACGCAAAGACATCCTCGATGGAAAGCATCGGGACGGCATGCTCCACCTTCCGGAACTTGGCCAGCGGCTTGCCGCCGACGCGCTGGGTCGGCGATTCCGGCACGATCAGTTCGGGATTCTCCTGCTCCAGGAGGTAGAGCTCGTGCTTGAGCGAATCGAGCGCGGCATCCGAAATCTCCTGCCGGTCAAGGACATGGTACTGGTAGCGGTAATGGTCAATCAGGCGCCGCAGCGCCGCCGCCCGCTCTTTTTTTTCGGCTTTGGTCATAACGGTATCAGTCGCAATTGAGGGCGATGCCTTTGACCAGCGAACACTGGCTGAAAACGACGAAATCAAACAGGCCGGAGGCCGGCAGCATCCGCGGCATGCGCGCCGTGAGCTTCTGCCGTACGCCGAGATAATCGCCGTTGGCGTCGACGCGTACCCGCGCCGGGATGGGCAACTGCACGGACGGCGAACCTTTGGAGAAGACCCGCAACTGGATGCCGCGCAAAGGCGCGCCCTCGACGCGCATCCGAAGCCGCGAAGGCCAGCCGGGGAAAGCCAAAGGGAAGGTCGCCGGCGAGGCGGTCTTGGTGTAGTCGACGACGGTGGTCTGGTCGGCCGGTACGGCGCCCAAAAGAGACCATGCCTTAGATCCGCCCGTCGGCCAGGAGACGACGGTCGCGCGCACGACGGGAGTCTCACCGGGCAGCGGGTCGCGCCAGGACATCTCCACGTGGTCGATATTCGTATCGTCCATCGGACGTTTCGGGTCGAAGAGGGCGACTTCCGCCGTTCCGTCCTGCGGCAGCTCGAAATACAGCACCGACTCCCAGTCGGCCGACGTGCGGTTCCACCGCGAGCCGTTCATCAGCGGTTGGCTGGGGATATCGGGCGGCAGATCGCCCGTGCATCTGGCGTCCCAAGAGTTGCGGCAGCGGGCCAGATAAATCCCCTGCTCGATGCCGCTTTCCGCAGCCGCGTAGGCCAAGACGGCGCTGTCCACCGCCCGCGTCTGCTGCAGCGAGTCCAGAATCAGCGTGCCGAGACCGGCTGCGGCGATGATCATCGAGGAGAGGATCAGCAGGGCCAGGAGCAGCACGGTGCCGGACCGGCCAGCGGCCCGTCCGCCCTCCCGCACCAGCGCATGGCATGTCAGTGGGCTGTCCATAGGTCAACGGCGAAATTGCCGCCCGGCGGCGGTAGCCTGAACCGAAGTGATGGTCAGACCCTCCGTCTGGTTGGTGTTCTCTAGCACCATCACGACCGTCACGCGCTGCTGCAGATTGCTGACGAAACCGTCAATCGTGGCGTCATAAATGCTGGGGTCGCGGTACGGCGCCACATAGAACTTCAGGTTCCGCAGACGGACGCTTTTCGGCGTAATCGGCGCCGGTGCCGAACCGTCGACCGTGACAAGCAGACACGGCTGGCTGTCGGCATCGGCACAATACTGTCCCGTGGCGGCATCGCTCTTCTCAAAGACGATCTGCGAACTGTTCTCGTCGATAAGAGCCAACGAGTCGGCTGGCAGCGGCACCGTGCCGGAATAATACTGGTAGTCCACGAGATCGTTCCGGATTTCACGCACCATGGCCTCAAGCGTGTAACGGGCATCTGCCTGGGCCCGCTCCATGGAAAAAACCTTGCGCTGCGCGCGGTTGGACATGATGAAGATGTCCGAGGCGGTCGCGACCGTCAGCGAAAACAGGCCGAGCACGACCACCATTTCCATGAGCGTGAAGCCGCGGGCATCCGCCACGCGCCTTTTTCCGTGCAGCCGCGAATCAGCGCCAATCATAAAGCCATTCCTCAAGTTTCAGATTCCGTTGCTTGTTGACCACATTCCAGCGGACCGAAACCTCGACCTTCATGCCGATCTTGTGGGAGGTGGCCGCGCAGGGGCCGCAGGTCGTAGTCTCGTTGCCGCTCGCGTCAGCACAGACCGAGCTGATCGTCAGATAACGCTTGAACACGGTCGCTTCGGTATCCGGCGGCTTGTTGGGTGCCTGGACATAGAGCCCGAGGGTCGCATCGTTGGGGCTCGAGGTGTAGCGCCAGACCGTGGAACTGAGGTCGCCGAAACCGGTCGTGGCGTAATCCAGAGACCAAAAACCGCTGGTCTGACCGGACGGGTCAAAGACCGGGATGGCGGTGCAGCGCGCCGGATCAGCGATGCCGGAGTCGAAGACCTGGTCAGCGAGCCAATTCGAGTCGCGCATGGCCCGCACGGCCTCAATTCCCTCGCGGGCCAAATTAGCGGCCACAATGCCCAATTCGCTTTCCTTCTCGGCCTTGACGGACACCGTCACGAGCGTGAGCGCGGAGGAAACCGCCGTGACGACGATGCCCAAAGCCACCGCCGCCTCCACCATACTCTGACCGGCACTACGCCGCCGTTGACGCAGGAGGTGAGGCATATCACTGATTGCTGACCTGTCCGGAAAGCCGGTTGACCGTCACCTCGCGCGTCAGATTGTCGGTCGGATTGGTGAGCCGCACCGTCGCCAAAGTGGGAGCCGCATCGCCGGCGGAAAAAGGCAGGCCGTTGAAGCGGACGGTCGGCTTCGGCGGCATGAAAGTGATGTCGAGATCGGAATTGACGGCCGGCGTCAGACCGCTGACCACGACGTTGCGGCCGGGAGAGACGGAATTGCTGCGCACCGATTCAGAGGGCTGATAGCGGTAATCGCCGTTCAGGTCGGCAAACATCACGATACTGCGCGCCCCGGCGCTGGAGAAACTAAGGTGGATTCCCCAGGCGTCCGGCACGTCAGTGACGCAGGTCTCGCCCCCATGGCAATCCCCCTGCCCTCCAGGACAGAGGCCGGCGGCGGTGCCGGTACCGCTTTCCTGGCAGAAAGCGACCGTCGCGCCGGCAATGGCGCTGGTCTGCGCCCGCCGGATGGAGGAATCAAGTATCTGACCGGCATACCGAAGCTCCTCGTTGCGCCGTCCGGCGCCGAAGTTCGACAGCGCCAGACCGGTGACCACGGCGAAGATGCTCATGGCTACGAGCAGCTCAACCAGCGAATAGCCTTTAGCGGAGTCGGGAATCATAGGGCCAGGCCGGTCAGGCCGGAATACCACGCCAGAACGCCATCACCCCAGAGCAGCGCGACCAGGGTCGCCAGCGACAGAAAGGTGCCGAAAGGGATTTCACTTCGCCAGCCCTTGTGACGCATGGCAATCAAGGTCGAACCGATGATGGCGCCGGAAACATAGGCTATAAACAGCGCCAACAGCAGTTTGGACGGGCCGAGCGCCGCTCCCATGAACCCGCCAAGGTAGATGTCGCCGCCGCCGATCCAGCGCCCCTTCGACAGGACGAACTGCAGAGCGAAAAAACCAGCGCCCAGAGCTACGGCCAGAAGCAGGCTCGTCCAGGGGATGCCGAGCGCCAGGTTGGCCGCGGCGGCCAGAAGACCGGCCGGCACGACCAGCTTCGGCAGGATCAGCATGTACTTGAGATCGTAGAGGAACACCACGGTCAGGAGCGACCCGACAAACCAGAAATAGACCAGCCGCGCCACTGTCATCTGGTCGATATACTGCGAGCCGTCCAAAACGGAAAGCGCCGACCAGACGTACACCAAACCGACGGCCAGCTCGACCATCAGATACTGCGGGCTGATCTCCTTGCGGCAGTAGCGACAGCGGCCGCGGAGCATCAGCCAGCTCAAGGCCGGGACGAGATCGAGCGCCCCCAAGCGATGCCCGCAGTTCGGACAGTGGGAGCGGCCAGAAAGGATGTTCTCGCCAACGCGCAGCCGATACACCGAGGCGTTCAGAAAACTGCCCATCGATGCGCCAAATGCGAAAATGAAGGCGGCCAAGACCGGACTCATATGGGCTTATGATAGCACGACGCCAATCTGAACGCGATGCTTATTTGAGGTCATGCGCTCAAGACCGGTTATCCTGCCGGATCTGGCAATTCGTTGCCTATGCGCAAGGCCGCATTCCGACCGGACATGGCAGTCGTCGCTCGCTGATTAC
This sequence comes from bacterium, assembly GCA_021824285.1. Classification (GTDB taxonomy): domain Bacteria; phylum Patescibacteriota; class Patescibacteriia; order SG8-24; family SG8-24; genus JAKAKZ01. The sequence continues at coordinate 45,182 of JAKAKZ010000001.1, forward strand.
TCGCATTACCAACGAAAAACGGCCCCGCCGAAGCGGAGCCGTTCTTCTGAATCGGCTTATTTGATGCCGTTCGGATCGGCCGTGTGAGAACCAGCCGCCAGGTCACCGACCGCACCGCCGGTGCAGAAAGTGAGCGTGTACGGGGAGCTGGCGCTCGCATCCGTGTAGACGTAGTCGTTGCCCGGAGTGGCCGTGGAGCAGGTGCCATCAGCCGGATTCGGGGCCGCCGGCACGAGGCCCATGTAGGTCGTACCGCTGGAGCACGTGGAGGTGAAGCCGCCGGTGCAGAGCGCCCGGGAAGCCGTGGCGTTACCCAGGGTCAGCGCGGAGGCGGAGACCGGATAGCCGTTGTTGTCGGCGTAGTAAAGCTCGAGAGCCGTCTGGATCTGCTTGACGTCGGCGACGCGCTTGGAGTCGCGGGACTTGGCGCGAGCGCTGTTCAAGGCGACGACAGCCAGCGTGGAGAGCAAGCCGATGATCGCGATGACCACGAGCAGCTCGATGAGCGTGAAACCTTTCTTGTTAGACATAGGCATGGCCTGTGGCTACGAATTAGATATTTGGAGTTGTGACTTTATTATAGCACGAAATCGTCGTAGGTGCCACGCTGGCGGTCGGATTCGACCTTATCCTTCCCGAGTGGGTTACCCACAATGACAAAAAAAGGATAGCACAAATCTCGGCAAGTGAACTGTGCATATCTCTAATAAAAAATAAGCTCCCCCGAGCTTATCCGCCGCGCAAATCAGAACTGCTGCGCCATCTGGTACATCGGCAGCATGATGGCGGCGACCATGATGCCTACGGCACCGCCCATGGCCAACATGATGAGCGGCTCGATGGCTGAAACCAGGTTGTCCACCAGGTTCTCCAGGTCTCGGGTATAAAAATCGGTCAGGCGCTCCAGCACCTCCTGCATCCGGCCCGTCTCCTCGCCGACCGCCATCATCTGCGGGACCATGAGCGGCATGGTGCGGTCGCTCATGAAGACCGAGGTGATCGAATGGCCGTCCGAAACCTGTTTTTTCGTCTCCACGATATTCTTGCGGTAATGCGCGTTGCCGACGATGTCTGACGTCACGGTGAGGGCCTGCGGGATGTCCAGACCGCCGGAAAGCATAGTGCCGAAACTGCGGGTGAAGCGCACCAGATAGATGCGCTGCAGCAAGGGTCCGACCACGGGAATGAACAGCTTAACGAAATCCCATTTGCTGCGGCCGCTTTCAGTGGAGACCCACCAGCGGAAGGCGATGCCGGCCAGGACCGCGCCGATGGCGATGCCGACCACGTTGTTTTTCATGAACTCGCTGGTCGCGATCAGCAGGCGCGTCGTCCACGGCAGTTTCATGCCCGACTCGATCAGCGAGGCCGTGAGCTTCGGCACCACGAAGGTCATCATGATGAAGCCGATCACGATCATGCCGGTGACGACGATGATCGGATAGGTCATGGCGCCCTTGATGCGCGAATTGAGGTCGTAGTCGCGCTCCATCTGGTCGGCCATGTAGTTCATGACCTCCTCTAGGCGGCCGGTCGTTTCTCCGGACTTCACCATGTTGATGAAGAAGTCGGTAAAGGCGTTCCGGTGGCTCTCCATGGCCGTCGACAGCGCAATGCCGTTCTCGACCTCGCTCGCCAGATCCAGCACGATGGCCCGCAGCTTCCGGTGCTGCGTCTGTTTGGCGACGGTCTTCAGCGCCTGCACGATCGGCACTTTCGCGCCCATCAAAACGGAAAATTGGCGCGAAAAAATCACGATCTCCTTGATCGGAATCTTGTTCAGAAACGGCAGTTCCTTGCCCCCGAAAGCGTCCTTCTTGGCCTCCAGCTTCAGGACCGTGAAACCGCGGTCCCGCAGGGTATCCATCGCGCTCTCCCGGTCCGGAGATTCGACGACGCCCGATGAGGTCGCACCCTGCCCGTCGGTCGCCCGATATGAGAATTTAGGCATGGTGGCTTGGCGCCGGGAAGACCTTGCCGGCGTTCCCGAAACGATAACCCGAAATCACCGCTCAGGTGATTTTCAGGACCTTCTTTATCTTGGCGACAGCCTCGGCCGGCACGAAATGCGCTTTGATGAGGTAATCGACTGCGCCATCCTCCAGGCCCTTCTCGATATCCTCCTTCTGGCCCAGGTTGGTAAGCATGATGCCCGGAATGTCCTTGGTGCCGGGATCGGCCTTGAGCCGCTTACGGGCCTCAAAACCATCGAGCTTCGGCATGAGCACGTCCAACAGGATCAGGTCGGGTTTCTCTTTCTGCGCCACCTTAATGCCTTCCTCGCCATCGTGCGCGGAGACGACCTGAAAACCCTCCAGATCCAACTTGGTAGCGTAGATCCCCGACAGGAACGTGTCGTCATCGACAATGAGAATCTTCGGCATCGGCTTGTCTGGCATATATTATGTGGTTCGGTCGGCGTCACTCCGACGTTATGCGCATTACGTCTTCTATTGTAGTCCAACCCTCAAGAGCCTTCAAGAGCGCGTCCTGACGAAGGTTGATGAAATCCTTGCGTTTAAGCACTTCCTGCACCTGATCGACCGGGAATCCCTTGGCGATAAGCAGCTTAAGCTCCTCGTCGAACTGGAAGATCTCGCCGACCGCCACGCGGCCGACATAGCCGCCGTTGTTGCAGCGGGTGCAGCCGCGCCCCTTATAGAAGGTCCAAGGGGTCTTTTCGAGGTCCAGATGCTTGCGGTATTTGAGCGGGATGGCCAGTACCTCCTGCCGCACGCGGGCTTCGACCTCCGGCGGCAGCTGGATCGAGGTCTTGCAGCGTTCGCAGATCTTGCGGGCGAGGCGCTGGGCGATGGCCATGTTGAAGGTGGCGGACAGCAGGAAGGGCTCGATGTGCATGTCCATGAGGCGCGGAACCACGCCCATGGCGTCGTTGGTGTGGATGGTGGAGAAGATCAGGTGGCCGGTCAGCGCCGCGTGCACGGCCAGTTCGCCGGTCTCCGAGTCGCGGATTTCGCCGACCATGATGATGTTGGGGTCCTGGCGCAGCAGGGCGCGGAGGCCGGAGGCGAAGGTAAAGCCGACTTCCGGACGGACCTGCGACTGGTTGACGCCCTGAATGGTGTACTCGACCGGATCCTCCAGCGTGGAAATGTTGACGCGCTCCTCGTTGCGCATGTTCATGATGGTGAAGAGCGTCGTCGATTTGCCGGAGCCGGTCGGACCGGTAATCAGGAAGATGCCGTGCGGCTTGCGGATCTCCTCGACGATGGCCTCGACGTACTGGGTACGGAAACCGAGCTGTTCGAGCGTGGGCACGCCTCTCGTGGTGTCCAGCACGCGCATCACGACCTTCTCCTGATCCTGCAGCGGTAAAGTCGACACGCGGAAATCGATGCGCTTGCCGTTGAAGGTCTCCGTGATGCGGCCGTCCTGCGGCACGCGCGTCTCGTCCAGCTTGAGGTTGGCCAGCACCTTCACGCGGGCGACCAACGAGGCGTGGATGTACTTCGGCAGGGTCAGGGAGGTGCGCAAGACGCCGTCCACGCGGTAGCGGACGCGGCTGTCATTGGCCAGCGGCTCGATGTGAATATCGGACGCGCCGCCGTCGTAGGCGTGGCGCAGGATGACGCTGACGATGCGGGAGACTGGCGCCCCCTTGATCACCTCCTCGATCTTCTCCTCTTTCTGGGCCTCTTTCGGCTTCTCAACGAACTTTTCCTTGGCGACTTCGAGGGCCTTGGCGACTTCCTTGCCGAGCGCCTCGTATTTCTTCATCGCGAAAGCGTAAGAGGCCGGCGAAACGATGTGATACTTGAGCCGCAACCCGGCCGTCTGCGCATAGAAGTCCAGCGCCTGGCGCTGCTGGCCGTCAAGCGGATCGACCATGCCGACCAGCACCCCCTCGTCGTCCTTGTCGAAGGCGACCGCCTTGGTCGTCTCGGCGACCTGCTTCGGAATCAGGTTCACGTTGGCGGATACGATATTTTTGCCCTGCAGGTCCGCGTATGGAAGCCCCATGACCGTGCCGCGTGCCTTGGCCAGCCCCTCTTCATCAAGGAATTTCTTTTCAATTAAAAGCGCAGCTAGGCTCTTGCCCGTGGCCTGCTCGTCGGCGCGCAAACCGTTCGCCTGCTCGTCGGTCAGGGTGCCGGATTCTATAAGGATAGCCAAGAGCTCGGTTTCCTGGGCGCGGGAGGCCATAACTGTTCAGGGCTGGAGGGCTCCGAAGATGTCGTCGACACCGGTCGGGCCAGGTTCAATCGGCGCCGCCGTGTCCGAGGAGGCCGGAAAATCAGGCCGACGGATAACGGCGTCATCGATGTTCTGCGGAATAGTGGGGCGGGTCGGCGCCGCATACTGAGCTGACATGTCGACGGGCGGCGGCAGCAGGCTCTTCCAATTCAAGGCGAGCAGGATGACGACGATAACGAAAAACACCGCGGCCAACGCCATCGCCTGCTGCTGTTTGGTCAGCTGGATATCCATAACGGAATTCACTTTTGCTTAGCGGCATCGTACCGCGTGACCTTGAGGCCGATCTTCTCCAGGGCGTTCGGATCAAGATAGTAGGTGTAGATGTCGAGCGAATAGTCCGTGGTGTCGGTACCGACCGACACGGAACGGATGTCATAGACGCGCCGGAAGGTCTCCAACAGGCCGAGGAACCGTTTCAGCTTACGGTAATCGCCGCCGGATATGCCTACCGTGACCTTGATCACGCTCCGACCGGAAACGCTGTCGGCTGGCACGTCCAGGCTGGTCGAAACGCCCTTCAGCACAAAGCCGGAGCGTTTGGCCAAATCCTCGAAATCCGCGAATACGCCGACCGGATCGCCGGTTTCCGGCACTAAGGCTTTCATTTTGCCCAAGCTGTCGCTAGGCAATTCAGCCAGTTTCTTCGCAGCCTTATCAAGCTTGTCGCGGTAGGTCTGCGATTCGGCGAGGCGGGCCTGGGCCGGCGCCAAATCAAGACGTCCGCCAGCAAGGATATCCCCGAGCGACGGCCTGATCAGCAGGAAATAGCCGGCCAAAAGGACTGCGAGTCCCACCACCGGAACGGTATACGGCAGGAACCGCGCGGCCTTGATCAGCATTTCCTTGTTGATGGTCAGGGAAGCCATAGGGGTCATTTTTTGGCTTCTTTGAGCTGCCGGAGAATGACCGGGAGCTGTCCGCTGCAGGAGGCGAAATCCTCGGCCAGCGCGTCCGCGAAGGCCTCATGGAACGGTTTGGACATGTCCAAACGGCAATCCGCGTTCTTCAGAGCGATATCCTTGTTGTCGTTCACGACGTAGCGGAACCTGATTTCGCAGAATCCTTTGACCTCGCCCAGCACCTCGTAGTGGGTTTTGGCCGTACCCTCTTCGCCATCAGCCGTTGTCGGCGAACAGGTCTTGAACTTGTTGTCGAGGCACTGCATCATCTCGGACCAGGTCTTATCCGTGCCGCAGTCCACGACCTGCTCCGGCGCAGCCGGCATGTCGCCCTGCCGGAAACGGGCGGCCGCAGCGGCATAGCGCAACGGAATATTGAACTTGACCGAACTGACGTTCCCGTAATCGTCCCCCACGGCATCCGCCGCGCTGATGCCGACGGCAACGATGTCCGAGGTGGCCCGGAAGGCCATGATCTGCCTGACGATATCGCGGTATTTGAGCGCCGTAGCGCTCAAAGCGATGGTCCCCTTCTCCAAATCGATAGCCGCAGAACCGTAGCGCACAGCCGGGATGGTGTTCCGCTCGATGAGCCGGAACACGCGCGTCGCATAGACGTGCTGATCCAGGGTCTTGGCCACGACCGAAGAGCGGATCGAATAGAGGGCCAAGTCGTTGACGGAACTGCTCATGTCGGAAATCTGCTTGTCGGTCGCTTGGATTTGCGACCTGATGGACTCAAGCGTGGCCATGCGCCTAGCGGCGACGCTCCGCAACAGGGCATAACCGACGCCGAACAGCACCAGTTCGACCGCAACCACGAGACCGATTATGGCCAGCCAGCGCCGCGGGTCGGTCTTGGCCTGCTCCGCGATTTCCGAAGGAATCAGCGAGACGCGCAAAGCGCCGGCTCCGGTTGAGGGGGCCTTGGGCGGGGCGAGCGGCGGTTTCGGCGGCGCCGGCGGCGGCTTTGGCGCCGGCGGCTTTGGCGGGGCGCCCGAGCCAGATTGTGGCGGTATAAGCGGAGCGTCTGCCATAGTTGTCATTCGATGTCGCGCATGGCGAGGCCGACCGACACCGCGAAACGCGGTCCGACCTCGTCGAGCACCGGACGAAGCTCATCAGGATAGACGACCCGGGCCCACGGATCGCCGACGTAAGAGCGGATACTGAGCTGTTTGGTGAAGTAGCCGGCGAGCGAAGGCAAAAGGGCGGAACCGCCGGTGATGATGATCTTCTCCACCTGCTTCCCGTTCTGGTCATCGCCCTGACCGGTGTAGAGATCCATTGAATATTTCAGCTCCGTGACCATCGGCAGCATGGTCGTCTCGAAGACCTTCGGCAGGCCCTCCGCCGGATAGATGGAGGACACGCCCTTGATGTCGCACTTCAGCGACTCGGCCGACTTGATATCCATATTCAGGGCCCGGCTCATGGCCCGCGTGAGCGAGGCGCCGCCCATATCGAGGCTGCGCGTCACGTACGGAACGCCGTTCTCCACGATGATGATGTTGGTGCGGAGCGCGCCGATGTCCACGATCATGCTGATGGAGCGGTCCTTGCCGATAAGAGAGCGGACCAGCGCGAAAGTCTCCGTCTCCAGGCTTTCGAGAGTCAGGCCGGCCAGCTGAAAAACCTTCAGGTACTTGCTCACCATGGCGCGGGAGGCGCCCGTGATGAGCATCTGGACGTTCTTGCTCTCCTCCTTCTTCGCGTCTTCCTTGGCAGGCCCCTTGGCCGCGCCCTTTTCGCCCGGTGCCGGAATGGGCTTGTAATCCATGATCATGTCCTCGAGCGGCACGGGGATGAGCTTGCGCGCCTGGACCTGCGCCGCCTCCAGCATCTCCTTTTCCGGTCCCTTGGGGACGGTGATGACCGAATTGAAGACTGACGCGATCGGCAGGCCGGCCACGGTTCGGGCAGTCGAAGTCCGGGCTTTAGCTGTAATTTTTTTCAACAAAGCCGCCGTCTCTTCCGGCGCATCGGTGAGATTCGCCGGCTGGGAATCCGGTAGGCGTTCCGTGAAGCCGTAAGTGGCGAGCCTGGCCCGCCCTTTCTCATTCTGCAGTTCGACTACCTTAATGCCGCCGGCGCCCAAGTCGACTCCGAGGTAGCTCTGCTTTTTCGGTCCGAAAAATAAGCCCATAATCATTTTGGCCGCAAACAATCCACAGGGCTGATTGGCCGATTGCATTATAGCACGCTAGAGCTCCCGCGGCCTTATCTGAAGCCCGTCACTGCGAGATGCCGCCGAAGCGCGGCAGGGCCTTTGAGAAATCGCCGATGCCCGGCGGCGGATTAGCCACGGCCCGACCGTCGTAAACGACCCGTTCCGCGCCCTGCTCCAGGCTCTGAAAGAGGCGGTCAAAATGGAAGACCTTGGCCACCATGACGCCGAGAACCGTAAGCGGCCGGTAGATATCCTGGTTCGACGGATAGACGCTCGTGATTCCAGATTTGCCGTCAGCGAAGAAAGTGCCCACGGCCCAAGTGACGCGCCGGTCGATATAGATATTGCCGCCCTTGAGCGGATCGAGCGGCTCTGCCAGGACGATCCAGGCCACGGAAGCCAACGAGGCGATATTGCTTTGGCTGGACGGCGTGTTCTGATAATCGATATCCGTGGCGATGATGAGGTTGCCACCCTCGACCAGGATGGTGCCGGCGCCCGAAGCGGTATCGTTGCCGTTCAGAATCGTGAGCGCGGTCGCGGCACTGACCGTCAGGTCGTCCGGCGCACCGCCGACCGGGACGTACCGATAGACCTTGCCGCCGAGCGGGCCGTTGGCGATCGCCGTGTCGAGCTCCGCCGAGCTGCCGAAGGTCACGACCTCACCGTAGCGTCCGTTCTTCAGGCCGTTAAGATCGAGCTTGCCCAGAACGGTCTGGAAGCCCTGGGTGCGGACTGGGGTCGCGTAGCGGTATTTGGGGTCGGTCCGATTGCCCTGGGCGCAGAGCTCGCCGCGGAAATTGCTGATCGAACCTTTGGCCGAGATGCAGTACGTGGCGTTGTACCGGCCGCGCGGCGGATACTTGCGCGCGCCGATGCGCTGGGCCGAATAGAGGTTACCGAGATCGCTCTGCAGCCAGGGCGGGATCAGGCGGTCGCAGTAATTGACGCTGGTGCAGGAGTCGCCGGCCGGGCAATCGGCGTTGCTGGAGCAGCTGATGGAGCTGTTGATCCAGCAGGAACCAAGACAAGGGGCATTCTCGCCGCAGTCGGCGTTGGTGCGGCAGCTTGCGGTCCGATCCAGATCGCAGCGGCCGATGCCCTTCTCGCGGCTGCAGGTGGTCGTGTCCGGCAGGCCCTGATCGATGCAGTCCTGGGCGTTCCGGCAGCCGACCGGGCCGCCGCTTTTCAGGACAGAGCAGAAGCCGCACTCGAAATCGCTCAAACAGATCTGGCCGCCGACCGCGCACATGCCCCAGCTGTAGCTGCAGTACTGCGGGTCCGACTTCGCGGGATAGCTGTCCGGCACGCCCAAATCCGCCGGTGCGGTCTGGTGCGGCTCCAGACGGATGGCGGGACAGCAGTCGTTACAGCGGATCTTCTTGGACATGTAGTCCGGCGAGCCCGGATCGAGCACGGCCAGCGGGAAATCCTGGAGGCACTGCTGCTTGTCGTTGAGATCGCTGTTGGACGGCCGCGTGCAGCACAGCGGATCAGTCGTCGGATCGCAGAGCTGGCTGTCTCCGAGACCGGTCAGCACCTTGCGGGAGTCGTCGTTCTGGCACGGCGTGTTGCGGTCAAGTTCGCAGCGCCCGAGATTCACGTCGGCGTCGCAGGCGTTACCGATGCCGTTAGCGTCGAAATCGGACTGGTCCGGATTGTAGATGCCGGAACAGTTGTCGCAGACCTGCGGCGACGCGTCCCTGGTGAACATCTTGGTGTAGAGCGCTTCCGGCGCGCCGTCGCCGTCGAAATCGGCCTTGCTGCAGACAGTCTCCGGTTCGCCGAAGGCCGGCAAGTGGTTACAGACGTAGAAAACCTGGCGGTTCGATTCGCCGCTGTTGCCCGCGCCGTCGATGACGGACAGGGTCATGAAATACTCGCCGTCGGCCAGGTCCGGGATGGTCAGGTTCCCGTCGCAGATGGCGTGATTGCCGATGCCGACCAGCGGGAAGCTGTCGCCGCTCGCCCAAGTCAGAGGATTGCCGGCGGGGTCCAGAAGCGCCGTTCCGCCGTTATTGTCGTAGATCTTGCCCTGGCAGGCGCCGTTGCCGAAAGCGGTGCCGGAGATGAACGTAGCCGTGGCTTTCGCCCGCATGCGCAGCCGGCGGAAGAACGGCGTCAGGGGTTGCTGCGGCACGAACTGCGTCCCACCCGAGCCGGTGTTGACTTGGATGACGAAGGCGGCGGGCACCAGGCGGAACTGGTCGCTTGTGGCCGGCGAAATGGCCGGGGTGACCTCCACGTCCAACGAGGCGTTCTGCAGATCGCTGGTGTTACCGGCAGCGTCCTCGATATAAGAGCGCACGTCGTAGGAACCGCTCAACTGAAAAACGAACGGTTGCGAGACGCAATTCGGGCCGGCAAACACCGTCGGATCGCTGTTGATGTCCGTAGCGCAGCGGCAGATGAGCGTCGGCGGTTTCGGATTGTCGTCCGGAATGACCCGCAGGCGGCGCGACGTGCCATAGGGGACGCGGAAAACCGGTCCGACCATGCCCTCCGGCTGGACGGCCAGTGCCGTCGGCTTCTGGGCCTCGTACAGAGTTGAAAAGAAGTGCAACGGATCCGTAGTCTCGACCTGGCCGTCCTCGCGCGTGCCGTCCGCGTGAGAGGCTACGACGCTGATCGGATAAGGATAGGTCGTGGCGAAGGCGGCCGAGGACGGCGTCGGGCACTGCAGGCGCAGATCGAAAGGGCCGACCGGGCTGCCGGTGCTGAAGACCTGCACGGCCTTGCCGCGCTCGGCCGCGAAAGAGAACTGTCCGGCGCCGGAACCGACCAGGACGCAGGTGGCGTCGGCGTACGGATAGTACCGGTCCGTCGTCGTGGCATCGCCGATGACGAAAGTCACGGCGGCATATGAAGACGTACCGACCAGCTCCACCAGGTCATTGTAGCTGCTGCCGCCCGCGACGCTCTCATGGACCGTGCCGTAGACGCGGGCCGAAAGGGTGGACGAAAAGCCGCCTGGCGCGGTCAGCGGATAGCCGGCCGGGTCAGTCGGCAAAAAAGCCGGCACCTCGACGCAGGAATAGTCCGGGGTCGTGACGCAGGCGAAATCGGTCGACGGGGCCTTGGCATACGGGAACGGCAAGGTCGGCAGCGGCACGGCCTGGTACGGAGGATTCTGGCCGCAAACGAAATTATCCCAGGTCTTTCCGCCCCAGTCCGGCGAGTTGAAACAATCGGGGTCGACGACGTCGATCAGGCCGTCGGCATCATTGTCGATACCGTCGGAGCAGGAGGTTTCCGGATTTTCGCACTTTCCCCCGCCGGGGGCATTCTTGCCCAGGCAGCTGGCCTCTTCGCAGTCCTTCTTGCCGTTGCCGTCATTGTCAAAGCCGTCACTGCAGGTGACATCATCGTTTTCGGCCGCGGCGCAGAAGGCCGCGTTGCCCGGACCGCCGAGCGTGCCGAGACGACGGTAGTTCTCGCCCGGCGACGGCAGGCAGTCCGCCACGTCAGCGCAGTCGATCAGCCCATCCAGGTCCGCGTCCTTCTGATCAGCGCACATCGCGTAATTGACGTCTTCGCGCGTCGGGCAGGGGCCGCAGTTGCCGAACTTGTTGGCGCAGGAGGCGTCGGCGCAATCGGCGCTGCCGTTCTGGTCGTCATCGATGCCGTTGCTGCAGTAGTTATAACCGTTGACGAGATCCAACTCCCGATTGACGCACATGCGGCCGTCGGAAGAGAGCGCGCCGTAACATGCCGGATCCTCGCAGTTGGCCTTCCCGTTCCCGTCGTTGTCCACGGCGACGGAGACCCCGTTGACGATAGCGGTATCGAAACAGTAATCGTCGTTGATCACGCCGTCGACGATGTTCTCGGCGGAAAAGGTGCCCTGCGCGCGGGCCGTGGCCGCCACCAGAAACAGCGACGAGCAGCCGACGGCGAGAACCGCCATGCCGATGATGGTCCGAATGGGCGGAAATGGCTTCATGGCAGCTTCTTGAGCAGGTCTTCCGACGTGCAGCAGTACTCGCCCGACTGCGCGCCTGGCGCATAGCAATCGCCGTTACCGAAGTTCGCGCTGGCGCAATCACAGTCGAAATAGCCGTCGTTCGGGTCGTTGTACCGGCACCAGGTGCCGTCCGCCATGTTATTGCTGCTGGCCCCCTGAAAGGACGGCTGATTGCTGCAGCAACGGTCGCCGCGGCGGTAGGAGCTGTCGCGGCAGTCTATGGGATTGCCGGAATTCTTCTGGCAGGTCAGCGGCGCCTGGGCGGGATTCATCGCGTAAGGAAGCCCGCGGCAAGTGCGGTCGGCCGCATCGATGTTGCCGTTGCCGTCGCCATCCAGACCGTCGTCGCAGTAGCCTTCGACCGAGAGACCGCGGCGCATCAGCAAGGTGTAGGCCACGTCGCCCGTAATGTCGCATTTCTTGACGTTGTTGAAATAGGCGCCAGCGTTCGATTCGAAGCAGCTTTCCGCCGCCTGCTGGTCGGCCAATGACCAGTCGTTGGAGTGCACATACACCGGCCAACGGCTGTCGACCTTATCGATGATGACCCGACAGTAATTGGTGCCGCCGGGATTGTGCACCTTGTCGCAGATTGCGTCCGCGCCGCAATCGGCATCGATGTTGCAGACCGTGCCGCGCCTCAACGGCGGCGAAGTGACGTAGCAGTAATTCATGTACCACAGCCCGCGGGGTCCGAGCGGGTCGCTCGACAGCAGATCGGTCGTAGCCTCGAAAAAGCCCGTGAGCGCCGGCGGCGAATTGTAGATGTTGTCGTCGGTAATCCGCCGGATGTATTTCTGCGTTGTCGGGGTCGTATCGATCTGACATTCCACTAAGGCGCCTTTCTGAGCCATGAAATTATCGAAGGAAACGCCAATCGTGTGCAGATGCGTGCCGGGTAGGGTCACTCCCGGACCAGGGACAGGCTCGTAGATGCCGAGCGGCCGATGGACGTTACCGACCTGCGACGGCAGCCAGGTGGTCTTCGCGTAAGCGCCGAATTCGATCCAGCCGAGCCCCGTGCCGTCGTTGTTACCGCTCCAGGCCCAGCGGCTTTCCGGATGCGCGGCATCGATGAAAGTGCCGTCCGCCGTGTTCAAGCCGAGATAGAAATTGGCTGCGGCGCAGTCGTTGGCGTCCTTGTTCGCGCAGTTGAGCGAGATCCAACCGTTGTTGCCTAGGCTGTGCACCCGCGCCCAACCCCAAATCTGGTTCCTCTTCGTCTGTCCGTTGCTATCGATGTAGACGCGACGGTATTGGGCGTACGGCGCCACGCCTTCTGGCGTAATGGCGGCCGGATCGCTGTCCAGACAGCTGGTGCCGAAACAAATCCAACCCATGGTTTCGGACCATGCCCAACCGTACATATTCGCCAGATTCTTGTTGCCGGCCACGTCCTCAAACGTCACGCCGTAATCCGCCGTGGCGCAAGTTCCGGAGTCCACGCAATTCAGTGAGAGCCAGCCTGCCGTTCCGGACCACACCCAACCCTGGATATTATCGAAAGTGCCGGCGCGGGCCGGCGCTGCGGACATGAAAAGCAGGCCGGCAAAACAAGCCAGCGCCGCGAGAATGCTGCGTGTGACCGCGGAAAACCGATTCCGCATATGACGCATCCTATTATACACGAAACCCCAGCTTGAGGCTGGGGATTAACTGCCGGGGCTTCATTCCGCCGCGTGGCGGTCAAGGGCTTGATTCACCAGGCGGTCGGCATCCTTGTTGTTCTCGCGCCGCACGTGGGTGAAAGTGACTTTGCGGAACCCGAGCCGAAGATTATGGACACGCATGTACTGCTGGGCCAAACCGGGATCCTTCACGCGATATTGTCCGGCCAATTGCCGCACTACGAGTTCAGAATCCAGGTACACGTCGAGCTCATCGGCCCCCAGCTCTTTGGCATGCTCTAAGGCATCAATGACCGCCGCATATTCGGCGTGGTTATTGGTGGCGTGACCCAAATAACGGCCATGTTCCTTAACCGGTCGGCCGTCGGTGTCCGTAATGTACACGCCGAGCGCGGCCGGACCTGGATTGCCGCGCGCGCCGCCGTCCGTGTGCGCTATCAGTTTCATATTACGGGCTGCGCCAAGCGCAGATCTATGGCCTTAAGCTGAATCTCCTGACGGCCGTTCCAGACGTTGATGCCTAGTTCGACGACCAAATCGATATGGCTGCCAGGCACGATCGCCCTCGCCTTCTCTGCCAGATTGAAAGCGATGACCTTCGATTCGACCGCCACATCACCCCGGACGGCCAGACGGACATGACGTCCGTTCTGACCCACCGGCGTAGCCGAGGACATGACGAGGTCGCGCAAGAGGAACCGCGGCCGGGGATTGCCTTCGCCGTGCGGCTCGAACTTCTGGAGCAGATGCACGAGATCCCAGGTCACCTGGGAAAGCCGGATTTCCGCGTCCGACTGCAGCACCGGACGCAGATCGCGTCCGGCCAGCTCGCGCCGCGCGTACTCCTCCACGATAGCGCAGAACTCGCGGAAATGCCCATCCCCATCCACGGTCATGCCGCAGGCCTGCGGATGGCCGCCGAAGCGCGTGAGGTGACCCTTGGCCGCCTCGAGCGCGGCCACCAGGTTGAAGCCGGGTACGCCGCGGCCCGACCCGACGTAGCGCTCCCCTTCCCGGCCGAAAACCATGGCCGGCACGCCGGTCTCGGAGGCGATCTTGCCGGCCACGAGGCCGACAAGGCCCGCCGACCAGCCGTCGCCCCAGACGATGCGAAGCGGCGTGTCCTGCGGCGCTGCGGCGAGCCGCGCTTGGGCCGCGCGCATGATCTCCTCGGTGCTGCGCTGACGGGCCAAATTTAAATCATTGAGTTTTTCCGCAAGTATCTTCGCGTCTTCGAGCGTCGGCGCCATGAGCGCGTCGAGCGCGTGCTGCGCGTGGTCCATGCGTGAGGCCGCGTTGATGCGCGGGCCGATGCCGAAACCGACGGAAACGGTGTCGATCGCGCCGGCGGCCAGGCCGGCGGTCTCCAGGATGCGCTGCAGGCCCGGGCGCCGGGTCTTGTTGAGCACGACCAGCCCGTATTTCTCGAGCGTCCGGTTCTCGCCCACGAGCGGCATCAGATCCGTGACCGTGGCGATCGCCACGAGATCCAGCAGCCATTTGTCGAAGCCGGCCGAGAACGGCTTGCCGCGCTCGGCCGCGTAGCGCATGAACCCGCAGGCCAGCTTGAAGGATACGCCGACCGCCGCCAGCTTACCGAACGGATAAGTCTCCCCCGGCACGAGCGGATGGATGAGGATGCATTCCGGCACCTGCGGCGGCACCTGATGGTGGTCAACCACGATCGTGTCGATGCCGCGCTCGGCCGCGAGCGCGATCTCGGGCGCGCAGCTGATGCCGCAATCCACGGTGATCATGAGGTCGGTCTTACGGCCGGACAGGACCTCGACCGCCTCGCGGCTGACGCCGTAGCCCTCTTTCTCGCGGTGCGGGATGTAACTGCCGATGCGCGACCGGTCGGCGCCCAGAAGGCGCGCGGCCTCGTGCAGCGTCGTGAGCAGTACCGCCGATCCGGTGACGCCGTCGGCGTCATAATCGCCGTAAACGACGATATTCTCCCCATCGGTGAGCGCGCGCCAGATGCGGGCGCAGGCGGCCTCCATCTCGCGGAAAAGATAGGGATCATGAAGATCCCGGACGTAGTCGGGCTGCAGAAATGCCTCGACCTGATCCTTGGCCGTGATTCCGCGGCTCCACAGCAACTGAACCGCAACAGGGTGCAGCTCGGAAAAACGCTCGCGCATGTCCTGCGCTGGCGGATCGGCAAGAGTCCAACGGCGGTCCATCGATTTACGGGTCCGGAAAGATTAAAGCTTAGGGCTTAAAGCTTCTGCTCTAAGCTCCCAGCTTCAAGCTTCACTTATTCAAGTACGGCGCGACCATGCCGAAAACCATGGCCAGGGCGGAAAAACCGGTAAGCGTAATCCAAACGACCTTGCGGACCTGCCGGCGACGGATGCGGATATTACCGATTTTAGGCATAAATGCGGTTGAGTGTGATGGCTTAAGGGTCGAAAGGTCGAAGGGACACGCGGCGGTGGCCTTTAAACCATTAAACCCCTACACCCTTAAACCGAATACGATTGATATGTTATCACGGCCCAGAAAATCAATCACGTTTCAGCACGGACAGGAAGGCCTCCGGCGGAATGTCCACCTTACCGCCCTTCATCATGCGCTTCTTGCCTTCCTTCTGCTTGTTGAGCAGTTTCTGCTTGCGGGTCCAGTCACCACCCGAAAGATAGCCGGTGACGTCCTTGCGGTACGGGGCGATGCGTTCCGAGGCCACGACCTTGCCGCCGAGAGCAGCCTGGATCTTCACCTCGAACTGCTGGCGCGGCAGGGTTTCCTTGAGCGATTCGCAGATCTTGCGGCCGATACGCTGGGCCGCATCGCGGTAAACGATGGTGGCGAAGGCCTCCACCGGTTCTTCCGCCACAAGGATGTCGAGCCGCGCCACGTCCGCCTCGCGGTAATCGAGGAACTCGTAGTTCAGCGAGGCATAGCCGGAGGAGACGCTCTTCAGCTTGTCGTAGAAATCCACCAGGATGGACGACAGCGGCATCTCGTAATGCAGGTAGACGCGGCTCGCACCCTCATCGGCGGTCAGGTATTCGGTGTTGCGGTAGAGCCCGCGCTTGTCCTGGACGAGCGCCATGATGTTGCCGAGGAAATCGCGCGGCGCGATAATGTCGGCGCGCACCCACGGCTCCTCGATGAACTCGATGCGGCTCGGGTCCGGCAGGTCCATGGGGCTCTTCACGGTAACTGTGGTCTGGTCGCTCTGGTGGACGCGGTAGGCCACGGATGGGACCGTGACCACGACCTCCAGACCGTATTCGCGGCGCAGGCGCTCCTGGACGATTTCGAGATGCAGGAGGCCGAGCATGCCACAGCGGAAGCCGAAGCCGAGCGCGGTGGAGTGCTCCGGCTCAAAGGAGAGCGCGGAATCGCTTAATTTCAATTTCAGCATCGCATCGCGCAGGCGCTCAAAGGCGTCGCCTTCCTTGGGGAAGATGCCGGCAAAGACCATGGGCATGATGTCCTTGTAGCCCTCGACCGGCTCCACTCCCCGTTCGCGCGCATCGGCCACGGTCAGCGTGTCGCCGACGCGGCACGCCGCGATCTCCTTGAGGCCGGAACAGACGTAGCCGATTTCGCCGGCGCGGAGCGAATCGGTGGGCTTGAATTTCGGCGTAAATATGCCGAGGTCGATGACCTCGCCGCGTGCCCTGGTGGCGAACAGCGATATCTTGTCATTTTTCTTCAACTCTCCGTCGACCACGCGCACGAAGGCGACCACGCCCTTGTAGGAATCGTACATGGAGTCGAAAACCAGGCCGCGGAAAGGCCTTGCCGGGTCGCCCTGCGGCGGCGGCACCTTGGCGGCCACGGCCTCCAGGATGTCGGCGACGCCGGAACCGGTCTTGCCGGAGGCGAAGATAACTTCCTCCGGTGCGCAGCCGATGAGGTGCACGAGCTCCTCGCGAGCCTTTTCCGGTTCGGCGTTCGGCAGGTCGATCTTGTTGACCACGGGGATGATGGCCAGGTCCTGCTCAAGAGCCAGGTAAAGATTGCCGATGGTCTGCGCCTGTACGCCTTGGGTGGCGTCGACGAGCAGAATCGCGCCCTCGACGGCCGCGAGCGAGCGCGAGACCTCGTAGGTAAAGTCCACGTGGCCCGGCGTGTCGATCAGGTTGAACTCGAAAGTCCGCCCGGCGCGGGTGGTGTAGCTCATGCGCACGGGCTGCAGCTTGATGGTGATGCCGCGCTCGCGCTCCAGGTCCATCTGGTCGAGCATCTGGTCCTTCATCTCGCGCTTGGAGACGGTTTTGGTGATCTCCAAAATGCGGTCCGCCAGCGTGGACTTGCCGTGGTCGATGTGCGCGATGATGCAGAAATTGCGGATGTCGTTCATTTCCATATCGGGAGTGGGGAGTGGGAAGTTTGGAGTGTGAAGGTATTGCTGGGGCGCTTCACGCTTCAAACTTCCCACTCCATACTTTATTCGGCCACGATGGCCTCGCCTTCCTGGCCCAGCTCGGAACGCGGTCCGGGCGCGCCGCGACGGCGGTAGAGGGCCACGATGCGGCGGGCGTCTTCGGAACCGAGCAGGAGGGCCAAAGCGATGTAGGCCGCGATGCCCAGCGCGCCGGCCACCGCGCCCTGCGTGAAGATACCGACGAAGGTCTGCATGTTCACGACCGCGCCAAGAACCGTCTTGCCGAGCTGGATGACCAGCGCCATGGCGACGCCGGCGACGCACATGACCGCGAGCGGACGCATGATGGCCGCCTCGCCGAGATTGCCGGTCCGCCGCCGCAGAAACGCCCAGAGCACGACCAGATTGAAGACGCTGCCGACGGAAAAGGCCAGGGCCAGACCCGGCGTGCCCATGCCGCGCGCGACGAGGACCGCGGCCAGCAGACGTTCCAGCACGACCGCGACAATGCCGGCGTAAAGCGGCGTCTTCACGTCATGATAGGCGAAGAAGGCACGGGTCACGAGCGGCAGGAGCGCCTGGGCGAAGAGGCTCAAGGTGAAATAGGCCAGAGCATCGGCCGTAGCGATGGTATCGCTCCAGTCGAAACGGCCGGTACCCAGAATGACGCGGACGATCTGGGCCCGGAGCAGCAGGAAGGCGACGGTCGCCGGAATGATCAGGAACATCACGGAGCGCACGGTCTTGGCGTAAGCGTCCACGAAGCCGGTCCGGTCGTATTTGGCCGCCAGCTCGGAAATCAGCGGGAAAGCGGCCACGGCGAAGGAGACGCCGATGATGCCGATGGGGAAACTCTGCAGGTTATTGGCCAGGTTGAAGACCGCGATGCCGCCCGCACCGACGGTCGAGGCGACGCCCGTGAGGATGGCAAGATTCAGCTGCGAGACGGCCAGACCGGCCGTGCGCGGCACCATCAGCCGCCAGATGTCGCGCAGGCCGGCGTCGCGCCAGTCCCAAATCGGCCGGTAACGGAAGCCGAGCGCCAGGCAGGCCAGGAGCTGGACGGCCATGTGCATGGCCGCGCCGAACACCACGCCCCAGGCGGCCCCGGCCACGCCGAGACGCGGCACCAAGAAGACGATGCCGAAAATGATGCCGAAATTGTAGAGGATCGGCGCGAGCGCGTAAGTCAGGAACCGGCGCCGCACCTGCAGGACGCCGCCCAGGACGCCCGAGACGCCCAAGAGCACCGGCGACAGGAACATGACGCGCGTGAGACTGACGGTCAGCTCCCGGACATGGCCGCCGAAACCGGGAGCGATGTAGCGCGTGAGCCAGGGCGCGGCGGCGGCGCCGGCGACGGCCGCGACGACGAGCAGCGCGCCGAGCACCGTCAGGAGCAGCGAAGTCAGCCGGCTGGCTGATTCATTGAGCTTTTCTTCATGCGACTCGCGGGTCAGGACGCGCGTCAGCACCGGAATGAAGCCGGCCGTGATGGCGCCAAGGACGAAGAGGTTGTAGACCAGGTCCGGGATGCGGAAGGCGGCGTAATAGGCATCGAGCTCCGCGCCAGCGCCGAACGTGCCGGAGAGCATCCGGTCGCGCAGGACGCCGACCGCACGGCTCGCGAGCGAAGCGACGCCCAAAAGAACCGCCGCGGCGGTGACGGTCGAGGACTTGGATTTGAGCAGGCGGCCGAGCATCTATTTAAACAGTCCGCCGATGGGCGGAAGCTGGTGCAGTATAAGCTTATTTTGGGCAACTGGCAAGCGGTAGGGTCGGCAGAATCGCGGAAGACAAACCAACCCGCTGGTCGGGCAGCAGGCCGGCAAAAAACCTCGAGCTCGCGGGCTGGGTCATCAGAGAGCCGCCTTGGTCTCCTTGGCGATCATCAGCTCCTCGTTGGTCGGCACGACCAGGACTTTCGGCTTGCCTGGCAGTTTGACGAGATCCATGATCCGTTCGCGGAGGAAGGCGTTGCGCTCCCCCACCCCGGCCGTGAAGATGACCGCATCCGCACCGCCCATGAGCGCGGCGAATTGGCCGATGTAGCGGGCCACGTCGTAGCAGAACACGTCCACGGCGATGCGGCACCACTTGCGCTCATCGGCGTCCTTGGGGGCAACCGGCTGGACACCATCGACTTTCCAGCCGGTCCGCGCCAGCACGTCGCGCATGTCCTTGAAGCCGGTCAGTCCCAGCATGCCGGACTTCTTGTTCATCAGGTCGTCTACCTCCTGCTCCGTCATCTTCAGCTCGCGCATCAGGTAGAGCGGGATAGCGGCGTCGATGTCGCCGCAGCGGGTCGACATGGTGACGCCTTCAAGCGGCGTGAAGCCCATGGAGGTGTCCGTGGCCCTGCCGTTCTTCACGGCCGTGACCGAGGCGCCGGAACCGATATGACAGGAGACCAGGCGCAATTTGCTGTAGGGTTTCTTCAATATTTTTGCGGCCTCGCGCGTGACATACTGGTGCGAGATGCCGTGGAAGCCGTACTTGCGTATCTTATGCTTGAGATAAAGTTCAAGTGGTAGCGAGTAGACGAAAGCCTCCGGGCCGAGCGTGCGGTAGAAGGACGTGTCGAAGACCGCCACGTTCTTGGCCCTCGGCAGGAGCTCCAGGCAAGAACGGATGCCGGCCAGGTTCGGCGGGTTGTGGAGCGGCGCCAGCCGGCTGTAGGTCTCAAGCCGCGTCAGCACGCCGTCAGCAACCACGGTCGGCACGACGAACTCCTCGCCACCGTGGACCACCCGATGCCCGACAGCGCGGATGGCGGCGGTGTCGATTTTTTCCCTCTTGAGGGCGGCGAACACCGCGGCGAGCGCGGCCTTGTGGTCCGGTACGGCCGGCATGGCCCCATGCCGCTTCTCCCCGCTTCCGATGCGGTATTCGAGGAACGGGGCGTCAAGACCGATGCGCTCGACCAAGCCGTTCGCCAGTTCCTTGAGCGACGACGAGTAGAGGCGAAACTTCAGACTGGAACTGCCGGAATTGATCACGAGAATCATATGGGTTGGGCTTTGCGGTCCTACCGGAGCTGTGGCCAGCGCGCATCATGCCAGATGACCTGACCGGCCCGCTCCACCCGTACGATCCGTCCTTTAGAGCCGAAGGTCGGCAAGGAGCAGGCATTGCCCTCATCGGTATCAAGGTGGATGTTCATGCGGAAAGTCGGGTGCACGCGGACGATGAAGTTGTGGTAGGTCGCGGCCTGTTGCCCCGGGATGTACAGCGAGATGATATCGCCCTTCTGCAGACCGCGCTCCGCCGCCTCCGTGTCGGAGATATGCAGATGCCGCTGCGGATCGATGACGCCTTCCTTGAGCTCCAGCTGGCCCCGCGGTCCGATGAGAGTACAGCCGGGAGTGCCGTCAAGCTTGCCGGACTCGCGCATCGGCACGTCGATTCCGATCTTGAAACCGTCGCTGTAGGCGAACTCCACCTGCGTCTTCGGCCGGCACGGACCGAGCACCCGGCACTCCGTTTTCCCCTTGGGGCCGACGACCGTGACCTTCTCCTCTGCGGCCCACTGACCGGTCTGCGAGAGGTTCTTCTTGATCTTCATCTGGTAGCCGGGGCCGAAGAGGACGTCCTGATCGGCCTGCGACAGATGCACGTGGCGGGCGGACACCTCAATCGGAAGTTCGATATCGTTTTGGAGCGGCATATCGGATGTTTGAAAGTTCGAAAGTTGGGAGTCGGGAGTTAAAATCGAGCTGGGGACAAGACAACGTGATTATATATGAAAATAAAAATCCCGTCCGCCGTGTTCGGGACAGGACACGCATCAGCGCCGAACTCTGAACCGCCCAATCACAGCTCGTCGGACCAGGTGAACGTCGGTGCCTCGGGCAGGTCGCAAAAAAGGTCATCGCCCTCCAGGACGAGCTTCACGGGCGTGAGTTTAGCGCCCTCCTCCACCGGCGGCGACTTGCCCATGCCGGTCTCGGCATCGAACAGCGCACCGTGCAGGTTGCATTTCAGCCGCTTGCCGTCAAAACGCATCTGGCCGCCCATGTGCGGACACTTGTCGAGATAGGCCTTGGGCTGACCGTCCATATTCAAGACCATCACGGCCCGGCCGTCGACCTCGTATTTCTTGAACTGCCCCAGGGAGATTTCCGAGAACTTCCCCAGCCGATGACGGACGTCGGCCATATCAATTCTCCGCTTGTCCGCCATTCCGTTTGGCGGTCTTGGACTTCGAGTGGCCGAACGTGTAGTGGAAGAGGTCGGTCTTCGGCGCCCCGCGGGCGCGCATATAAAGCTCGCAGAGCAGGAACTTAGCCGCGATGTTCAGGCGGCCGTCGCGGTCCAGGCGACGCACGGATACGGGGATGCGGTAGATCTTGAGCACGCCGAACTTCGCGATCTTGCCGGCACGGTCCGCGTAATCATGGTCCTCGGCCAGCTTGATTTCCTCGTCGAAGCCGGAAATGGCCTCATGTATTTTTTTGCGCGCGAAAATGCAGAAACCCGGGGCATGCGGCATCGTGGAAGCGGTGACGCGCATGAAATAGTTGAAGACCTCATGGAAGACCTTGTCCACTTTCTTGTCGGAAATCGGGTCAGCCTCGCAGGTCGCGACGTCGAGCCTGCGCTTCTCGAACTCGGCGATAGTGCCCTGCAGGAACCAAGGGTCCGGGAGCACGACATCGGAATCCAGGAACAGCAGGATGTCGCCTTTCGCCGCCGTCGCGCCGCGGTTGCGGCCCACGGCCGGCATGCCGCCGTCCACCACCCGCGCACCCATCTCGACCGCCAGCGCCCTGGTCTGGTCTTTCGAATTGGCGTCAGCGACGATGACCTCGAAATCCTTAAACGTCTGCGCCTGGATGGAGCGCAGCAGGAACGGCAGGTAGGCCTCTTCGTTGTAGGTCGGAATGATGATGGAGAGCATCGGTCGGGGTCTTAATATCCGGCGTCTTCACTGTCGCCTTCGGGCACCGCCACTACAATCTAGCACTTCTGGCGGAGAGCATACAGGGCGATGCCGCAAGCCACGGAAACGTTGAACGATTCCTTGATACCGAGCATGGGGATTTCCGCGACCGCATCGAGCCGACGGCGGATGGCGGGGGTAAGGCCGCGGATCTCGTTGCCCACGACGAGCGCCAGCGGAAAGCGCGGCCGGAGGTCCGGCAGGGGGACGGCGCCGGCGCACTTCTCCAGGCCGACCAGATAATAACCATCTTTTTTCAATCGTTCGAGGAGAGGCCAGGTGGCACCGGCCTTCCGCCAAGGCACGGACCGCTCGGCGCCGAGCGCCACCTTCTGCAGGCCGCGCTGTTCCGGCGTGCCGGTGATGCCGCAGAGGTAGATGCGCGCTACGCCGAAACCGTCGGCCGACCGGAACATCGCGCCGACGTTGTAGAGGCTGCGGATGCCGTCGAGAACCAAGACGATTTCCTTCTTTTTTGCGTCCGGCATAGCGGTCTGGTCAATATGGGGAACGACGGCGCGCAAGCGGTTTCGGGCTTGAAGCCGGCGCGTTTTATCTATATACTCTGCCGCATGAAATACGGCGACAGAGTGACGTTACCCATCACGGAAATGGACCGCAAGGGGCGCGGCCGCGGGCTCGTGAACGGCCGGCCGGTCGGAGCCTATTTCTGCGCGCCCGGCGAAACCATCGAGGGCACTTTCTACGCCCGGAAGCAGGGCGTCAAGATGCTGCGGCTCGAGGCGGTCACGACGGCCTCCCCGCACCGCACCGCCGCGCCCTGCCCCTACGCCGGACGCTGCGGCGGCTGCCTGTGGCAGCAGTTCGACTACCCTTTCCAACTGGAGATGAAACGCGAACTGATCAACCGCTCGCTGTCGGACGCCGGCATCGCGGAGAAAGTCGATGGAGTCGTAGCCTGTCCGACGCAGACCTATTACCGCAACCGCATGGATTACTGCGTCAGCCCAAAGGGCGAGCTGGGGCTCAAGGAACCGGGCCGTTGGAACGCTTACCTGGATCTGGAAACCTGCTATCTGCTCTCGCCGGCGGCGGTGCAGGCCATGAACGCCTTCCGCGCCTACATGAAGGAGACCGGCCTCGAGCCCTGGAACGCGGACACAGAAACCGGCTATGTCCGCTATCTCGTGATCCGCGAGGGCAAAAATACCGGCAAGCGCATGATTACGGTCGTGACCGCCGAAGGTGCGCTTCCCGACCCGTATGGCCTCGTGAACGCGCTTGCGCCCTACGCCACAACCATCTACCACGGCGTCAACCCGGCCGTGACCGACCTCTCCATCGCTGAAAAGATGGAACTGCTCCAGGGCGATGCCTGCCTGGAGGAGCAGGTCGGGCGCCGCACCTACCGCATCCATCCGAACTCGTTCTTCCAGACGAATACGACGATGGCCGCGGAACTGCTCAAGACCGTGGGCGAATTCCTGGCCCCGAAACCGCCCAAGAAACTGCTCGACCTGTACTGCGGCGTCGGCTTCTTCAGCCTGGGGCTTGCGGATACGGCGGAAAAGACGATTGGCGTGGAGCTCGACGAGAAGGCCATCCTCATGGCCCGCGACAATGCGGCGCTGAACGGCATCACGAACGCGGAGTTCCACGCTGCCGCCGCGGAGAGCCTGATCTGGGAAAACGAGAGGCCGGACACCGTCATCGTGGACCCGCCGCGGGCCGGCTTGCACCCGAAGGTGACAAAATCACTGCTCGCGCATCTACCCGAACGCATCGCCTACGTCTCCTGCAACCACGAGAGCTTCGCGCGCGACTTCCGGCTGCTCAAGACGGCCTACCGCATTACCCAAATGCGCGCCCTGGACCTCTTCCCGCATTCGCCGCACGTGGAGCTCGTGACGCTTCTGGAAAGAACCGCCTGACCAGCCTGCCCCTAGCCAATACCGCCGAATTGCGCTATACTCGCCCCGATATGGCCGCTGAATCCCAACCCAAAAAAGCCGGTGTCGTCGCGCTCGTGGGCCGCTCCAACGTGGGCAAGTCCACGCTTTTGAATGCGCTCGTCGGCACTAAAATCGCCATCGTCACGCCGAAACCGCAGACCACCCGCCATGCCATCCAGGGAGTAATCCATGACCCGCGCGGCCAGATCGTGCTGGTAGATACGCCCGGCCTGTTTTTGGCCTCCTCCGACAGCCTGACCTCGCGCCTCAACGAGAAGGCCAAAGAATCCATCCAGGGCGTGGACGCGGTCCTGTACATAGTCGACCCGACGCGCCACGTCGGCGATGAGGAGAAGGCCGTACACCGCATGGTAGCCGCGGTAAAGCAGCCCAAATTCATGGTTCTCAACAAGGCCGACCAGGACCGGCCTTTCCTGCATGAGTATCTGGCCTGGAAGGATGAGTTCGACGGCATCTTCGAGGTGTCCGCGGATACTGGCCGAAACCTCAAACCGATCGTCGAGGCTCTGCTTGAAAAGCTGCCGGAAGGCGAACCGCTCTACCCTCCCGACCGCATCACGGACATCGACAACACCTTCTGGATCGGCGAGGTCATCCGCGAGAAGATCTTCCTCAACATGCACGAGGAAGTGCCGTACACCGTGCACGTGCGCGTGGACGAGATCGCGGAGCGCGAAAACGGCAAGATC
>JAKAKZ010000067.1 GCA_021824285.1 bacterium
CGGTTCACGCCAATCCAGGAACCGCCGCGGACCAGGTCCAGCGGCGCATAGAAGCCGCCGGGCTGCCAGTCAGGGTCGGCGCTCGGCCGGGTCGGCGATTCGTCGCGGTTGGCCGCGACCACCAGCGGGAAATGCCGGTTGGCTCCGTTACGGGCGACAATCAGGGTGCACAAGGCAGCCTCCTTATCGGAATTTCGTTTTTCAATGAACAGGCTGAAGTTAGCGGATTTCCGGCGCGCTGTCCAGATGCCGCCGCGGCCTGCCCGGACGTCGCTTTGGGGAATAAAAAACGCCCCCGAGCGGGGGCGCGAACTAGAGTCGCAGGATCATCTGGTAGCACGACTGCACGCGGTTGTGGTCGTCGGCACCGAGCGGGATGAACATCGAGAGGCGCACCAGGTAGGTCCTGCCGGACGTGAGACGTCCGGCGTAGGGATCAAGCTGGTTCCGGCCGATGCACATCAGCGGGCCGCTGAGCGGCGTGACGCTCGCCGGGCAGGTGCCGTCGTTCTTGGAGCCGAGCAGCGACTGCCAGGACGTGCCGGACACGTACGGGATGTACCAGAGGTAGAACGGATCGTCCGCCGTGAAGTGGTACGGGTCCTTGCCGTCGAGCGCCAGCCGGATCGCGCCCCAGACCGGAGTCGGGACGTGCCAGTCCTTCACCGGAAGGACGTCCGTGACCGAAGCGCCGTCGCCCGAGAAGATGTAGGAACCGGGGTGGGCCGGGTCCTCCTCGATGCGCCAAACGGCGAAGGTGTTGGTCCCGTAGGTGTCGCCCACCGGGTAGAAGCTCCAGGTGCCCTGCTCGGCGGTCGCGGTCAGCGTGCCGCAGGTGACAGTGTCGCTCGGGGGCGGCTTGGCGCCGCCGTCGTCCGACTGGGTGCCGGAGTCGCCGTCTCCCCCAGGGCCGCAGTTGCAGCTGGCGAACGCCAGGGACAAGAGAGCCACCAAAGGCAGCGGAATGCGGATTTTGCGGGCCATGTCGGCCTCCGAATATAAAGAGCCTATATTGGGATTACAGAGTCTGGCGCGGAAAGTCAAGTTGTCCGCCCGACTTCAAATTGTGCCGCCGCCGCGATGAAGGTAGTATGTGACCAGTGATATTTGGTGCGGAAGTTTAATGGTTGAGGGGTTTAGGAGCTATCGATTGTTAACCCCTAAACCTCTAAACCCCTAAACCTCTAAACCCAACCGAATGCCCACGCTCCTACAGACCGTCATCCTCTCCGCCGTCGAAGGCGTCACCGAGTTCCTGCCCATCTCCTCGACCGCGCACCTGACCCTCGCGGCCACGCTCCTCGGCCTGGTGCAGTCCGAATTCATGAAGAGCTTCGAGATCATCATCCAGCTCGGCGCCATCGGCGCGGTGGTCGCGCTCTACTGGCGGAAGCTGCTCGACCTCGAAATCCTCAAGCGGCTTTTCGTCGCCTTTCTGCCGACCGGCATCCTGGGCCTGACGCTGTATAAAATAATCAAGCAATATCTGCTGGGCAACACCGCCGTCACGCTCTGGTCGCTGTTCCTCGGCGGCCTGTTCCTGGTCGTGTTCGAGCGAATGAGGCGCGGGCGTGCGGACGGGCTCGAGGACCTGAAACGCCTGCCCTACGGCAAATGCCTCGGCATCGGACTGTTCCAGTCGCTCGCCATGGTGCCGGGCGTCTCGCGCTCGGCCGCCACCATCGTCGGCGGCCTGATCCTCGGCCTGAAGCGCGAGGCGATCGTCGAATTCTCCTTCCTGCTCGCGGTGCCGACCATGGCCGCGGCCACCGGACTGGATCTGCTCAAGTCGGCCGGCTCGTTCTCGGTGTCCCAGGCCGGCACTCTGGCCATCGGTCTCCTGCTCTCCTTCGCCACGGCCGTCTTCGCTATCCGCTTCCTGCTCAACTACGTCCGCCGGCACGATTTTACGGCCTTCGGCATCTACCGGATGGCCATCGTACTGGCGTTCCTGGCCTGAACCGGACACTGAATAACGCCCGGCAGTGCCGGGCGTTTTGATTCTGGACGGACGGCTGCCGCCCCGCGTCAAATCAGCCGATCACGTAGGCGCAGACCGCGGCAAGAGACAGGCCGCCGGCCACGTCGGCAAGCGCGTGCTGCTTGAGGAAAAGGGTCGAAGCCACGATAGCCGAGGTCAGGATCATGAAATACGATGCCAAACCGGGCAGGATGAGCGTCGACCAATAGGCGCAGATGACCGAATAGGCCACATGCTGGCTGGGGAACGTGCAGTAAGGCCGGTCCAGCCGGTAGATCATCCTGACGAGCCGCGGGAAAACCCCCTTGCCCTCGACGGCCGGCCGCGGCACATGCGACTGACGCCAACGGAAAATCAGCGCGGAGGCCAACTGGATAGCGATGGTTCCGGCCGCAATCTGGGCGAAATACGGCGAGTGCAGAATACCGACCAGAAGCACGAAGAGCACGTAGGGGAAATGAAGTAGATATGGAACGCTGAAGGCCGGCAAGAAGGGGATCTTGTGGTCAAACCTGGTCATCAGATTCATGCCCTTGGGATTAGCCGTCTTGTTCAGGCCGCTATAGATACCGAAACTCAAAAGCACTGGGACAAGCAGGGAAACGCGGGCCCACGGTCCGGAGAGGAATTGCATCAGGATATCCATACGGCTTTTGAGCTGATAATAGCTCTTTTGCCGCAAACCGTGGAGGGGTACGGAGACAAGCTGTTTTACCGGTCAAGAGTCTGGTCGGGGTTGCCATCTTAAGCTTCCGCCAAACGCGGGCGTGGGCTATACTGCCAACATATGTTTTCCTTCCTGCATAAGGAACGCCGCGTGGAGGTGGTAAACCTGGCGATCACCATCTGCTCCGCCCTCGGCGCAGCGGCGATGGCTTACCTGCTTAAGGTGCATTTTTTGGCGGGCGATTCCTCGATCTGCAACTTCTCCGCCGCTTTTTCCTGCGACCTGGTCAACCAAAGCGTCTATTCGCAGCTGCTAGGCGTGCCGATTTCGCTGTTAGGACTGATTTTCTTCCTAGGCCTCATCATCCTCGTCCAGGTTCGCCGGCTCCGGACCAGCTTCGTCGCAATCCTGATGCTGACGTCATTCGCCCTGACCTTTTCGCTGACGCTCTCCGGTATCGAAGTTTTCGTCCTTCACTCCGTCTGCGTCTTCTGCGAAGCCGCAAAGGTCCTCATGATCGGCATCATCGGCCTGGCGGCCTACGGCTCCGGCCTGCGCGGCGAAAAACCGAAGGCCGTGGACCTCTTGCTCATGGCCGCCGGCGGTATCGCCCTGGGCTACGCGGTCTACAGCAGCTACTGATCACCACATAAAACGCTGAACGGCAGGCGGCCCGCCACCCGGCGGGTCTTCCGTTACCGCACCGCTGCGTCCATAAAACTGGTATAATTATAGAAGTGGATTCTGGCACCTTATGGCTGTAAAAAATAAGCCCAAGAAGCACCGCAACCCGCTGTTCAAGACGCTTAAAGCCCGCGTCGGTTTTACGGTCACCATGACCGTCATACTGCTTTTCGCCATCGGCGCTGCGTCGCTTATCCACCTGTTCCTGAACTACCGCCAGGATATTTTAGCCGCCCAATTGCGGCTTGCGACGGCGGCGACCGCA
>JAKAKZ010000002.1 GCA_021824285.1 bacterium
CTCCAAGATCCGCAAGTGGCTGACCTATCTGACGCTGTTCGTGGCCGCCGGTTTCATCATCGGATCGCTCATCGCCCTGCTCTTCAACCTGCTCGGCGGCGAGATGACCGTCCGCTTCTTCCTGAAAGTCCTCACTGTCCTGCTTATCGCCGGAATGATTTTCGGCTACTACCTATGGGATCTCCGCTCCGACGAGAAGAACTCGTGAAAAAAATCTCACCGACTCGGCTGTTCGCGCTGACCGCCGTCCTGCTGGTCGCGGCCGCGGTCGTGGGCGGCATCTGGCTGGCGGGCTCGCCGGAAGTCGAACGCGCCAAACAGCTCGACCGCCAGCGGCTGGAGCACCTGCAGCAGCTCTCGTCCGCCATCGATCTCTACTATGAGAACGAGGGCCGATTGCCTGCGGACCTCAAGCAGTTCCGCCAGGACACGACCAACAAGGGCTACTACATCCCATCGCTCACGGACCCGAAAACCGGCGAACCCTACAGCTACCGCATCGTCACCGACCTGTCCTACGAACTCTGCGCCAACTTCGAGCTGTCGTCCGCAGACCTGCAGGACCAGCGCTACCAGCCGCCCTACGCCACGCCAGTCATGGACGGCACGATTCGGACTTTCGACCACAGCGCCGGCCGCGCCTGCTTCACGCTCGAAGCCGGCAGCACCATGGGCTCGGCCTGCGGCCTCCGGAACCCCTGCCCCTCCGGCCAATCCTGCGTCGTCCTGCCGAACTTCAAGAGTTCCGTCTGCGCCCCGACCGACCGTATCGGCCAGATAGCCAAATGTCCCGAGGGGAAATTCACCATGGACCAGAGCTACCCGGCCAGGATCACCTGCGATATCGGACCGAAAGAAAACACCTGTCGCCTGATGAAAGATAAAACCAGCAGCCGCGTGGACTGCTTCGGCTGCGCCAACGGCCGATGCAAGGACGCACCGGCCGGATGGGAGCCGTTTGACCCCAACCTGCCGCCGGGCAAGATCGGCATCCCCTACTCCTGCTTCACGACCGCCGACGGTTGCCAATTGGCGCAATAAGAACGCATTGACCAAAAACCGCTCCGGCACTGCCGGAGCGGTTTTGGTTATCGGGAAACGCGAGAGGGGCGTCAGGTGCCACGCGCCGCCTTCAGCGCCGCCAGGTACCAACCGAGGTCATCCAGCGCCTTTTCGGCCCGCGCGACCCAACCGGCGTCGGCCGGCTGGCCGTCCGCGCCGAACAGCTTGTCGACCTGCGGCGCGTAGATCCGGTTGGCCATCGGCACGGCATGCACAGCCAGGATCACGGCCAGGAAATTCTCGAGAAAGCGCGCGCCGCCGAAGATGCCATCCGAGACGCCGCAGGTCAGCACCGGTTTCCGGCGATACTCCGCGAAGCAGGCGTCCCAGACGATCTTGAGCTCGGCCGGGTAGCCATGGTTGTATTCCGGCGCGACGACGATGAAACCGTCGGCCGCGGCCGCCGCCGTACGCCAAGGAGCCGTTTCCGGCACCGGGTCCTTGGGACCGTGGGTCACCCGCGTGGCCAGCTCGCCGGCATCGAAAATCTCGGCTCGCCAGCCGCGCCTTCCGGCCAGCTCGCGGATCAGTTCCGCGACCTTGGCCGATTTCCGGTCTGTCCGACCGGTGCCGAGCAGGATCGGGACGAAAAATTCCTGTGGTTCCATAGAGATGATGTTCGGGATGATTCTACTCCTCTCCCGCCGGAACGGAAATGGCCGGATTGACTGATCCCGGATTTTCAGGTTAATTTGGTCTGCCGTACCTTGACTTAAGGCCGAGATAGGCCGCCGACCGAAAGGAGAGCCACATGAGGCGTCTGTTCAGACGGCTGGAAAAGGAAGGCGTGCTGGACCCTGCGGTCCAACGCGAGATCGACAGCCTCCGGCAGCACGGCATCTTCGCCATCGCGAGTCCGGATCTCCAGGAGGCCGTCATCGACTACCTGACCGAGTGCGCGCCGACCGGCTTCTTCACCAAGGGCGCCACCCGGACCGGCAAGCATCACCCGAGCTGGCAGAACGGCCCGTCCGGCATCCTGCGCAACACGACGGAGTGCTGCCTGATCCTGC
Source organism: bacterium (assembly GCA_021824285.1). Classification (GTDB taxonomy): domain Bacteria; phylum Patescibacteriota; class Patescibacteriia; order SG8-24; family SG8-24; genus JAKAKZ01. The sequence goes on from JAKAKZ010000002.1 coordinate 2,076, forward strand.
CGGGACTCGCCTCCTCGCTTCCGGACTTCCTCGACGACGGCAAGCAGGTCCGCCTGGACATGCTGGACATCGCCTACGCGGCGACCATCGTCTCGGACTCGCTCAAATGGAACCGGCTGGGCGAGTGGTCCACCGCACCGCACGAAATCGCAGGCGCGAAGGCCTGGACGGATTTCGCCCTGCCACGCGTCAAGCGGACCCGGCTCACGCTCGGCGAAGTGCTGGGCGTCGAGCAGGCCGTGCGCTGGCACCACGGCGTCTGGAGCGCCGACTTCCGCAAGGGGCAGGGCCTGACGCCGGAATCCTGGCTCGTGCACCTCTCGGACACGGTCCTGGCCCAGAAGGCGCTCGAGAAGATCTACGAGCCCAAGCAACGTATCGACGACTGACCCAACCGCGCCTCCGCGCGGTTTTTTCTTAGGGAGGTCGGTAATAAAAAAGACCGGCGCTCTGGCCGGTCCGAAAGCTACTTCTTGTCCGGAGGCTTCGGGCCGCCCTCCTTGGGCTCCACCACGACCTCCTTCGAGACCTTCTTGCCGCCGGCCTCGCCCTCGACCTTCACCTTGATCTCCTTCACGGCCTCGCGGCTGACCTGCTTGCCCGCGTCCTCCGTGGCCTTCTTGGCCGCGTCGAGCTGGGCGCCGGAGCCGTTGTCCTTCTGCTTCTCGACAGCCTCCTTCACCTGCTCCTTGAGGTTCTCCTTGACCTTCTTGGCGTAGTCGAGCTTGCGCGCGGTGTCGTCCTTGTCCCGGCCCTTCTCGGGCGTGACCGTGACGTGCACCTTCTCCTTCTCGAGCGGCGCCTTTTCCGGCGGCGGAGGCGGAGCCTTGTCCGGCGGCGGGGTCTTGCTGTCCTTCTGATCGTCGGCCATGTCCGGCCTCCTGTTTTTGCGCGTAATCACGCGGTGCAATGAGCTGAACGGCTCAGGACGAGAATGCCATGGCCGCTTTCTTTTGGCAAGATGGACGCCTAGCCGCTCACGACCGCCGTGCAGACCAAAAAACGGCGCGCCGAGAGGCGTGCCGCTGCTGGTTTCGGGGCGACAGATGATAATCGCTCATTTGGCCAAGAGCCGAGCGATATCCGGATATTTGGCCAGGTAATCAGCCGGGCACTGCGTCTTGGTCGAGGAAGCGGACAGGTTCGGCACGCAAGCCGGCAGCCACCAATCGTCTCGACTGCTCGTGAACGGCCACAGGTTGTCGGCCTCTCCGCCATCCTTGAAGAACAGCCGGACGCGGATGAACTTGGAGAGCGGCTTCTGGCGCTCGATGAGCACGGCCGAAAGCGGCCGACCGACGGCCTTGTAGTAATCGGTGGCCGGCTCGGAAACCATCGCCTGAATCAGCGCCCGATCGTTCGCGTCCGCGAGCGAGAAGACGAAAGCCGTCTTCTCCTCGGCTACCGGCGCGGGCGCCGAGGGAGGCGGCGGCGTATGGCGGCTCGAATAGTTCGCGCGCAGCAGCGAGTAGGAATCGGCCATGGCTTCCAACTGTCCTGACTGCCAGGTCACGTAGAACAGGTTGGCGATGCCGAGCGCCAGGATCGCCAAAATGGCCAACAGGCTGAGCAGGCCGATTTTCTGGCCGCGCCCAGACTGAAGGGTCGCGGTCGGAGCCGAGCGAGCCACTTCAATGCGCGGTACAGCCGCCTTGCGCGAGACCGGCCGTTTCCGGGCAGTTTTTTTCGGAGAAGCCGGTTGCGGCTTATCCTCCGTCGGCGGAACCGGTTGCAGCTCCTCGTTCTCCATAAGAATTGGCATTACGGTTTATCGTACGCCGCAATTGTAGCAAACGCGGTGGGGGGTGCGCCAATCGGGTGGTTGAAAGTTCGGATTTTGAAGTTGCCCCGCCACATATCTCTGAATCAGAGAGGGCGGGGTCCCGCCTGAATGGCGGGAAAAGTTATTGAAATCGCGTCTGGAGGTACGACTTCAACTGACCGATAACTCTCAACTTTCAACTTTTGAACTTTAAACCACCCCACCCTACTTCTTCTCCGTCAGCGTCACCGCCACCGTCTTCTCCTCGCCGCGGTGCAGGACCTTCAGCGTGATTTTGTCTCCGGGCGCGTATTTCGACAGCGCCTGATCCAATGGAAAATCCTCAGTGAGTTTCTGCCCGCTGACCTCCAGAACGATATCGTTCTCCATGAGACCGGCCTTATCCGCAGGCGAGCCCGGCAGCACGGCCAGGTCAGTCTGCTTGTCGCCGCGTACGATGAGCGCGCCGTTGTCCACGGACAGCTGGTTGGCTTTCTTGATGTCCTTGTCGATCATCACGAAGCGGATGCCGAGGAACGGCCGGACGAGCTTGCCGCCTTTCCGCACCGTCTCCACCGCCCGGCGCACGTCGTTGATCGGCAGCGCGAAGCCGATGTTCTGCGAACCCTGTACGATGGCCACGTCCACGCCGATCACCTGGCCCTTGAGATTCAGGAGCGGGCCGCCGGAATTGCCTGGATTAATGGCCGCATCGGTCTGGATGACGCCGAACAGGTTCTCCGACGACTGGCCGTCGGAGACGCCTTTGAGCGATCGCTGGAGCCCGGAGACGATGCCGGAGGAAACGGTGTTCCCGAACTCGCCGAGCGCGTAGCCGATGGCGATAGCGCGTTGTCCGACCTGCAGGGCATCTGAATCGCCATAAGCGAGCGTCGGCAGGCCAGTGGCCTCCACCTTCAGCACGGCCACGTCGTTCGACGGATCGCGCGCCAGGACCTTGACCGGGAACGTGCGGCCGTCGGCCAGGACCGCCGTGTACTCCGCGGTCTCGTCCGCCACCACGTGCCGGTTCGTGACGATATAGCCGTCAGCGGAGACGATGAAGCCGCTGCCCGCGCCCACTTTCTTCTTTTCAGTCCCCTTCTGCTGGTACTGCGGCACCTGGAACTGCGGTGAGTTGCCGAAAAACTGGCTGAAGAAATCGTTGTTGCCGAACGGATTCACCATCTGCTGCTCGTAGACCGGCATGTCCTTGCTGATGATGATGGAGACGACCGCCGGACTCGCCTTCTTCACCGCCGCGATGGTCAGCTGCTCATCGGTCTGGACCTCCGGCTTCGGCGCCGCGGCTGTCCGGCGGATAAAAGCCGGGCCGGCGACGCCCCGGCCGTCGTCGCCCATCATGGGCAGGAGCGAAAGCAGGTCACCTGGCACAGGGCTCGAGACGGCAAAAACACCGGCTAGGAAACCGGTTCCGGCGGAGAGGATGACGGAAATCAGGATGGTGAGGGCCGCCGTGGCGGAAGGCGGCAACGGTTTGTGCTCCGGCATATTCATTGGTGCAGGCGCGCGAACGCGCGGCTCGATTGGATTTTACCATCGCCCCAAAGGGGCATACAACTTTAAATATACGCCAGTCGGGGCGGTTATCTTTCAAAATATAACGAGGCCAAAACTCAAAATCCGCCCCGGTTGGGGGCGGATTTCGTTTACGCTAGGAGCAGCCGCTCGTCGACCCGCAATTTAGGCACTTGTAGCAGGCGCCATTCCGGACCATCATCGCGCCGCAGGTGTCGCACACCGGCGCGTCGGCCTGGTTGTCGAAGCTCATGGTCAGGGCGTTCGAGGTCCGACCGCGGTCCTTCTGGGCGTCAATCGTCAGCTGGGCGGCCGCGGCGGCGGATATGGCCGTTTTCGGCTCGTCCGGCAGGGGCGTGCAGGATGGCGTGCAGGATTCCGCAGTCGGCGGTTCCGGCGCTGCCATTGCAACCGGCGTCGGCGGCTCGAACGAGGCCTGACCAGCGTCGCCGATCGTCTGCACTTCGGTATTCACGCCCACGGCCTTCGCCTCTTCCGGCGACAGGAACTTCAGCGCCAGCCAGCGGAAGATGTAGTCCACGATGGACTTGGCGATGCGGATATTCGGGTTGTTGGTGAAGCCCGACGGCTCGAAGCGCACGTGCGCGAACTTGTTCACGAGCACCTTTAGCGGCACGCCGTACTGGAGCGCGATGGATGTCGAGGTGGCGAAGGCGTCGATGAGGCCGGCGATGACCGAACCGCCCTTGGCCATGCGGATGAAGAACTCGCCCGGCGTGCCGTCGTCATACAGGCCGACGGTGATGTAGCCCTCATGTCCCGCCACCGAGAACTTGTGAGTGAGCGACTTGCGCTCGTCCGGCAGGCGGCGGCGAAGCGGGCGGTACTCGATCTTGACCTGCGGGGATTGGGTATTGGTGGCTGGTGGCCGGTGGCCGGTGGCTGGTGCTGTGGCTTCTGTAGATTTGGTGGAAGCGGCTGGAGCAGGCTTCTTGTCCTTTTCCACGGAAGTCGTCAGCACCTGCTGCCCCTTGGAGCCGTCGCGGTAGATGGCCACGGCCTTGAGGCCCAGCTTCCAGGATTCGATGTAGGCGTCTTCCACGTCCTTGGGCGTGGCCTCGGCCGGCATGTTCACGGTCTTGGAAATGGCGCCGGAGAGGAACGGCTGGACCGCGCCCATCATGCGGATGTGGCCCATGTACGGGATGGAACGCACGCCCTTGGCCGGCTTGAAGGCGCAGTCGAAGACCGGCAGATGCTCCTTCCGGAGATGCGGCGCGCCCTCGATGGTGCCCTCGCGGTCGAGGTAAGCGAGAATGGCCTGTTTCTCCGCCTCGGGATAGCCGAGCGCGTCGAGCGCCAGCGGCACGGTCTGATTGACGATCTTCATGAGCCCACCGCCCACGAGCCACTTGAACTTCACGAGCGCGATGTCCGGCTCAATGCCGGTCGTGTCGCAGTCCATGAGAAAGCCGATGGTGCCGGTCGGGGCCAGTACGGAAATCTGGGCGTTGCGGAAACCGCTTGCCATGCCGCGCTCGAGCGCCTGGTCCCAGGATTCGCGCGCCATGTCCTGCAGATCCTGCGGCACGCCAAGCGGCGGGATGGCATAAGCCTTGTCGCGGTGCATGCCGATGACCTTGAGGAACGGCCGCTCGTTAAGCCGATAGAAGCGGAACGGTTCGAGCGCCTCGGCGACGGCGGCGGACTGGGCGTAGGCCCGGCCGGACATGAGCGCCGTGATGGCCGCAGCGAAATTGCGCCCCTCCTCGGAGTCGTAGGCCAAACCGCGCGCCATGAGCAGGGCACCGAGATTGGCGTAGCCCAAGCCGAGCGGCCGGAAATCCTCGCTGTTCTGTTCGATGGCCGGTGTCGGATAGCTGGAGTTGGAGACCAGGATCTCCATGGCCGTGATGATCACGTCCACGGCATGGACGAAGGACTCCACGTCGAACCCGCCGTCCGGCAGGCGGAACTTCATCAGGTTAAGCGAGGCCAGGTTGCAGGCCGTGTCGTCCAGGAACATGTACTCCGAGCACGGATTCGAGGCGTTGATGCGGCCGGAGTTCGGCGAGGTGTGCCAGCGGTTGACGGTCGTATCGTACTGCAGTCCCGGATCGCCGCATTCCCAGGCGGCTTCGGAGATCTTACGCATCAGGTCGCGGGCGCGCAGGGTCTCGACCGTCTCGCCGGTCGTCACGGCGCGAGTACGCCATTCGCGGTCTTCGAGCACTGCCCGCATGAAGTCGTCGGTCACGCGCACGCTATTGTTGGCGTTCTGGAAGAAGACCGAGCCGTAGGCCTCGCCGTCAATGGAGCCATCGTAGCCCAGACCGACCAGCGCTTTGGCCTTCCGCTCCTCTTTCACCTTGCACATGATGTATTCCTCGATGTCCGGGTGGTCGGCGTTCAGGATCACCATCTTGGCCGCACGGCGCGTCTTGCCGCCGGACTTGATGATGCCGGCGAAGGCGTCGAAACCCTTCATGAAGGACACCGGCCCGGAGGACTTGCCGCTCGAATTGCCCAAATGCTCCTTGGACGAGCGCAGGGTGGAAAGATTGGAACCGGTGCCGGAACCGTACTTGAAGAGCATGCCCTCCGTCACCGTCAAGTTCAGGATGGAGCGCATGTCGTCGCGCACGGAATTGATGAAGCAGGCGGAGCACTGCGGCCGCGCGCTGACGCCCACGTTGAACCAGACCGGGCTATTGAAGGCCGCGTGCTGGTTGACGAGCAGGTGCGTCAGTTCGGTCTCAAAGGTATCGGCGTCGCCCGGCGTCGCGAAATAGCCGTCATGGCGGCCCCAATCGGAGACGGTCTTGGCCACGCGGTCCACCATCTGGCGCACGGAAGTCTCCCGCTCCGGCTTGCCGATCTGGCCGCGGAAATACTTGGAGACGCAGATGTTGGTCGCCTGCTGGCTCCAGGATTCCGGCACCTCCACGCCGCGCTGTTCGAAGACGTTCTTGCCCTTCTCGTTGGTGATGATGGCATCGCGCACCTCCCAGGTCATCTCGTCGTAAGGATGCACGCCATCGCGGGTGAACCAGCGATGGAAGCGGATGCCGCGGGTGTGGCGCGGCGGGGCCGTCGGCACGTCAGCCGCCGTCAGCGTCGCGAAGTACCGTTTGACGGCGTAGGGCAGGTTATTGTCGATCAGGACGCCGGCAATCGTCCGGGCGACATCGTCCGTGGTCGGTACGGCATGCCCGTCGAAATCGCGCTCCAGCCGCATCAGGGCCTGATGCGTGCAGCGCGCCAAGAGCTGGCTGTCGGAGAGCCCCACGTCCTTGAACGCCTGCGCAAAAGAAATCGCGACCTGGGCGGCGTCAAAGGGCGCCACGCTGCCGTCGCGATGCTTGATGGTCGTGACTTTGGTCAATTCCGGGATCTGGTCCAAGATCGCCGCCACGACCTCCTTGGTGTCCTCGTGGCGTGCGCCGAAAGACGCGCGGGTTTTGGTTTCGGAATGCGGCATAGGGTCCTCCTCAGGAGTTATGCACAATAGGTTGTATATTACGTTACCATCTTACCACTATAGGTTGTGGTGCATGAAATATGATCTGTGGATAAATCCGCACCGGCTGGTTAGGCATTATCGAATTTTTTCTCATTGAAATATCGTTCATCCGCATGCCGCCGCATCGGCGGCAAAACGGCACCGACCCCCACCAGCGGGGGCCGGCGAATCGGCCGCACTCGGGGACGCAGACGCCCCGTCCGCTAGAACGGCATCGTCAGGTTGATGGCCGCCTTCTGCGCCTGCGGCGCGAAATCGACCTTCACCGAAACGTCCTGCCCCATCCGATCCTTGTACTTCACCTGGCCGCTCTTAAGTCCGTACTCATAGACCTCCTTCGTGACCTTCACGTCCTGCAGACAGTAGTCCCGCAGCTTCTGGAGTTCTCCCTTGCGGAAAAATTCAATCGCTTGCAGGCCGTTGCCGGATTTGCCGGTCCCCAGGCTGGCGTGCGCCACGTCGTCGAGCTTCACGCGGAACCCGATCTGCTTCTCGATGTCCTTCATGATGTCGAGCGTCGGAAATTTCATCAGGTCGCCGGGGTAATAGGTGTTGAGGACCTGGTAGTCGAAACCGAAAAGGTTGTAGCCGATGATCCGGTCGGCGGACTCCAGCAGCCGCCAAAGTTTCGGCAGGTCCGGTTCCAGGAACGAAAGATACTCATCGGTCCGGTACAGGTACAGTCCGACGAGCGACACCTGCAGGAGCGAAGGATCGTACTTGCCGACGTCCGCGAAGCTGTTCGCGGTCTCGATGTCCAAAACGACTTCGTTGCTCATAAGTTTCAGCAGAGGGCATCTGATTCCCAGGCGCCTCTGGACTTCTAACTCTTCCCGCCATTTGGGCGGGACCCCGCCTCCTTTGACTAAAGATAAGTGGCGGGGGAACCCCTAAACCAGACAGATCGCTACCCTAGGCAGCCGCATTTGCAGTCCCGACCGTCGTGCGACGCATGGCCGCAATCCGGACAGAACTGTTCGACCTGCTGTTCCGCCTCACAGCCGCACGAGCAGCTGCCGTCATCAAGATGGTCGTGTTCGCAAACGTTGCAGAGTGACATAACGGTGATTTAGGGCCGATTTCGTCCGGCGTCTTCGCCGGAAAGATTGCTCCGTAGCATTGTCAGCTTAAGGTACGTGAGAGCGTTGCGCAATGTCCGGTCAAGAGCCCTAGCGGCCGGTCGCGCGCTTCAGGTCCTCGACCCGTAAACGAACCAGACGGGCCGCCTCCTCTTTCGTCCGGACCCCATCGAGCGCCTGCGCCAATTCGGCATCACCCACGACTTCGCGCACCCATTTCGCCAGATCGTTCTTCGGCGGATTGACGTGATAGGCAAAGATCTCATCGCTGATCGACGCAAGGCCGGCGGCAAATTCCTCCAAATTGAAAGCGACCAGATGCATATGCAGCCAGAATCCCTTCCACTTGGGCTCCACGTTGCGCAGATAATACTCCGCGCTCTCGCGGCTGACGTCGACGCTCATACCACCAAATTATAGAAAGATAGCGGCCTGCTGGCAAACGGCATTGCTTTTTCCCAGCCAGACTGAAAAACTTAGTGCGCTCCTTAAACCTGCGAGATTCCGATGTCCAAAAAGCAGAGCCGGCGCACACGCCGGTTCGCCAGGAAACTGGCCAACCGCTGCATCACGCTGCTCGAATCGGGGAAATGGCGGGTCATGTACATCGACATGGACGGCCGGCCGGAGGTCTGTCTCCCCTACGGTCTGGACCACAAGGCCGTCGGAACCTGCGACTACGCGAAAAAGACCCTGTTCATCGATTTCCGGCGTGACGTCATCAGCACGCTGGTCCATGAACTGCTCCACGCGCGCTTCCCGGACTGGCCGGAGAGCCTGGTGGCCGAGCGGGAAAAGACCGTCATGGAGTACCTGAGCCCGCGGCAGGCCCGCAAGCTGCATTTGGCCATGGGCCGGTGGCTGGCCGTTCCCGGCGAATAAGACGATTCACCCGATGCCCTCTTGGGCATCTTTTTTTATTTATGCCCGCGTCGCGGGAAATGAAAAACGGCCGCGCAAGATGCGCGGCCGCGAAGTCCTTGATGCCCGGCGCTTACGAGCCCCGGGGGCGCTCGGCGACCTCCACCTTGGCCTGCCGCGCGCGGGCGTCCACCTGGTCGCCCTGCTCGACGCAGACGTCGAGCGAGGCCGGCTGGCCGTTCAGCAGGATGTCCTTGTTCTCCGCCGAGATGCCGGCGGCCTTGAGGACCTCCCCGAGCTTGGCGCCCGTCTTCTTGACCTCGACCGTCTTGGTCGTGGTCCGGCCCTGGGTGGGCACCACCGTGATCGAGACCTTCAGAGTACCTGCCATCGTCGTCTCCTTGGTTTACTGCGGGGTTCAGTCGGCGAGGAGCTTCATCTCCCCGGCCAACCACTTCAGGTGCCGCCTGGTCTTACCATAAGTCCAGACGTTGGTCAACGACATGACCGCCAGGGCCGTCGCCATCTTGGCCACCGGATCGAGCCCGTGCTCGCCGCACATCGGCCGCAACGCGGCCTCATCCGGGTAGAGGAAGTGCTCGTAGTAGGCGATGTCGTCCTGGTCGGACGGATTCACCGCGAACACCGAGACCAGCTCGATGGCCACGCGGGTATCCACGAGGATGCCCACGTTCGGGTTCTGGCGCACGGCCTCCCAGATGAGGCGCCGGGCGGCCATCGAATCCACGCAGGCGACGACCGCGTCGCGGAGCGGTTCGCCTGCGTAACGGCGCTCCTCCGCGACGATGTCCAGACCGCTCTGCTCGCGGACGATCTCCGCGAGCGCCCGGACCTTGTAGACGCCGAGATCAGCCGGCCGGTAGGCCGACATGCAGATGTTGTGCGACTCCACGCAGTCGTGGTCGAACACGCGGAGCCGCTCCACTCCGATCTTGGCGAGTGAACAGACGACCTGGCTGCCGACCGAACCGGCGCCGATGACGGTCACCGGGCGGGCCGCGGCCGGATCGAAGATGTTGTCCTGCTGCGAGCGGTTGAGCGCGGTCATGACGCCACCTCCGAAGTCAGCTGTGTTGCCGGCGGTGCCGCTTCGGCCGACTGCGCCTCCACCGGCCATTCCTCGATCTTTACCTCGGCCGACTCGGGCGAGTAGCCGTCGCGCAGCCAGCGCACCATCAGGCGGAACAGGTCCGCGATGCGCAGTTCGCCGGCCGCTTTCGCGATGACATCCGACGCGTTGCCGTAGCACGGCACGCCGTCCTTGGCGATGTGCGGGTGCGGCACGCCCTTCGGGTGCCGCGGCGCCTCGCTCCAGACCGCAACCGCGCCGTATTTGCCCAACCGGACCGTGAAACTGCCCAGCTGGTAGCGGCGGCCATCGTGCGCGATGACGATCGGCTTGGTCACGAGATGCAGGCCGTCGTCCAGGAAACGCATGTCAGCCAGATCCTGGTCGGCCAGCAAGGCCGCGAAATCCTCCCGTGGCCGGAACTTCAGCGCCGTGGTGAACGCCGGCGAAGTGAACTGCGCCAGCATCGCCTCGTAGATGCGCTTCTGGCGGTACGCCTCGGCCTGCCGTTTCTGCAGTTCTGCGAGGGTCTCCTCGATCTTCGCCAGCTCGTCGCGGAAGTTCTTCTCCACATAACCGCTCCAGCCGGCGACCGTCGCGGCGAAGTCACGGCGCGTCGGCCGACGGTGCCCGTCATTCATGACGAGCGCCGCCTGCCGCGCCTCCCAAGACTTGGCCAGGAGCTTGGCAAAAATGAGGTCGCTCACGTGCTGGTAATAGTGGCTGACCACCGGCACGAGCAGGTAGAAGTTCAGGCCCAGGGCCTGCACCACCGGCTTGCCGGCCTCGTCTTTCACCACCAGGCCGCGGCCATGCGTCGGTCCGTTGCAGACCACGGCGTGACCGTCCTTATGCGGACACAAGCCGAACAGCAGCGCTTCATAGCGGCTGTTGGCGTCGCCGGGCGGCGTCGCGTTGGCGAAGAAGTGCGCGGTCGTGCCGTCGTCGGGGAACGGCGCGCGGACCGATCCGCCGCCGAGATGCACCGCTGCCTTCAGTCCGGTCAGCCGGCTGAACAGCTCAAGCGCCGGTTGGTAATAGCGCATGATGCGGCGGCGCTTTTCCAGCTCCGCCGGGTCGAGCTTATCGCCGTAATTGACCGTGGCCTTCTGGGGCGGCGGCAGGACAAGCGTCACGAGCCGGTCGCGGATCGTGCCCTTGAAAAGGCTTTTCCGCTCGACCGGGATCTTCAGGACCGAAGCCGCCCTGACGGCATCTAACGCCCCGAAAGGCGTGGCGTTGCCGAAGAGCAGGACATCGATGAAATAATCCTGTATCGCCAGGCGCGCTTTCCGGCCCTTGAGTCCGTGCGCGGCCAGCTCCGCTACCTTGCCAGCGGCCGCGTAAGCCGGGAAGGCCAGCGGACCGCGGTACTGCTCGGAACTTTTTTTCATTCGTCTCTCCTTGATTTTCAAGCAGCGGCCGCCATTCCAGGCGGACGCGCGACCTTAACACAAGGCGCCTGCTTTTTCAAGACCCTAAACGGCGGGGAAGATCGCGCGACAAAAAAACGCGCCTGCAGCGGCGCGTTTCAACGAAGTTCGAACCGTCCTTCCGTGAGCCGAATCGCCTTCCGACGGGCCAGACGACGACAGACATCCCATGCCTGCGCCGTCGGCATCTGAAGCAACGAGGCGGCCTCCGGAACAGTGAGCGAGGAAGCCAGCCGCAGGCCAAGATACTGGCCGTTCCGGAAACGCTTGGCCAGGTCGAGCATGGCGTCGTCCGGTCCCAGGGCCAGCCAATCGCGGCAGCAGTCCCGCGCCAGCCTCAGCCGGGTGTCCGCCATGACCGACTCCTTGGCCGCGCACGGCACGCCGGGGCTGACCTTCCGCCAGGCGAGCCGCGCGGACCGCCCGGTCCAGACAGTCTCGAAATCGCACTCGCAGAGCAGGTGGAAATCGGCGATGCCCGCCTGCTGGTTCTCCAGGCGTACGTGAAACACGGCGTGGCCGCGACGGGTCCAGCGGCACAGAACGCGGACGCGGCAGTTGCCGATGGCAACGCCGTCCTTCAGGTTGAGGGGCATCACGGCTCCTGCGGTAAAAGGGCTGACGCCAATATAGCCGACGGTCGGCTGCGGTCAAGCGGCGGCCTCGACCGGCAGCGCCGTTCCATGTTAAACTTTCTTCAAGAATCAACCTAATCATAATCATATGGGCAAGAAAGGACTGGTCACCGGACTAGCGGCCGGAGCGCTGCTCGGCGCGGTCGCGGCGCTCGTCATGAAGATGAGCGACAAGGAGCGCTCGGCGAAGATGAAGGCCGTGGAGAAGGCGGCCAAGGACATCTCGAAGAAAGTCGTGAAACACGCCAAGACCCTCGGCCAGGTCTCCAAGTCCGCCTACCACCAGATCGTGGACACCACGGTCGCGGAATACGGCGGCGCCAAGTCGCTTTCCGCGAGCGACCTGTCCGCGCTCAAGAAGGAGCTCAAAGCCGACTGGCAGCGGCTGTCGAAGATCCTGAAGGGCTGACCGGCGGCTCAAAAGTTCGGGGTTGCCCCGCCCGCCATCTTCAGTCAAAGAAAGCGGGGTCCCGCCTAAAGAGGCGGGAAAAGTTGAAAGTTACCGCAAAAATCGCGCCTTCTGGCGCGATTTTTCATTCTCCAGATTCCAACCCCGACGGTTACCCCGCTACCTGATTTATATTATTTCTCTCCGCCATGCATGGCCCTAATGAACGCGATGGCCTGCTCATGGTCGTTAACCTGACCGTTGAGCTGCGCCTCGTGCAGCTCGGCCAGAAAATGGCCGACTTCCGGGCCGGGCCCCGCTCCCGTGATCGCCATCACATCTTCTCCGGAGGCCAATCGGGACGGCTTGGCGGCCGCTGCGCCGAATTCCCGCTCCAAGGCCGTGACTGCGGCCAGCGTGGTCTTGAGATTAGTGAGATCTGGCCGGCCATTCTCCGGGATGCTGGCCGAGGCGTCGGCGAAAGCCAGATGGAGCAGCTCGCGCCCGAGAGTCCGGTCGGCCAGAAAATGCCGCGCCAGGGTGGACTTGCGGGCGTTGACCGCATCGATCATGTTCGGAAAAAGGTGCAGCCGGACCAGCTCCGCCAGGCGCTGTGTCTCGACCGCCAGCCCATCGACTGAGGAAAATTTCAATCTATTGGCGATCTGCCGGGCCGTCTCCGCGCCACGCTCGGGATGCCCGTAGAAGGTCGCCTTGTCGCCGTTCCAGGCCGCGGTCTGCGGCTTGGCGATGTCGTGGAGCAGGACCGCCATGATCGCCTCTGGGGTCGGCCGCTCGCCAGGGAAGAAAGCGGCGAATTCCGGCGATACGAGATTGGCGACCGCCAGCTTCGTATGAGTCCAGACGTCGCCCTCGCTATGGTGGTTCTTCGGCTGACGGCAGCCGCGCAGCGGCAGAAGCTCGGGGATCAGCCGGAAAAGCACGCCGCTCTCCTCGAACAGGTCGAGCGCGCGGACCGGCTCGGCGGCGAGCGCCTTCAGGAATTCCTTGGAGGCCGTTTCATACGGGACGACCCGCTCCTCTCGGGTGCCGATTGCGCGCACGTCATCAAGGTGCGGCATGACGCGCACCAGTGCCTCCCAGGTCTGCGGTTCTATCTGAAATCCGAGTTGACAGGCAAAACGGATGGCGCGCAGCATGCGGGAATAGTCCTCCTGGAACCGTTCGGCCGGCACGCCGACCGCCCGGATGACTCGGTGCCGCAGATCGTCCAGGCCATGGAACGGGTCCGTGACCAGCCCGGCGCGCAGGTCGAAGGCGATGGCGTTCACGCTGAAATCGCGGCGCGCCAGATCGCGTTCAATGCTCAATGCCGAATCGGCCTGTACGCGAAAATCGCGGTAGCCACCGCTCTTGCCGGCTATTTCCGTCCGCGGCCAGGCGACGTCCACGGCTCCGTCGCCCGGCAGCCGATCACCGGCGGTATATTTGAGCACGCCAAAATTGCGGCCGACCAGATCCACCCGTCCGGTCTCACCGAGCGCGGCGGACAGCTCGTCAAGATCGACCTGCCGCACCACCAAGTCGAAATCCTTCGTGGAACGGCCCAGTATCGCGTCGCGCACCGCACCGCCGACAACGTAGAATGAAGCCTGGGGGAACCGCTTGCTCAAGGGCTTAAGGAACGCCAACTGGCGCTCGCCCGCGAAATACGCGGCCAAATAGCGCTCCAGATCTTCCTTGTTCAACCGCTGAATGTCTTCTGGCTTCATATTATTATAGCTGCCATCAGAATATCGCAGGGTGGCGTACTGGGGCAAATCTGATCGGACGGTCGAGAGTCCAAAGTTGAGAGTTGAAAGCAATAGCCGCCGACTCGCAACTTTCAACCGACCGATTGACACTCCGCGCGATTTCCCCTACGTTCCAGCCAACGACAGCCCAGGAGGCTCTTTCCAATGCGCGACCGTAAATGCGAAAAGCGGGCCGAAGCAGCGGCCAAAAAGATCAACCAGCGTCTCGTCACGCGCGGCACCAAAATCGGCATCGTGCTCGGCACGGGCTGGGGCGACCTTCTCCCCCTGGAGCGGAAGCGCGAACTGGAGTTCGCGGAAATCCCCGGTTTCACCGAGCTGCGCGAGCTGCCGGGCCACGCCCGCCGCGTCGCGGCCGGCGAAGTCGGCGGGGTTCCGGTCGTGGCGCTCCGCGGCCGGATCCACCTGAACGAGGCCCCGGTCAGCCGCCGCCTCGCCGAAATGGCCCGTCTGCAGATCGAGATGCTGCTCAAGACCGGCGTCGACACGCTCATCCTGACCTGCGCGGCCGGTTCCGTGAACTACCCGCCGGGCATCGGCGACGTCTGCGTCGTGGACGGATTCGTCACCCTTTTCGCGCCGGAAATGCCGCTCTACGCCGGCGAGTTCTGCTCGCCGGAGGACACGCTCGACCGCGGCCTGCTCCAGCTGGCGCTCGAGGCCGGCCGGCAGATACCGCTCGACCGCCGCGACGTGCCGCAGGGCGAGAGACCGTTCGTCTGCCGCGGCGGCCACGCCATGGTGCGCGGTCCCTTCTTCGAAGGGCGCCGCTACGACAAGAACTTTCTGGCGCAGACCGGCGCCCGCGTCGTCGGCATGAGCGTCCTCCCCGAGGCCTGCGTGGCCGCGCTCTATCCAGGCACGCGAGTGCTGGCCCTGGCCTTCGTGACCAACGGCCCGTCGGAAGTCCACTCGCACGAGGAGAACCTCGCGCGGTCCAAGGCCGCGGCCGCCACGCTCGGCGGCTACCTGCAGGACATCATCACGAAAATCAAGTCAACTTCCTGACGCGCTACGGCGCGTCTTTTTAGTCCCTGGCGGCAGGTTCCGACAGTATTGACTACATGCAAATCGATTTGCAATAATACCTCCATATGACCGCCGCGGAACTGAAGACCAGCCTGAAAAAAAGCGGTTTGCGCTCCACCAAGGACCGCTGCCGGATCCTGGAGCGCTTCGCCGAACAGCGCACCTGGACCGTGCCGGAGCTTTACCAGACGCTCCGCTCCATGGACCTCTCGACCGTCTACCGCAACGTCCAGAAGCTGGCGGACAGCGGGCTGCTCGCCGTAGCCCACCTGCATGACCGCCAGCCGCACTACGAGCTGACCGACCGCTCCCACCACGCCCACCTGATCTGCGAACGCTGCCGGACCGCGGAGTGCGTCCCCTGCCCGATCGACCGGCTCGGCACGCGGCACGAACTCGAACTCAAGGGCCTCTGTTCGGCCTGCAGTTAACATAACTATCCCGCACCAAGACATGAACACCAGCAAAACGGCTGTCGCCGGCCTCGTGGCCTTCGTTGCGCTCGCCGCTCTGGCGATCGCGATCGCCCTGCGGCCGACCGGCCTCCCAGTCCCATCCGCCGCCGAACGGAAGGTCGCGGCCACGATCTTCCCGCTCTACGACATCGCGCGCCACCTGACCGGCGAGGGAATCGAGGTGGTGCTGGTCACGCCGCCCGGGGCGAATCCGCATACCTTCGAACCGAAACCGTCACTCATCCGCGACCTGCGCGGCGCAGTCTCGCTTTACGCCATCGGTCACGGGCTGGACGATTGGATCGACCCGGTGCTGGCCGCCGAACCGAGCATGAAAAAAATTGTCGTGGACCGGGGCATCAGCCTGCTCGACTCCACGGAAGACGAGGGAACTGACCCGCACTACTGGCTTGATGCCCAAAACGGACTTCTGATCGCCGAAACCATCGCGGCCGACCTGACGCTCTCCTTCCCCGACCGGTCGGAGGAAATACGCCGCAATCTGGCCGCCTATGAGGATGCGCTTCGCGCCGCCGACACGGAAATCAGAAAAGAGCTCGAACCGCTGGCGAAGCGCGACCTGGTGACGCTCCATGACGCCTGGTACTACTTCGCCGAAGCCTATGGCCTCCACGTGATCGGCTCGTTCGAGCCGTCGCCGGGACGCCAGCCGTCGCCGCAGTATATCGCCGCCCTACGCAACGCCATCCGCCTCAGCGGCACCAAAACCGTGTATACTGAACCGCAGATATCCGCTTCCGGACTGCAATCCTTTATCCAAGATAACGGCCTGCGGCTCGTCGAGCTCGATCCCTTCGGCGGGATCGGCAATCGCCAAAGCTATATCGCCGTCTTACGCTACAATGCCGAATTCATCCTCCACAACCAATAACGGTCGCCCGTCGCCGGAACACGAAGAGCACGGCCACGAATCGCACGCTCACACGCGCGCCCATGCCGACATCCTGCCGGCCGTCAGCGTCCGTAACCTGTCCGTCTCGTTCGACCGCCAGAAAGTGGTTTCGGACGTGAGTTTCGAGGTGCCCCAAGGCGACATCCTGGCCCTGCTCGGGCCGAACGGTTCCGGCAAGACCACGCTGCTGCGGGCGATGCTTGGACTGATCCCCTACACCGGCGAAGTCCGCATCTTCGGCAAGCACCTGCATGCGGTCCGCGAACTGATTGCCTACGTTCCTCAACGCTTCGACTTCGACCGCAACTTCCCGATTACCGTGCGCGAGTTCATGGACTTGGCCCGGCACCGCCATTCCCCACCCGGACGGGTCGCCGTCCGTCTGCAGGACGTCGGCCTGGCGCCGGAGATCCAATCCGCCCGGCTCGGCAGCCTGTCCGGCGGCCAGCTCCAGCGCGTGCTCATCGCGCAGGCCCTGATCAACAATCCGTTGGTGCTCTTCCTCGACGAGCCGGCGGCCAACATCGACATTACCGGCGAGGCGACGCTGACCGGCCTCTTGGAACAGCTGCGCGACAAGACCGATGTCACCATCGTCATGGTCTCGCACGACATCGCCATGGTATCGGGACTGGTCGACAAGGTGCTCTGCCTCAACGGCCAGATGATGTGTTTCGGGCCGCCGGAGACGGCGCTCACGGAAAAGTCCATCAAGGAGATCTTCGGCGACAGGAAACGCCTCTTTTCCCATGGACACCAACACTAATATGGCCGCCTTCTTCCTCGAGATGTTCTCCTATCCCTTCATGCAGCGCGCCTTCGTTTCCGGTGCGCTCCTAGCCGTCCTGCTGGCCGCCCTGGGCGTCTTCGTCACCGTACGCAAGATGGCCTTCTTCGGCGACGGCATCGCGCACTCGTCGCTCGCGGGCATCGCCGTCGCAATGCTCGCCGGACTCGCTCCGCTGCCGGTCGCCCTGGTCTGGGCCCTTTTCGTGGCGCTGCTCATCTGGCGACTGGAACGCTCCACCCGCCTGCCTTCCGATACGCTCATCGGCGTCTTCTTCACGGCGAGCATGGCTCTAGGCGTGGTGCTCATGAGCTTCAGCCGCGGTTACCAGCCGGAACTGCTCTCCTACCTGTTCGGCTCCATCCTGACTATCCAGTCTGGCGACCTGCTGGTGACCGCCGCCCTGTCGCTCGTCATCATGGGCTGGCTGTTCCTCTCGTTCCGCAGCCTGACCTATATGTCTCTCGCGGAAGACAGCGCCGCCGTCGCGGGGACCGACGTCCGCAGCCAGACGGCCGCGCTCTACGTGGCGCTGGCGCTCGCGACCGTGCGCGGCGTGAAAATCCTCGGCATCATCCTAGTTTCCGCGCTCATCATCCTGCCGACGGCCGCGGGCCGCATGCTCGCCTACTCATTTCGTTCGTACGTCATCGGCTCCCTTTTCCTTTCCGAACTGATGATCCTCTCGGGACTCACGGTCTCCTACCGTTTTGATCTGCCGTCGGGCGCGACAATCGTCCTTGTCGGCGCGGCCATCTTCTTCTTGGCCGCGGCCTGGAAAACCATGGATGGCGCCTTCTCAGTCCGTGCCGTGGGCAGACAACCGCGCTGACGCCGCGGACCAGCATATGGAAATCGTCAAACTCAACGGTCAACGGGTCAAATACGATCGCGGCCACATCCGCGAGACGTTGTTGCGCGTGAAAGCCAAACCTGAACTGGTCGATCACATCATGCGCAACGTCGAACGGCAGATGTACGACGGCATGACGACCGGCGAGCTGTTCGCGCTCGTACACCGCGAACTGCATAAGGAAAACCGCTGCCTGGCGCACCGCTACAATCTCCGCGCCGGCCTGCTCAAGCTTGGCCCGGCGGGTTTCAACTTCGAGAAATACGTGGCTTCGATCCTCCAGGCCTACCAATACGACGCGCGCCTGCCAGAAAAGGAACTGCCTGGCCTCTGCGTGAACCACGAGGTCGATGTCATCGCGAACAAGGGCCATCATTGCATCATGATCGAGGCCAAGTTCCGCAACCGTTTCGACGACACCGTCACGCTCAAGGACGTCATGGCTACCTGGGCGCGCTACCTAGACCTGCGCGAGGGACTCAAGAACGAGGACACCTGCCCGCGGTTCAATGAACTCTGGATCGTCACCAACGGCCGCTTCTCCGACCGTGCCCGCCAATTCGGCGTCTGCAAGGGATTGCACCTGATCGGCTGGAGCGCCACGGAGTGGTCCCTGGCCCAGATGGTGGACCACGCGGCCCTTTACCCCATCACGGTCATCGACGGACTGCGGCAATGGGAACTGGACCGCTTCGCCAAGGCTGGACTGATGCTTTGCCGCGAGGTGGCTGACAAATCTCCGGAAGCGGTGGCGCGCATCCTGGGCGTGCCGCCGGAACGGGCCGCCAAAATCCGTGACGACGCCAAAGAGGTCGTCAGCCTGTAACTGCGGTTCCGAACTGAAAAACGCCGTATTACCGGCGTTTTTTCTGTCTCAAAGAGATACCGTCTATCCACCGACAGCCGTACCGATCCCCTGTCAGGCCGTCGGCCGGCGACGCACGAGCAGAAACCAGACCGCCCCGCCGGCCAGAAGAACCACCGCCAAAGTTCCGAGCAGGTAGGCGTACTGCATCTGTTTGACCGGTTCGGCCGCCACCGCCGGCACGGTATTCATGAATTCGCTCACCGTCATGGCCTCGGCTCCTTGGACGACGAAGGCCAGCGGCTCGCTCTTCGAGACGACTCTTCCCTGCTGATCCGCAATCGTAACGTAAGCCGTATGGTTGCCGTCCGTCAGGCCGCCGCTCAAGTCATACGTGTAGTTGCCGTTCGCGTCCGCGGTCGTAGTCAGCACGAGCGGAATGTAGCTGTAGATGAAGATGGAAACCGTGGAACCAGGCACCGCACGGCCCGAAATCCGGCTTTGCGGCCGTGCGCCGGTACCGCTAGGCTCCGCCGCGCCCGGCGTTTTCCGGCCGCTGACCTGGATGGTCAGCGACTTGTCCGTGCTTCCGTAGCCGCGAGGCTGTTCGAGCGGCTGACCGGACACGAGAGCCCGATCGAGTGGCGCCAACGCGCCGACGAACGAAGATCCTGCCGTGGCCTTGCCGAATACGGCGGTCAGAATCGCGTAAGACGCCTTGAGGTCAGGTCGGCCGTCGAGGTTCAGGTCGACGTCATAGAGCGGCCTAGCGTAGGCCGCGGCATCGCCCGGCAGATAAGATATCGAGGGATCGTACTTTTTGAGGCCCAGTATCGAACGGTCATCGTTGACGTGAATCAAGCTGTCGATAATCGCGGCGAACTGGCCTTGCTGCGGCTTGTCGCCCTTCTCGAAGAACTGGCGGAGAGCTTCGCGTGACGCCTTCGCGCCGGTTGCCCCGGCAAAATCCGGTTTGGTCGGATCGGTACCGAGCCGCCGCTCCAGATCGTCCGATAGGCCGTCGTGGTCGCTGTCCATCACGACCAGGCCCGGAGAAATGTCCAGCTTGTCGCCGGTAGCCGCAGGATACCAGGCGGCGTCCTTGGCCTCCTGCTCGCCGACGGCCATCATGCCCTGCACGGCGGCGGCAAAATCCGCGACCGTGGCGCGTAGCATGGCCTCGTCCGCCTTGCGCTTCTCTTCCCCGGACATGTAGCCCATGGTGGACTTCTCCTGCAGGTCACGGCATTCGGCATCACTCTTGCCGGTACAGCCGGGGAACTGGCCGCCGGACCGCTGTTCCAGCCAGGCGACGCACGATTCCTTGGTCAGCCGTCCGGCGTCAGCGCAGCTGCGATCGGAAAATTGCGCCTCCAGCCAGTCCTGGCAGCGCTCCGGCGACAACTTACGGGCAACGCAGGCCGGGTCGAGCGCGGACGAAGCGCCGCTCGACGAAGCCATGGCGTCCTTAAGTTCCTGTAAGGCCTGACGTGAGCCGCCTTCCGGTTCGGACGGCGTTTCCCGGGCGGATTGCGACGCGGCTGACTCAGAATTCGCCTGGAGCTCCGGCGCCGCAGCTGTCGGCGGCGGTTTCTGCGGCTCGCGGTCCGGCTGCTTGGTTTCTGATTGGTTGCTCTCCGATGGGGCGGAGATGGGCGTCGCGATTACCGGAGGTGACGGCGGTTGAGCGGCTTCGGGCTTCGGCTCTACCGGCGGCGTGCACTTCTGTTCAGTCACCGGCGATGGCGTCTGCGCGGCCGGACAGTCCGTCGTCAGCTTGCAGTCGCGGACCTGGATGCCGTCAGCCGAACACCGCCCCCAATCGCCGCAAGCCCAGACGTCGGCCGTACAGGCGGGCGCCTTCGTCTCGAAATCCTTGATGTCCGAAATCAGCGCGATGCCGCTGGCATCCGTCGAACGCACCCGGAAATAATAGTGCGTGCCCGGTTTCAGCTCCTGAAGCACGACCCGATGCGTCAGCGTCATCTCGTCATTCATCTGGCCGAGCGTGTCGCCGAAGACCTTATTGGCCTGCTGCAGGCCCAACGCCGAAGTTGCGCCGTACTCCACCACCGAACTCGCTTCCAGCGTCGTGTACCAAAGGACCGTGGCGCTCGTTTCCGTAATGCCGTCCGGATTAACGTAAGGCAGTCCGGCGAAAGACAGCGCCTGTGCCTTGGCGAAGCGCTGCGGCAAGAACGGCAGCGCGGCCAGGACAACGGCCAAAAGGAATAGGACGCCATGTCGGGACGATAATTTCTTGGTCATAAATGGGAGGTAATGGATCGGCTGAATGATACCATTTTTCGCGCAGCAGGTCGCCGCGAGCGCAAACGGCGAGTGGCAGCCGTGACGCACGGCCTGACGGCCGAAATGCGCGCCCGCCATGCCTTGACACGCGGCAACCCTCTGATAAGCTCGGACCAGCTCATTTCAGCCGCGAATCCACGCGTCTGGCGCCCGACAAAGAGGAGATGCACGATGAGACCGGGTAAAATCTCTCTGCTGTACGCGGCCATCGCGGCAGTCCTCCTGGGTCTGCCGGGCGTGTCCGCCGCCGATTCGATGACGCCGCTCCAGAAGAAGCTCAACGCGGCCGTCGTCATCCTCGCCGGCCAGACCGAAGACGGCGGGCTCAAGATGCTCTGCACGGCCACCGCCTTCGAGCGGAAGGGCGACATCTACCGCTTCATCACGGCCGCCCACTGCGTGGCCGACGACGACACGGATCACAAGCGCGTCTCGGTCGCCCAGACCAACTGGTACGTCACCTTCGACGAGGCCGGGCTCAAGGAGTTCCATCCGGCCAAGATCCTCTACGTCGGCTACCAGAGCCGTGGTGACGACTTCGCCATCCTGGAGGCCGAGCTCAAGCGCGAGATTCCCGTGATTCCGCTCGCGGAACGCGACGGCGAGAAGGGCGAGACCATCGACAACGTGGCTGCCCCGCTCGCGCTGGGCAAGCAGCTCTTCGACGGCCACGTCAGCCTCGAGGATCTGGACCGGCCCGTCATCAAGGACACCATCAACTGGTGGCACGCCATGCTGCTGCAGGTGAACGTCGGCCCCGGTTCGTCCGGTTCAGCCGTGGTCAGCCGTAAGCAGGAGGCGATCATCGCCGTCCTGGTCGGCAACGTCAGCTTCCGCAGCTCGCCGAACGTGGTCGCGATCCCCGTCTCCAAGCTGCGCCGGTTCCTCAAGGCCGTGAAGTGCGGCAAGTACGAGTGGTTCGACGAGGACGGCGCTGGCCGCTCCACGAACGCCGCCCCGACCGTGAACCAGCTCTACCAGAAGGTACTCAACCGCTTTGAGAAGCCTCTCGAGATCGAGCCGCTGGCCAAGTAGTTCTTCCGCCCCCTGCCGGGGCGGTTTTTTCATCTAAAAAAGCGCCCCAAGGCGCAGGCGGCAAGCGGCCGCCGCTCACTTCAGCGGCAAGAAGATATCATCGCAGTCGTAGGCGTTGATGCCCGCGCCGTTCGGACCGAACGACTGGACTACGACCTGTTCGCCCTGCACGGTCTTGCTGGGGCAATGCTGATACGGCACGTAATCGGGATCGAAATAATAGTCGTGGCCCCACGGATCCTGGGTGACGCTGACATAAGGCCCGTTCCACTGCGCGATGGTCTGGTCAGTCCAGAAACAGCCCGTCCCCTGGTCGCCGACCGCCGGCCGCTGGGTCAGCCCGGCCTGTGCAGCGTAAAGAT
Source organism: bacterium (assembly GCA_021824285.1). Classification (GTDB taxonomy): domain Bacteria; phylum Patescibacteriota; class Patescibacteriia; order SG8-24; family SG8-24; genus JAKAKZ01. The sequence goes on from JAKAKZ010000002.1 coordinate 24,671, forward strand.
CGACTTCCGGATTGGCCGAAGCCCAAGGCGCGCAGCCGTTCGGCCAGCGACCGGTATCCTGCTCCAGGAGATCGATGGCGGTGCGCAGCTCCTTGAGGTCGCCCTTGGCCTTGTTCTCCTGGGCAAGGACCTTGGCCCTCTGTGAGCTCATGGCCGCAAGCGTGGAGAGCACGCCGATGATGGCCACGACCACCAGTATCTCGATGATGGTAAAGCCGCGCCTGGGGCCGGCATACCGCTTGGGTCGATTTAGGGCCATATTGTCCAAAATCATAGCATAACCGCCCTCTGAACGACAGTTCCATCCGCCACCCGACGGACCAAGGTTTGATCTCCCAATACACGCTAAATATCGGCTCCTGCCGCGGGCCGGACGACCATTGACCGGATCGGGTCAGATGTGCTTTAATCATCGACACGGCCTTCGGGCCGCCGTACCTTCTCATCTCATCGCGCAAGGAGACGGCCATGCTCGCGGAAAAAGAGAAAATGGCGCTGTTCCTGCAGAAGCTCGATGCGACCGCGGCCCCCGATGTCATGCGGGGCCTCAAGCCGCTGTTTCGCTTTGCCGAGACCAACGAGCCCGTGACGCGACCGGAGCTGTCCGAGGCCGCGCTGGCCGATGCGTTCCGCAACGCGACGTTGCGGACCCCGGCGAATATCACGCTCATCGAGATGCGCCGGCTCGCGCACATCAGCGAGCAGCAGGCGGCGCTGCTCTGGGAGCGGACCCGCCAAGGCATGCGGCCGCAGCCCGGCTGCAGCCAGCTCGAGGGCCCGATCTTCGACCGGGCGCGCGCCAGCGCCGCCGATCTGCTGGGCCTGCCGCACTGGCATGCCCTGCGCCGCGTGATGCATGTCCTGGTCTTCCGCCGGATTCCGGCCTGGGAGATTCCGGAGGCCATCTACAACATGTTCGAGGTCGCGACCTGCTGGACCGCCTTCGCCATCCGAAGGCAGCAGCGCGCCGCCGACACCATGGGTCCGCTCTTCCGGATCGTCAGCCGCCTGCCCTTCGTCGTCACCTACGCGAACGAGTGGAACGGCACGCCGGAGAACATGCAGATCTCGCTGACCTGCCTAGTGCACTGAACAGGCAGAAAGACTCCAGCCGACCGCGCTTGCGGCCGGCTTTTTTTATTTAGTTTGGCGCGTGAATAAAATATAAAAATCGCGCCAAGGCGCGATTTTTGCGTTAACTCCAAACTTCACCCTCCAAACTCCCCACTCCCCCATCCCCGCTTCCGCTAATGGCACGGCAGACAGGTATCGCAGATGCCGAGTTCCGTAACCTTGTTCAGGTAATCCATCACCGTCATGACGAAGGCCGCGTGGCTCCAGGTAAGCGGCGCCGCCGACAGCTGCAGGCCGTTGTCCGGATGAAGCTGTTCGGACAGGATGCCGGAGGGCAGCGCGCGGGCCGCGGTCCAGTCCAGCAGCTCGCGGGCCTCCTTCAGGTCAGCCGCTGTTTTGGCGCGCCGAATAATGTACTGCGCCTGCCAAAGCGTGCAGATGATCCAGGCGTTGCCCGTATCCTGGCGCTGTCGGAAATAGTTGTCGCCCTGATAGCGGGTGATGCCGCCGATGGCGCCCGGTACCCACAGCAGCTCCCGCGTCTTGGCCATGGCGGAAACCAGGCGCTCGTCATCCAGGCCGAGGACGCCGAATTCCATGACGCCGAAGGCGCTAGAGGCATCCATCGTCTCATCGCGCGTGTAGACGCCGTTCTCCGACCATTTCACGGACTTCGCGAAGTAGCCGCGGTCCGGGTCCCAGCAGTGCTCGAGGATGCCGGCGCGGACCTCAAGCGCAGCTTTCCGCCATTTGCCGGCGGCCTTGGACTTGCCCAGCAGTTCCGCGAAATAAGCGCCGGCCATGAGTCCGCCGTAAACCGAGGCGGCGGTGTAGGTAAAGACCGCCCGCTGCTCTTCCCAGAGGTTGTAGGACGGGCGCGGCAGGCGCGTCCTCTCGTGGCGGTATTCGTCGAGGAACGTCGCCGCCGGTTTGATGAAGGAATTGTAAATCGATTCGATGAACTCCAAGTCGCGGTTGCGCTCGTAGTGCAGCTTCAGCGTATGGAGCACCGTCGCCGTCTCGTCCTCCTGAATCGGCAGGTGCGGGTCACCCGCCGGGCCGACCCACGGGTGCCAAGACGAACCGAACGACTTGTCGCACATGTATTTGTGCAGCAGGTAGCCCTCCGGCATGATTACCTCGTTGCAGAACTGGTAGAACTGGTGCGTATTCTCCGTGTAGCCGGCCGAATCAAGCGCCTGCGCCACGAAGGCCCCGTCGCGCGGCCAGACGTAGGCGTAGGTGTCGCGGCCATGCTGGAGGAAGTCGGAATCCGCCGAGGCGATGATGCCGCCCAGGCTGTCCACGTGCGTGCGCACCACGAGCAGCGAGATTTCGAACAGCCGGATCACGTCGTCGGAGAGGCCCCAGAAATCATAGCGCCGGGAGCGCACCCATGCCCGCCAAAAGTCGGAGGTGGTGTCGAGCAGGTGCTGCGGTCCGCGATCCTGGATGTAGGCGTCGAGCGCGCGCGCCTCGACCAGGCTCCGGCCGCAGGCGATCCAATAGAAGACCTGTTCCTCGCTCTGCGGCTCGACATGGAAATGGAAGGAGATGACCGAATCCACCGAGCCGTGGTCGACCGGGTTCTTGGAAAGCACGCCGTCTTCGGCGTCGCGCCAGGTGCCCTCGAGGCCGCGGAAATGCGTCGTACCGACGGCATAATCGCGCAGGCCCTCGTTGCCCACGCGTCCGCTCACGAGGAATACGCGACGGCCGCGATAGTGCACCACGACATTGCCCTGCGGTTCGTAGAAGGCGCTGTTGCCCGTCGCCGTCTCCGCCACCTGGAACTCCTGGGCAAAGAACAGCCGGACCTCACGGCCGCTGTCGCGCTCATTGCGGATCGTGACCTTGCGGACGAAGAGGTCCTTTTCGTTGTAGACGAAATCATTGAACTCGAGCGTCAGGCCCAGTCCGGCATGCCGGGCCGAGATATGCCCGACCATCGTATCCTCGCGGTACTTGACCTCCCGCTGCCAAGCCGGGTCGTCCAGCCAGACGAACGTTCCGTCGGCCCAGACTCCGATGTGGTGCCGGTGCCCGCCGACATGGTTCTCCTGCCCGACATGATAGTAATAGAGATCGCGAAGAATGCCGTTGCTGTCCAAACAGACCAGCAGGCTTCCGTTACCGAGCACTAAAGGTCGCGACATAGTACGGGCTCTGGATAGATACCGGCATTATAGCATGGAAAGGGCCCGGGCAAGTGAATAAACCGGGGGGGGCGGCTTAAACTTAAAACCAGCCCCAGAGGCCGAACTTTTTTGCGCGTAATAAGATCCAGTACCAAAAACGCGGGACCGAAAACAATCCCTTTATTGGCGGCAACCTGGCCCGACGGCTTCTTCTGCCTTCGACCCGGGCACCTGGACCGGTACCCGGGCGTCATGGCTATTTCCAAACCGCAGGGCGGTCAGGCTGGCGTTCAGGCGATTTTCTTTTTGGTGCGGGCTGACGTCCCGTTACGCGTCGGGGCCACCTTCGGCAGCACCGCCAGGATTCCCTCCAGTTCCTTGACCCGCAAACCCAGGATTTCGCACATCGCGGCCTGGGCCCGGGCCTTCGCCAGATCAGCGGCCAAAGTCTGGTCGCCGATGACGTCGTCGATCCACGCGGCGATGTCGTTCTTGCCGCCGGCCACATGGTGGGCGAACATCTCCGGCGAGACCTTCGGCAGGGTGGCGGCCATCTGACTAAGACTGCGCACTACCGGTCCGTTGTGGAACCAGAAGGCTTTCCAGGCCGGCGACGCTTCAGCCAGATAGCGCTTGGCTTCGAGCGGTCCGATTATCTGTTTAGGCATAAGTCTCACCTCCTTCCATGGCGAGACGCGCGCGCATGTCGGCGAGCGCGTTCATGTAGCTCACGTACGCCTCATAGGGCGATTCGTAAGGGTTGAAATAAGCGTGCACGTCACCGTCCGCGAACCACTTCGTGCACATGTAATAGAAATGATCGGACGTCAGGAGCTTGCCCCAATCGTCGATCAAGGTCGCCCGGCCCGAAGCCTTCACCGGCTGTTCGAGCGCGTAAGCCGCGGCCAAGGCGTCGTCCTGCAGCGGATTGCCCTTCCAGGCCGACAGGTCGCGCTCTATGTCCGCCCACGACACGTAGTCGGGCACGTCCATTTCGGCGAGCGGCTGGTGCGCGGCCACGAGTTCCGAAGGCGTCGCGAAGGAGTTGCCTGGATGGCGCAGGATCTGGTCGGGCAGGTGCCGCAGGAACTCGAAGATGCCCGTGTCCTCCCACTGATGCTCGCCGAACGTCTCATAGTCCATGAAGAGATTGACGCTCACGCTGTGACTGTCCACGGCATTAACCCAGCTGGCGAACTTGTCGGCCGTAAGGGGCCAATCGTTCCAGGCGCGCGACGAGAACCGGAAGGCGATATCGTCCGAAAGGCGGTAATTCTTGAGCAGCAGGCTGATGCGGCGCGTGCCCGCGGGCCGGTAGACGAAATTCGGGCTGCGCCAGCCGAGCACGCGATCAGCCCCCTCGGCGATGATGCCCTTAAACCCGAGCGCCTCCGCCTCCTGGGCCACGGCGTTGGAATAAATCAGTTCCGTGTTACGGAAGACCTTCGGACGGACGCCGAAATGGCGCCGGACCGCGTCGCGGTGCAGGGCCACCTGGCGGCGGAATTCGTCCCGAGAAAAAAGGAAGGCCAGCGAATGGTGGTAGGTTTCGCCCAGAACCTCGGCCCGGCCGGTCTTGACGAGCGCCTTAAACGAGGCGAGGACTTCCGGCGCGTAGGCCGCGGCCTGCTCGAGAAAGGTCCCGGTGAAGGAATAGGAAATGCGGAATTCCGGGTGGCGTTCCAGCAGTTCCGCCATGACGCGGTTCGCCGGCAGGTAGCACTTGCGCGCCACCTTACGGAAAATCTCGGCGTTGTTCAGGTTGCCCTGCGCCTCGGTCGAAAAATAGTCGTGGTCCTGGCCGATGCGGAAATGCGAATACTGCTTGACCCGGAAGGGCTGGTGCACCTGGAAGTAAAGGCAGATCTTCGGCATAGGTTCATTTGCCGCCGGTGCGGCTGACCACGGAATCGTAGAGGTTGCGGAGCTTCCGGCCGGTATCGCGCCAACCGCTCCGCTGGGCGTCGCGCCGCCCCTCCTGCCGCAGCGTCTCCTTAAGCGCCGGATAATTCAGGACCGCCAGGATTTTCGAGGCGGTCGCGTCCACATCCCAAAAATCGGCTTTGAAGCAGTGGCGTATGACCTCGGCTACGCCGGATTGGCGGGAAACCACGGACGGCAGGCCATGCGACATCGCTTCGAGCGCCGTGAGTCCGAACGGCTCGGAAACCGAGGGCATCAGGTAGACATCGGCCAGGCGATAAGCCGCGGCCAGCTGCCCATCGCGCAGGAAACCGGCAAAGGCGAACTTCCCGTCGAGACCGGCCTCCCTGACCTCGCGGCGCATCTGTCCTTCCATGTCGCCGGAACCGGCCACGACGAAGTGCGTGTCCGGCCGTTCATTGGCGATCCGCCGCGCGACTTTGACGAACCAGTCCGGGCCCTTCTGTAGCGTCAGACGGCCGACGAAAAGCACGATTTTCTTTTCCGCGGCCTTCAGTTCGGCGATGCAGAACGGGGCTTCAGCCGCGTCCAGCGGCGGCTCTCCCGCATTATGGACCACCGTGACCTTGGCCGGGTCGACGCCGTAGTGCGAAATGACGGACTGCCGCGTGAATTCGCTGACGCAAATCACCTGATCAGCCGCGTACATGCCGGCCTTCTCGATCTCGTAGACCTCGCGGTTCGGCTGGCCGTTGCCCGTGCGGTCGAATTCCGTGGCATGCACGTGGACGACGAGCGGCTTACCGGAGACCTCCTTGGCCGCAAGACCTGCCGGATAAGTCAGCCAGTCATGCGCGTGGATCACGTCGAAATCGTCGTCTTTGGCGATCTCCGCGGCACGCAGGGCGTACCAGACGACGCGGTCGATCAGGGACGTGCCGGGAATGGACGGAAAACCGCGCTGCTTGCCGCCGCGTAATCTGACGGCCCGCCAGCGGATCGGGCTGAGATAGGGGTTATATAATGAAGCGGCGTCGCCAGTGAGCGGGGTGTGCGGGTCGGCGAAACGCACGTCTTTGAGCGCATCGCCGGTATCCATGAGCTGCGGCAGAACGAAAATGACATCAACGCCCTCCTGCGCGAGACCGGTCACGATGCCTTTGCAGGCCACGCCGAGACCTCCCGAATTGTGGGGCGGAAATTCCCACCCGAACATCAGAACACGCATTGGTTGAGTGCGCCGCCCGCCTTAACGCCTGAACAAAATCTCAAGTTATCCACAATAACAGCCCGAGTCATGCGCAGACGAATCGGTCGGCGACCTAATTATATTCCTATGGTATAGGCTTGAAAAGAGGCGAACCCGGATGTCGGCAGCCGTCCGCGCGACGGCTGCCGCGCAAATCCCGCAATCCGCTGTTTGCTGGACCGTAAATAGATAAAAATCGCGCGCGAAACATCGATTGACTTTCCCCTGCCCGCCGACTAAGCTCGACTCGCGTTCCTTAACTGGGAGAATGGCATGGCCAAAGAGATCGAACGGCGTTTCGTCGTCACGGGCATTGATCCGGACGTGCGCCGGTATCCGAGCCACGAGATCGTACAGGGCTACATCGACACCACGCCCGCGCAGAGTTTCCGGGTGCGGATCATCGACGACGTCCGCGGCAAGTTCACCAATAAGACCGGCGTCGGACTCGTGCGCGAGGAAGAGGAGGACGACTGCTGCCTCAAGGACGCGCGCTTCATCATGAAGTGCTGTCCGCACAAGCTCAGCAAGACGCGCCACCTGCGCGAAGGCTGGGAAGTGGACTTCTTCCACGGACCGCTCGCCGGCCTGGTGCTCGCGGAAAAGGAGATGGCTTCGGTCAATGAGATCGTCCGTCTTCCGCCCTGGATCACCGGCGCGTACGAGGTGACCGAGTCGGTGACCAACCAGCATCTGGCCTGGCTCGCCACCGAGCTCGCGTCCCTCGCCGAAGCGCGGCCGGATTCTCCGGTGCGCGACCTGCTGACGAAGCGTCTGCCCCGCATCGTCTTCACCGGCGGTCCCTGTTCCGGCAAGAGCACCGCGCTCGCCGCCGTGGCCAAGGAGTTCGCCGCGGCCGTGCACTGCGTCCCGGAGGCCGCCACCATCGTCATCGCCCAGGTCGGCGCCAAGCCGCCGGTCGGCGATCCGCTCGGCATGCGGCAGTTCCAGCGCACGCTCATGCGCACGCAGGCGAACTTCGAGACCGTCTCGGAACTCCAAGCCAGCCGCGACCTGAAGCAGGCGATGATCGTGGACCGCGGCACCGTGGACGGCGCCGCCTACCTCGACGGCGATCTCGAACGGTTCGCGGCTGTCTGCCAGACGACTGTCGCGGCCGAGTACGGCCGCTACGACCTGGTGCTCTGCCTCGAGACGCCGCCGCGCGACGTCTACGACCGGATGGCGGGCAACAATGCCGCACGGTCCGAGCCCTACGACGCCGCGGCGCTGCTCGGCGCGCGGCTCCAGGACGTCTGGGCCGGACACCCCGGCTTCCGGCTCGTCCGGAACGGCGCTTCCTGGGAGGAGAAGCTCGACTCCGTGCGGCAGGCAATCTCCGATTTCCTCGCCGGCAAACGATGAACTTGGCGCCCCCGTACGGGGGCGTTTTTTGTTTCCAAAAGAAAAAGAGGGGCGTTCACCCCTCCGCATCGTCGGTGCCGTCGCTGGACGGCGATTTCTGATCACGGCTGACGCCCGGCGACATTCTGGTCACGCCGACGGTGACCGTCATCTGCCCATGCGGCATCGCTGCCGTAGACGTACCGTCGTTCTTTGCGGCCTCGTCGCTGGCCCGGCCCAGGGCGTCGAGCTTCGGGCGGCTGGCTTCCTCGCGGTGACGGCGATAGGTGTCCGCCCAGCAGCGCGGCTCTTCGTCCGGCTCCATGCGCACACCGTAGAACAGTTCGATGTCGGCGTTGAAGGCCGCGGCCATCTCAAACATCTTCCAGTGCACGGCCCGGTAGCCACGCCGCACGTACTCGCGCTCCCAGAAGGTCCAAGAGTCGAGCAGCCGGTCAAAGCCGATGCCTTCGCCCATACAGGGCACGAAGCTCTCCGCATAGCCGAACCGAAGTCCGGCATGGATGTAACGCTTCAGCACGAAGCTGTCGGAAGCGAGCCGCACCAGCCGGGCCGCCAGGCCGAATCGACGGTCGTCCGTCCCGTCGCGCTCCGGCCCTTCGTGCCACCAGGCGACGATGAGCAGCAGCAGGATAGTGGCCGCGGACAGGACGGACAGCGCCAGCAACACCTCAAAGACGGCTTTGGCCATTGCCGAATAATAAAGAGCGGTGATGTCCATGTGTTTTCTCCCGAAAGAGCCGCGCTGACCCTAGCGCTTTCGAAGCGAAAAGTCAATTTGGATGGTTTAACGGTTTAGGGGTCTAAGGGTCTAGAAGTGAAAGTAATAAAACCGCGCCTGATAAGGGTGCGGTTTTGATGTCTGAACGGCACGGCCCCTAAACTTCTTCCCGCCTTTCGGGCGGGACCCCGCCTTCCATGAAACAAAGTCAAGTGGCGGGGAAACCTCTAGACTTCTAAACCCAACGGCCATTCGGCCTCTCCACTTCCGCCTCACGGAAACAGTGCCTCCGTCAGCTTGGCGTGCATGTCGCGGCCAGGAACGAAAGCCAGCTCCGCGGCCGCCGTACGGCTCATGCGGATACGTATCGACCGCACGATACCCTTGCCGCTGCCGTCCACATAGGCCCGTACCGGGCGTTTGACCGGATCAAGCGATTCGATCAGCAGTTCCGCTCCGAAGGGAAGATGCGCTGATTTCCAGCCGGTGGGTTCGGCCACATTCGAACCGACGACCAGGAAAGCCCGCGCGTCCGCCGGCAGCGGAGTCGCGCCCATGGCCTTGGCATAGGCCGTGGAACCTACCGCCGTGGACGCGAGCGCGCCATCGGCGACCAGCCGACCGATACGGACTTCGCCGTCCACGGTCATGCGCAGCCAAGCCGCCTGGCCGCCGGCCCGCTCGACCCAAGCGTCGTTGATGGCGTAGTGCTGCGTGATCCGGCCGGACATGTCTTCGGTCTCCACGTACAGCAGCGGCATCAGCTGGACGTCCAGTTCGCGTGCCAGCGCGGACGGGCCGGAAAGCGCGCCGGGGTCGTTCAGCAGATGGCCGCGGTGGCCCACATTCAGGCCGATGAACGGCAGACGCAGCTTCCAGTGCTGGCGCACGGCGCGGATCATCGTGCCGTCGCCGCCGGCCACCAGAACGCAGTTGGCCGCCTCCGGACCGACCGATGCGAACCCGCCGGCCAGCCGGCGGGCCTCCGGATTGAGTTCGTCGAAGACCGCAAGCGGCCGCGGCTCGGAAAGCGAGAACGGTTTCGGCCGGACCGGGGCCGCCGCGTGATACAGGCCATGGCGGTCGACATAGGAAGCCACCTCGGGCGTCAGCAGCTCATCGTATCGCGTGCCGCGGAAAATCCGTTCCCGCACTTCGCCGCTGGCGCCGCTCTGTCGTGTGGGTACGAAAAGATGCCGCGGCGGTAGATCGGCCTCCTCGAGGCCGTAGCCGTCGCGCTGGATGACCGCGAAGTTCAGCTTGCCCCAGAGTTCGCGACCGCCTTCCCAGGAGCCGTGGACGAACGACCGTCCCGCACCGCCGCCGCGCAGCATGTCCGTACCGACCGCGTGCCAAACCTCCCCTTCCTGACCGTAACGTTCCTCCAGGATGTGAGTCCGCGTGAAACGCGCGTGCTCCAGATCGGAATAGTCGACTCGCACCCCGGGCAGACCGCGAAAAGCCAGATCCGCCATCACCGCGCGGTGCAGCGGATCGATGAGCCCAGGCACCGGGCGGTCCGGCCGCGGTCCGCCCGGCACCACGATGATCTCGTCGAACAGGCGCAACAAAGCCTCCACGGCGGCGCGATGGTGCCGTCCCGGAGGGTTGAACGTGCCGCTGAAGATGGCCAGTCGCTTGGACATGATTGCGAATCGGGATATCCGATATCAGAGTTCGGAAGGCAGAAAGCGCATATCGCCGCTGGGAGCGCCGCTGTCCTCCCGCTGAAAAAATATCCTAATCGCAAAACGCCGCAAAAGCAACCAAGGGCCCGCCGATATGCAACATCGATTGTTTGGTCTCTGATATCCGAATCCGCCCAATACCTACTTCAGCCCGCACCGCGCCTGCACTGCGGCGATATCGCCGGCCGACAGCGCACCGGTCAATCCCTCGTTCAGGCGGTACATGACGTCCGTCTGATTCTCCGAGTGCTCCAACCCCAAGGCGTGCCCCAGCTCATGCATCAGCACACGGACCAATTGGGTGCGGTCATCGAACTCGTAGATATCGATATGGTTGCCTTCCGGTGCGCTGACGTACCGGCCCTCCTGGAACTCGCCGCCGCGCTGGCCGACGATGTCGTTGTAAGCGGACGCGGTCTTATTCAGCTTTGCGCCCAACCGATTTAGTGTGGTCACCATGGCGTTCATCTGGTCGACTTGGGCGTTCAGCTCCAGCGCCCGGGCATTCAGCCCATCGGCCAACGTCCGCAGAAACGCCTTCTCCTTGTTGAGCTGCACGAAATCATCCTGCGGCGCGCCGCCTTTGGCGTTCCAGGACGCGACTTCCGCTTCGTACTGCGACTTGCGGGCCTCGAAGGCGGCGCTGTCGCTGCGGTAGGAAGCCACGGCGGCATCATGGGCCGCCTTCTCCGCGTCATAGCGCGTCTTCAGCAAATCGTAACTGGACCCGTCATCCTTGAAGGTGATGCCTAAGGACTTCAACTTGTCGGTCGCGGCCTGGCGCTCGTCGTAAATCAGGTTGATCTCCAGCTCACCGCCCGCAGCCGGGCGGAACAGCTCCCGACCGGTCGGCCCGTCCCAAGCCCGCACCGCTTCTGCGACGGCAGCCTCAAACTCGCCGCGTCCCAGGCCGAACCGGCCGTCAAAAGTCGCGACCGAATAGGTAATCGGCTGGGCGCACGGAAAGTAGCGGTCCTGCAGGATGTGCAGGCCGCGCCCGATCGGCAGGCGGTTGGCGTATGCGAATACGGCGACGGCCGCGAGCAGGGCGACCTCGAAGATGACTGGCAGGTAACGGCTGAAAATATTACGTTCCATGGTTTTATTCGATCAATGCGGCAATTCTCCGGTCGCGGGCTGCTCGGCGCGGTCGCCGGCCATAGCCGCGTATCTGGCGGCCGAATCGGTGTCCCCCTGACTGCGGGCCAAGGCGGCCAGTAGCCGGAAGACATCGGCCCGGGCCGCCGGATCCGCCAGGCGGCCGGCGAGCCGCTCAAGAGTCTGGCTGGCCTCGGCTGGTCGGCCGCTGTCCAGATAACTCGCGGCCAGCGACTTATAGGAAAACAGGAAATTCGGATCGAGTTCCAGGGCCTTGCTGAACGCCGCGACGGCCTTCTCCATCTCGCCGCGCTGCCGCCACATGGTACCGATGTTGTGGTAGGCCACCGGATTGCCGGGATCCAAGGCGATCGCCCGCTCATAGATCGGCAGGGCCTCATCATAGCGTCTGGCCTCGTCATAGGCCATACCGAGGTTGTTGAGGACGCGGTAAGACGGTTGGGCGTGCTCCAGAAGCTGATTATAGAACGTTATTGGATCGTGCCACTCGCGGTTCCGCAGCACGGTACGCGCCGAAAGGAGGGCCAGAAACAGCACGGCCAATCCCACGCCGAGGCGGCGCAGCATCAGCCCGGAAGCCGGCCGCCGGGCGGCCACCCAGGCGCAAGCGGCCGCGAAACCGCCGGCGACCGCGAAAAACCACCCCAAGAGCGGCGAGTAAAGCCAGTGTTCGTAGAGCAGGGCGCTGTTCGGTACGAGCAGGTTGGTGTTCGGCAGGATGCGGATGAAGAACCAGGCGATGCCGAAAGCGGCCTCCGGCAGGCGTTTCCAGGATGCGACGGCCGCGGCAAGCAGCGCGGCGCAGAGCAGGGCGCCGCCAGCCACGTCCCAGGACCAGAACGACAGGGCCACCGGCACGGCCCGTTCCATGTATAAGGTGACGGGCGCGACGAGCAGCGCCGCATAGACCGTCATCACCCGGAAGAAGGTGAACAGCCGCACGTGGAAGTTCTCGGTGAAGGGCGTCTCCCGGCCGTAGAGGTTGGTGATGTGGTTGAAATTCAGGGCCGTGAGCCGCAGCAACGCGTAACCGCCGAGCAGGACCAGGAAGGGCCAGGCCGCGCGGAGGATGTCGATGGCATAATTCTTCAATGATTTACCGCGGCCGTTCGCAAACCAGTCGCAGAGCACGATGAGCGCCGGCAGGGCGATGGCCGTCTCCTTGGTGAGCAGCGAAAGCAAGAACAGGAAGATCGACCCCCAATAGATCGGATCTTCTGCCTTGGGGTCGCCCTCGTCCCGGTGCCGCAGGAACAGCAGGATGCTGCCGAGCATCAGTAGGATGGCCAGCGGATCGCCGCGGCCAGAGACGTAGGTGACGGCTTCGGTCTGGAGCGGATGGACCAGGAAAACGAGGCTGGCAAAGAGCGCCAAGCCGCGCCGCGCGAACAGCCGATCCAGGAGGGCGTAGGCCAAGATGGCCGCCGCGATATGGATCAGCGTGCTGACGACGTGATAGCCGAACGGCGCCGCGCCCCACAGGTGCCATTCCGTGGCGTAGAGGATGAGCAGCAGCGGGCGCCAGTAGTTGCTGACCAGGCCAGAGCCGGCGATGAGGTTCTCGCTGAAGAACTTGGGCAGATTCGCCCAGTCGCGGATGAAGACGTTGTTGAGAATGCCGTCCTGATCGTCCCAAAACAGCTGGTTGCCGAAGGAATTGGCGTACAGCGCCAAACCGAGGACCAAAAAGGCCAGCGCAACGATACGAAAAGCGAACCGGCGGTCATGCAGAAAACGGTCGCGCAGTGCGGCGAGCATATATGGGAAGTATACATCGGCAGGGTCTGGGAGTGTAGGAGCCGGGTTAAGAGGTCGAGAGAGAGAGAGAGAGAGAGAGAGCGTCGTCGCTCTTTCTCTCTCCATCTCCAGATCTTCTCAATATGCTATACTCCAGCCATATGCCCCACCAGGAAACGCGGTCGCCGAACCCAGGAGAACGCGACCTGTATATCGCCGGCGAATACAAGAGAAACTACATCATCGTCCAGAAGGAGATCCTGCAGGATCTGCCCGACGACGACGCGCGGCTGAAATGGATCGAACGCTATGGCCGGACATTCCACGACCTCGCGGCCGACAACGGCAAGTTCCACGAGCTGCTGACGGCGGAGAAGCCGGACCTGAAGCAGATCCGCGGCCTCGTCGAACGTACCGCCGACGCCGAGCGGCAGGAGCGCGACCTGCTGCATTGAGGTTGCCGCCCCTTGACCGCGCGGCACGGCTCAGGTTATCATCAGGCGCACGCGCGACTGCCGGCTGACCGCCGCAGGAGACGTGAGAGTCAAAAATTTCTTCAACCATTAACGCTTCGCGGCCGAACGCCGACGATCGCGGTTCGACGGAAATGAAACGGAACTCGAGACGCCTTTGGAAACTCGCCAAAGAAGAGTGCAACACGCAATACTACGACGCTTCGCCCAAAGGCGAGCTGATCGCCAAGGAGGGCCATTACCAATACAACATCCGCGACCTCATTCGCCGCTACGGCAGTCCGCTGGAGATCGTCTTCCCGCACATCGTGGAGCAGCGCGTCCGGCACCTCACGGGCCTTTTTGACGCCTACATCAAGCTCAACGACTACAAGGGGAGGTTTTTTTATCACTATCCGATGAAGGTCAACCAGGGCAAGGAGGTCGTCCTCTCCCTCGTCTCCGAGGGCGCCAACCTGGAGACCTCCTCGGCCAACGAGCTCTGGATCGTCAAGCGCCTGGCCGAACAGGGCAAGGTCACGCCGCGGCTCCGCATCCTCTGCAACGGCCCCAAGACCCTCAAGTACCTCAACCTCATCGACGAGCTCGACCGCAAGGGCGTGATCGTCACGCCGATGATCGAAGAGGCGCATGAGCTCGACTACTTCCGCCGCTACAAGGGCGAAGTCGGCGTGCGCGTCAACCTGAACATCAAGATCGATTCGCATTGGGACAAGAAATTCAACCGATTCGGCTTCCAGGAGGAGGAGCTGCTGGAGCTGGGCAAGATCCGCAATCTCGGCGTGCTCTCCTACCACATCTCCAGCCAGATCGAGCGGGTCGAGGGACTGACCGCGCCGATCCGCCGCGCTTTCCAGCTCTACGCCAAGATGCGGACGCTCAATCCCCAGCTCGACACCATCAACATCGGCGGCGGCGCCGGCGTGCCCTACGAGAAACGACGCTTCTATACAGCGAAGGCCGCGGTCGGGCTGATCGTAAAAACCTTCAAGAAGATGGCCCGCGAGCTGAACGTCCGCGAACCGAACATCATCTGCGAATGGGGGCGCTACGTCGTCGCGCCGGCGCAGATGACCGTCTTCCAGGTGCTGTCCGAGAAGACAGTGACTAACGGCCACAGCAAGAAGTGGTATACGGTCGACGGCAGCTTCATCACCGACCTGCCCGACACCTGGGGCATCCACCAGAAATGGCACATCGTGCCGGCCAACAACATGGATTCGCGGCGCCTGCAGAAAGTCTGGCTGGCCGGCTCGACCTGCGACAGCGACGACAAGTACACGGCCGGCGGCGGCCACATCCTCCTGCCGAAGCTCGAACCGGGCGATGAGCAGTATATCGCCGTGCTCGACACCGGCGCCTATCAGGATTCGCTGGCTAATCGCCATTGCCTGCTGTCCCGTCCCGTGAAACTAATCGCCCAGAACGGGGACGTGACCGTGGTCCGCAAGCGCGAATCACCGGAGGACGTGGGCCGGAAATTCGGCTGGTGAGCGAACGATAAGGAAAACGGCCCGCCGGCGGGCCGTTTTTGGTCTCCGCGCCTGCAGCTGCCGCGACGGAGGTTGACTTTACGCCGTTTTCCTGTCTAACTGCGGCCATTGACCTTTACCACGAAAGGGAAATCGATGCGCCACATCGCGCTGCTGGCCGCTCTCCTGACGTTCGCGGTCCCCGCCGCGGCCCAGGCCGACAAAGACGGCGTGGAATTCGAGATGGCCTTCTCCGTCGGCTTGGGGCAGGACAGCGTGCCCAACCACGTCATCGGTGGACTGCTCGCCGGCGGTCGCCTACGCTTTGACCGGCGGTTTCCGTTGGGCCTGCTGGCCGAGGCCTACATCCCCTGGGGCGCAGGCGGCGGCGCCCTCATCGACCTCTACCGCGACAAGGCGATCCGACTCCACATCAACGCCGGACTGTGCGGCTACTGGGGCGGGGGCGGCCGCATCGCCGCAGCGCCGGGCGTGGCCTGGGGTGGCTTCTTCGGAGCCGGCCTGGAGCTCAAGTTCGGCGAAAGCGGCGCCCTGCTCATGGATGCCCGCGCCTACCTGCCGGAACCTTCCGGCTGGCTGGCCACGGACCATGCCGCCGAATCCTTCGGCGCGTCGCTCACGCGCACCCAATTCTTCCTAGGCTATGGCCGCCGTTTCTGAACGGCCGCCGGACGCCGACGCGCCGCCCCGCATGGGACGGCTTTTCTGTCTGTCCGGAGAGGCAGAGCCGATCTACGTTGACGCTTCGCACCAGAAGGCGTAAGCCTGTGAGGTGGTAATCCGCCCTTCGGCCCCCAGCCGACGGATTGCGCACGTTCTTTTTAATGAAAGCCGGGAGGTATCCCTTGGGCCACAAGCTCTCGTTGGCCATCCTGCTGATGTCGCTCACTGCCGGGACGGCGGCCGATGCCGTCGAATTCGAGGCCCAGACCGCTTGCGGTTTGGGCGGCAATCCGTTCGGCGACCAGATGCGCCTCGGCCTCTTCTGCACCGAGCGCCTGCGCCTGCTGCCCGTCACCCCGGTCGCGCTCGAATTCAGCGCCTACCTGCCGTACGGCGTGGGCGCCGGTCTGACGTTCGACCTGTTCCGCAGCCAACACCTGCGCGTCCACTTCGGCGATCTTGGTGTCTTCCTGCCCTTCGCGCCGGAGCTGCGAATTGCGCATCCGGAAGTGCCGCGCGTCTGGGATCTGACTGTCGGCGCTGGAGTGGAGTGGCTCGTGACGGAGAACGGACCGATCCTGCAGCTCGACTGGCGGGCCTTCCTGCCCGACCCGACGACGGTACCGTTCTACTACGGCGGATTCAGCGAGCGCTTCTACCTCGATGCGCTCAAAGGAGGTCAGATATGGCTCGGCGTAGCCTGGCGCTTCTGATCGCGTTCGCGGCATCCGGCTGCGGCCGCACCGATACCCCGACGGTCTACTACGTCGAGGACCGGTGGACCGATGAGGAGATTGTCGTCATTCGAGCGGCGGCCGATAAGTGGAACGACTTGGCCATGACGCAGCTGCGGTATCCGACGCCGCTGCTCGAATACGGCGGCCGAGTCCACGACCGCTTCCGGGAAGACGTCTTCGCCGACGACCGCCACGTGGTCTACCGCATCAGCTCGGCTGAAGAGTGCCCGTTGCTCTTAAACCCGGAGGAGCTCGGCGGCTATGCCACCATGCAGGACGTGCTGCTCTTCAGCTACAACCTCTACGGGGGCACGAACTGGTATCCGGAGTACCTCTACTCGGTGACGTTGCACGAGTTCGGCCACTTCATCGGCCTGCCGCACTTCGAGAACCGCATCGGCATCATGAATCCGCTGGTCAGCGCCGACGACCTGCGGCCCGCGGACATCGACCAGTTCTGCATCGCCTACGAATGCAAATGACTCCGGCCTCTTGGCCGGAGTTTTTTTGTTCCCAGTCGAATCAGTGCAATCCGTCCACTGACGGCGACCGCGCGTCCCGCGCCAGATGCCGCGGCAGCTGTATCCAGAAATAGTACAGGAAGAACGCATCGATCAGCACCATGAGGGCCCCGGACCAGCTGAATGACAGGAACAGGCGGTACAGGCCATAGACCGCGAACGCGCCGAAAACCGCGACCGCAACGATGCGGGTCTCTTTTACGCGATACCACAGACCGGCGGCCAGCATGATCTTGATGGTACCGAAGGCCAGCACCAGCCAAGCCAGATGCATGGAGGTGTCGTGGCTGATGCGCGGAAAATGGCCAGCCACCCAATTCAGGAACATGTCCTGCGGGTCTTCCTGCAGCTCGCGCAGGACGAACTCGTTCAGGGAACGCAGCGGCGCGACCCGCCAAATGCCCGTGATGACGAGCAGGGCCGTCAGCGCGACCACCGCATTGATGAGTCCGGAAACGGCCTCATAGGCCACGAGTGCGGCCAAAGCCCAAGGACGCCCCCAAATGTGGACGTCTCCCGGATGGCCTCGCTGTCCGATGGTGAATATTTTCTTCATGTCACGCTACAAAATGCGCCTTTGGCCGGCTGCTGTCAATGACCTGCGGCCCGCAACAAATATACCACCGCCAGGCCGCGCCACCAAAATAACAGGCACGGGTTTGCTGCCGCGAGCGCATCCGGTGCCGCCCGCCGAGCGGCCTAGGCAATAACTGGTCTGAATTGCGGGAGCTGGCAGAAGGCCGGAACGAAAGGGCCCGGCCATACCGTGCCGGGCCCGATCTCATCGCCTAAAATCTACGGCTAGCGGCCAGAGGCCTGACCGGTGCCGGACTCGCGCGGCGTCTTTATGTCTTTCTGCGCGTCGGAGGTCGCGTTCTGTCCGGAACGAGCGGCCTTACGGGCGGCTTCCTTGGCCGCGCGTTCAGCTTCCCGCGCGGCTTTCGCCGCCGCGGCCGCGGCGTTTTTGGCGGCCTTCAGCTTAGCTTGAGCATCCATGATGGCCGCGTGGAAGGTGGTGTTGGCGGCCTTAACGGCGGCCTGGGCCGTCTTGCGAGCAACCGTCATCGTAGACCGGAACTGCGCAAAGGCGGCATCGGTCGAAGCGACGAAGGACTTGCGGGCCGTCTCAATCGCGCTGCGGAACGCCTTATTCGCGGCCTTAATCTGATCGGCGCTGCCGCCGCAGGTGGACTTCCAGGTCGCCAAAGCGGCATCGACGGCCGCACGACGCGCGGCAATCGCCGCATCCACCGCATCGCGACGGGTGGTCAAGGCCGCGGACTGGGTCTCCTTGAAGGTCTGATGGGCCGCTTCGACAGCGGCCTTGCGGACCGCGGCTGCGGCGTCGACGGTCGCCTGATAGTCGGCAAACGCCTGAGCCAACGCCGGGTTCTTGTTCGCCTTGACCTGGGCCGCGGCGCGTTTCCCTTCGAGATTCTTTTCCCGCTCGGCCTCGTTGGAATCCAGTTTTGACTGGCGATCGGCCGTCTTTTCCTGCAGTTTGTTGTCCTGATCATCCCGCTTCTGGGTCAACTTGGCCTCCTGTTCGAGACGTTTGGCCGCGAGCACGTCGCTACCGCCCAAACGGCGCAGGTCACACGTCGCCGGAGCCGCAGCCGCCTGGCCGGACGCGCCGTCATAAAGCGTCGGCACCGCTGCTGTTCCGTCCGTCGTCTGGGCCAAGGCCGGAACACCCAGAGAAAGGGCGAGCGAGGCGGCAATGACTGCACGCGCGTATCTTTTCTTCATAAGTCTTTGGCCGCGAATGCGGCTGGTGAATCAGGCCATCAGGCCGTTAATCTATCTATCTATATAACGCGTTTCCCGCCAAATTCTTTCACGGCAGCGCTCCTATCATGGACGCATGGTAGCACAAAAACGGTCTGAACCGAAAAAAACTAAACCGCACCCCGTTTTGGGGTGCGGTTATGGCTATTGCGTCCTGTACGGCGGCTTATTTCATAGCCACTGCCTGCGCGTCCTCCTTCGGCCAGAGCAGCTTGCCGTTGCGGATGACCGACGCGGCGTAGCCGTTATTGGCGCCGCAGCCGTTATGGCACTGGATGGCGTACTTGGGATTCTTCGGGTAGCCGTTGTACTCCAAGTAGGAGATGGTCCAATTCGCGCTGCAGCGCAGGTCCTCGGCGCAGGACAACGAGACCTTATGCATCTTATAGTGGATCTGGAAGTAGCCGCGGGCCTTGCCGTTGTCGCCGATGGCCGTAGCCACGAAGCGGGATTCCTTGTAGGCCATTCCTAGGAGCGTCCGGGCGCAGTCCTCGTCGTAGCCGCGAGACTGGCAGACCTCCAGAAGGACCTGGTGGATTGGCGGCGGCACCGCGGGACCGAACGGTTGGGCTGGCGCGGCCGAAACGACCGAGGCGTTGCCCGCCGCGACGATTTCGCCAGCGGCCCCGCTCGTCAAATCCTGGGCCACAGCCGGCTGGACGGTAAAGGCCCGCACCGCCAAAGTGAGCAATCCGCCCAAAAACACCCAGTAGCGCATGTCCCCACTTAATAGGCTAGTCGACAAATTTTTGGCTAATTTCTGCATAGAATCTAAATGATCGCCTGAGCGATCAACATCGAAATCTAGCAGTTTTTGGTCTTTTTGTCAAGGGTTTCACCCAATAAAAGCCGATAATTTAGCCAAGAAAATGGAAATCGAGCTTAAAAAGAGCCGGGGCGACGAGGCCCCGATCCTTTCCTTTCTGATTTTAGACTTACGACCCTTCCAGTCGGCTAATCGTCGTAGCCGCCTTCCTCCTCATCATCGCCGTTACCCAGCACCTTCAAAGTCTTGACCGTGACCGTATCCCCGGTCCGTTGCCCGACGACCGTGCCGAAAGCGGCTCCGCCGATCCGGAACTGGCCGCACGCCACTTCACGGTTGCCCAAGAAACAGCGGCTGGACGCGGCGAATTCCAGGGTCAGAATCCTCTTCTGGCCGTTCTCAATCACCTGTATGCCCAAATCGCGCGCCAACCGGTCCGGATTGCGCTTCAAGAGCAGGCCGGACGCGTCATAGACTTCGCCACGCCAGACCTTCGGCTCTGCGGCCGGTGGCGTCACGGGCGCTTGATTCGTGCCTTCGGTCGGTGCTGTAGTCTCCGGTGCCAAGCTTGGTACCAACGGCTCTCCCACGTCTGCCGGCTGGACAGGAGCCGAACTCGGTACGGTAGCGGGGAAAAGCGGCGCGGCTTCCTCACCACGGCGCACCAGACCGGCGTAGTAAGTTGCTCCCGCGACCGCAAAAAGGGCGGCCAATATGATTGCCACGATCTCCGCGCGCAGAAACCACGGGACGGGTTTCGGCGGCTCCGTCGGTACCTGCTGCGGCGCATGCAGCGCGCCCTTCGTCAGGTCATGATGATTCAGGTAAATCGTCATGAAATTGGCGAACAGCAGGCCGGAAAGCAGCGTGGAGGCGGAAAAGGAGAAGTACGACAGGAAGGTGCCAAGAGCGGACAGCAGACCGAACATCGGCAGGGAGCGCGGCATGATCGGCGACGTCCGCGGATCCGTCAGCATGAAGAAGACGAAATACGTCTGGTAGAGGATCAGCGCGGACATGACGTTCAGGATCGGCCGATGCAGTATGGCGGCCTGCAGGACCGCGAGCAGCATCGAGCTGCCGGTATAGGCGGCAACCAGCTTCCAGCGGCCCGGCAATTTGGCCAGGACGATTGAGCCCAGGATGATGGTCAGGATGTCCTCACTGCCGGCCCACCAGGAGAGCTGGACCTTGAAGAAGGCCGCGCCGACGAACAGCGCCAGGGCCGCGGGATTGAAAACAGGCCGCCCGTCGTGCCGGACGAGATGTTTGACGAGCATGGCGCCAGCCGCCAGACCGCCCGCGATGATCGGGCTCGTCGCCGGAGCCACGATGGAACCGATGATCACGCCGGTGATGGCCGCCCCTGACGTGACGATGAGCCGGCGCTTGCGCAGCAGTTCGGCGACCGTGTCCACGGCCAGCGCGCCGGCGACCGCAGCCGCAAACATGGGCAGGGTCTCCCCCGCCGTATAGCGCACCACGTGGGAACCGGCCAGCGTCAGCAGGGCCAGCAGGGTCCATTGTTTCGGATTAAGTCGGGGTAATAAACTCATGCGTTTACGCGATTGACGAAAAGGGTGCGCATCACCGAGCTCATGAGCACGGTACCGCGCGGATCGACGGCCAGGACCGCGCCGCCCTGCCGTTCGACGAACTCCATAGCCTCCTGCGTCGGCATAAGGTAAGCGGCCGTGGACCAGGAATCGGCCTGGACCGCGGTGGGCGCGATGACGCTCAGGCTCAAGAACTCGCGGCTCGAGCCCACCAGGTGTTCACGGCCTTCAGCCGCAACCATCCGGCCGCGCAGGTATTCGCCCGAGGTGCAGATTGCCCCTCCCTGGAGCGGCAGCACGGTCACGATCCGATGCGGATCGCGCGGGTCACGGATGCCGATGTCCCAACGGTCCTTGCCGGGTGGGAGCGACCGGACGGCCATATCGCCGCCGGCTTCAATCATCGCCGGTTCGTCGCCGCCTAGCGCTTCGAGCGCCTCATCGATGGCCGCGCCCTTCACGACCGCATTGAGGTCCAAAGCGGTGCCCGGCGGCAGTCGGACGGTTCCGGCGACAGCGTCATGGTCGATGTCCCGCCAGGTGGCTCCGACGTTGACCACGCGGCGCCCAGGCAGGGTCCGCGCGCCGACAAGCGGATCGAACGCCCCGTCGCTCGCGGCGGCCACCGCCAGGGCCTTGCCGAGAACATCATTGAAATTTTCTGAAATGTTGACGGACAATCCGGCCCGCAGATTCACCGAGGTCAATTCGGAATCGTGCCGGAAGCCGGAAAACCGCCGCTCATACTCGGCGAAGACGCTGAAAGCGCGCCAAGAACGGGCGGCAAGCGCCGGAGTGTCTGGAGCGTAGACGCTCACGGTCACCCTGGTGTCCATGTGTTTTTCCTCGAACCGGACCGGCCGCATAACTCAACGCCGGGACCTGGAAACGATCTGAGCCAGATCGTCGCGGAAGGCGTAAGAGGTATAGGTCGCGCCGGAAACGCCGTCAATAGCGTCGGATTGGGCGGCAAGCGCCTGCTGTGCCAGCACCGGCGCGGCATACTCCGATGGCGGAGAGTACGGCGTCTGAACCGGTTCAACGGCAGTCCAGTGGCCGCCTTTCACGGTCACGCTCACCACCATGTCGCCCCACGGAGTCGAGGAGGAAGCCGAATAGAGTCCATCCTTGTACGGACCGGACGGGGCCGGAGCCGGCTGCGGCGCTGGTGCAGGGGCTGGTGCGGGAGTTGGAGCCGGAGCGGGAGCTGGGGTAGGTTGAGGGGCTGGTGTTGGGACCGGAGCCGGAGCCGGCTGCGGCGCTGGTGACGGCGCTGGAGTCGCGGTTGTCTCCTTCACTGGTGCGGCCACCGGTTGCGGCTGGGGCTGCTCTGGAGCCTGCGGCAGCTTAACTACGGCCGGCAAGTTCGCCGCCGTCAGACGCTGCAGAATGGTCATCAGGGCAAAAAAACTCGCTCCGCCGACCAGGCTGGTCAACCATGGCCGCAATTTTACCGGTATAGGATTATTCATAACGGTGATGATTATACCACAAAAACGGTTTAGGCTTGGTGGATTGTTTTTCAGGCATATATGGTCAGGGTGTCGGTCGGTAATACGCTTAAAAAGACATATATTTCCACGTAATGCCCCGATGGCCGCACACCGATTCGCCCTTGACAATAAGCCAGAATAATGGTTGTCTACTCGCACCACAGGAGGAACAGCGATGACCTTTACCTTACAGCAAGCGCGCGACCTGGTCCGCTGTGCCAAAGCGGAGAACCAGCAGCAGATCATCTCTTTGGGGCGCTCGGAAAGCCGCATCAAGCGGATGCGGCAGCTCTACGAGTTCGAAGAGTGCCTCAAGCACCTTTCCCTCCCCGACCCCAACCGCCGCTGGACGGCCGTGCGCCACTGCGAATTCGTGGGGCCGGCGGACGGCGAAGAGCTGTTGCGGGTGGACGGCATCGTCCCGTTGCGGCTGCTGGACTTCGTGGCGCCGGAAACGGCCGCGACGCTGGCCGAACGCGGCGAGGGCACGGCGAACGACGCCATGCACCTCGACTGTCCGCGCTGCGCCAAGCTCTTTCCGCTCGTGGCGCACCGCACCCCGGCCGGAAACCCGGACCAGACGGAGTTGATCACGGTCTCCGTGATCTGCCTGAACTGCCTGGAACTCGCTCCGGTCGGCATGAGCGGCTAAACGTCTTCCGCCCGTCCGACGACGGGCGGTTTTTTTATTTAGCGGCGGTTCGAAAGATGCGAAGTTGCGGAGATGCAAAGGCGCAAAGACGCAAAATAGGAGGTCATAAATTTATCCCCCGCTTTGCGTCTCCGAATCTCCGCAACTCCGCAACTGGCTATTAAAAAAATCCCCGCTTCGGCGGGGAAAGACCGGCTTCTACTTTACACGCCGGGCATCCGGCATGGGGACGGTCTCGATGACCGCCTGGCGCTTCGTGGCCGGCTCGCGCCTGATGACGAAAGAGCGGCGCTTCTGCCGCGGCAGCGGCGCCGTCTCGACCTTCAGCTGGTCCGTGGGGACGATGAGCGACTGGTCGGGAACCGAAGTCGCGTCGGGAGCGGCGGCACCGCGCGGTTCGTCGGCCGCCGCCGGACCGAGGCTGAACAGACAGCCCAGGAGCGCGAGAACAAGGAACGAATGGCGCATATCTCCTCCGTTGGGGATAGACTACGGCCGCCAAGAGCATACCGCCGCCGGCTCCAGCCATCAAGATGGGCACAAACTGCTACCGCTGCCTTAGGCGCGCCAGCCAAAACGAAAGTCCGTCCAAAACCAGCGATTCGCGGCCAAAGGATTGACTTTTTTGGCTTTTTGCGCCTAAATAAAGGTGTTCATTAAACATTCGGAGGGTAAAATGAAAGCCCAAACCGCGCTTCTCGCAGTCATGCTGTCAATCCTGCCGCCAGCGGCAAGGGCGGAGGTGGGGGCGGATACGCCAAAACAGGAAAGTCCCAGGGTTCGGTTGCAGCCGCGCTTCTGGTATCACCTGGCCGCGTTTCCGGCCTACTCGCTGGCGGCCGACGTGACGCACGAGGGCGCGCATGCGCTCATGGCCCTGGCGCTCGGCAAGGGCATCAGTCGCTTCGAGCCCTACCCGCACGTCACGGACGTCGGCGACGGTCAACAGAGGTTCGTGTTCGGCGTGATGGCCATGAGCGGTCCCAGCTCGCTGACCGAGGACGCTCTGATGCTCGCCGCCCCATCGCTCATGGACCTGGCGCTCTTCTCCGCGGCGGACCTGACGCTCTCGTATACCGATCCGCAATCATGGTATGCGCCGGTGCTCTGGTTCTCCTGTCTCCTCTGGCCGCTCATCGACTGGACCTACAACATGAGCAATTTGGGCGCCTTCAGCGACGTGACGCGGGTTTCCCGGATACTCGGCCTCAACCGTGTGGGCGTCGCCGTGGTCGGCGATGTCCTGGCGGCCGTCGGCCTGTGGCGCGTGGTCCATCATTTCATCAGGATCTTCCTGGTGATCGATGCGGTTCCGGACGCGGAAAAGATATCCGGCCTGTCCGTGCTCGATTCCCTGAACGTGACACCGGCCCTGAGCCCCTCCTTCACCGGCCTGGCGCTCACCGGCCGCTTCTGACCCCACTTCGGTGGGGTTTTTAAATGCTAAAATCGCGCCACGAGCGCGATTTATTTGAACTTTAAACCCTAAACTCCAGCCTTACGCTTCACCGTTCCTGTTCCCCTTCTCGAAATACTCCTTCTCCGCGCCGATGGAATCCAGATCGAAACGCCGACCTTCCAGCACGGCCCGCGCAGCCAAGAAACCCATTTCCAACGAGTGGTCCTGATTGGTGTACTTGAACCGACCAGGCCGGCCGACCCACTGCAGGTTGGTGAAGCCGTCTAGATAGTCCCTGACGACCGCCAGATTTTTTTGGTAATCAAGGTCGTAGATCGGGTAGTCCTTACCACCGGGAATACGGTAGTAGTGCCGCACCTCCTCTCTCCGAAAGAAGCCATATCTCTCGAAGCGCGGCGCCACGAGCGCGAACAGCTCCTCGGCCGTGGCGCGGTGCGTCGCATCGCCTTCATTGCAAAAAAATTCTATAAATAGCGAGGTCTTACCCGGCGGCGACATCCGCGCGCTGAAATTGCGCATCTCGGACGAGCGCGCAAAAGGCAAATCGCGCTCCGGAAAATAGATCCACTGGTCGTCGGTGACCTTCGGACGGTCCAGGGTGATGAACAGATGGACCTGGCTGCGCCATTTGAGCCCGCCGGCGGCGGCCAGTACGTCGGCCGGCGGCGCCGGTTCCAGGAGCGACAGGAATTCAGTCACGGGCACCGATTCGATCAGGTTGGAGCAGCGCAGTTCGCGCTCCCCTGCCGGCCCGGCGAGCGTCACGGCTTCGATACGGCCGCCCGCGTGGCGGACGCGCATCGGCCTGGTCTCAAGCGAGATCTTGCGGCCGTTCTGCCGTAGATTCTCGGCCAGCTTTTCATATAGAAAGCCGGCACCGAGGTCGGGATAATAGAACGTATCCACGAGCGACTTCGGCTTCTCCTTCTGCTTGGCCGCGAACAGCCGCGCCGCGGCGTTCTTGACGAGCGCCAAGACGTTCAGCCCGGCGATGCGCTGCTGGGCCCAATCGAGATGCAGCCGCTCGGTCGGCACGCCCCAGATCTTCTCCGTGTAGTTGATGACGTTGAACTCGGCGAGCGGCCGGCCGAAGCTGGCGTAGGCCCAGTCGCGGAAATTTCTGATCGGCGACTTGAGCCAGCGGTAGCGCACGACCGCGGCTGCGTACCCGACCGCGCAGCGCAGCACCATGGCCGGACCGAGATTGCGCATCGCCTGAAAGGCATTGATCGGGTAGTCGAAGAATTTCCCGGCGATGTACTGCCGGGTCTGCCGCTTCACCGAAATCCAGTGTTCGCCCAGCACCTCGCCGATCAGGCCGTAAAGACGCCGATTCTTGGAAAAAAAACGGTGCGGTCCGTTGTCCGTGCGGAACTCCAGGTCGCCTTCGCGAAAAACATAGGTCTTGGCCAGGCCGCCGACCTGCGCAGACTTTTCTATTATCTCAAAATCCCGTCCCGCGCGGTCGAGTTCCAGCGCCGCGGCCATCCCGGCCGGTCCGGCACCGATTATGAGGATTTTCCTTTCGTTAGACATGAAAATATGTGTGAAGCTGAGATTGCTTCGCTCCGCTAGCGCTACGCTCGCAATGACAATAGGCGAGATGCATCATGCACTCACTCACCCCCCTAAAATCAACGCCCGTCATGCGGGCGACCCCATCCCCTTCCGTCATCGCGAGGAGGCCCGTCCCATTCTGCTATTACGAGGCGATCCATCTTTTTTGTCATTGCGAGGAGGGCCGCGCCCGACGAAGCAATCTCAGCCCCACCCACCCCACACCCCCAAAACCCCCAAACCTCAACACCTAACCCACCCCTCCGGAACGATGCCGCTCGTGCGGAAGCGCCAGTCGCGGAACCACCGCCGAGGCGCCACCACAATCTTGTCCGGCCGCGGGTCGAGCCAGGCGCCCCACCAGCTGAAGGAGCTGTTCGCGAGAATATGATGCCGACAGCGGCTCATGAGTATGAGCTCCTCGACGTCGGAGATGCCCGGCCGAGAGACATATACGGCCGGGCCGCCATACTTCAGGTTCTCCTTGGCCCAGGCGATATCGTCGGAAAAGACGAAACAGCGCGGCGCGGCGACGCGCCGGGTGACGATTCGGGAGGCGGCCCGGTAATAGGCCAGATCGACCGTACCGAACGCGCTGCGCACCGCCTTATTGGTCACAAAATCGCCGCGGCGGACATGTATGGAAACCGAGGCCTCGGCTTCGGTCCCTTGGACATGGGCCGCATCGGCAGATTCGATCTGCTTCAAGATGGCGGCTGCAGCCTGAGAAAGCGGCGCCTTGAGAGAAAATTCGCGGCGGATCTCGTCCGCCATGTCGGCGAAATAACGCTCGCTCTGCCAGAAGCCCTCGAGATAAGATCCGTCACGCGCGTAAAAGGCGCGCGGATCGTAGCCGTAATTTGCGCCGATGAGCTTGCGGAGGGCTTTCTGCGCCAGCACCGCCAGCCGGCTCGGCCGGCGCGCGTCGCGCAGCTCCTCGGCCGTCGCCAACTCCCCGGCAATATTGAATTTTTCCAGCATGAACTGCCGCGGCGCGTCCGAGCCGAAATCCGACTTGGCGTACCAGGACGCATCCAACTTAACCGGCAAACCGCGCCGCCGCGCCAATGCGCGCGCGAACGCGTACTGAAACATCTGGTTGCCGAGGCCGCCGATCAGCCGCACGACGAACATAGCCTATTTGCCGGCGCTCGCCGCCACCTGCGCGGCGATCCACCGATAAGTCTTCTCCATGCCTTCGCGCAGCGGCCGGCTCGGCGTCCAGCCGAGCTTCTCGCGGATCAGGTGGTTGTCGGAATTGCGGCCGCGCACGCCGAGCGGACCCTCGATGTGCTTGAGGCCAAGCTTCTTGCCGGCGATCTCCATCGCCATCTCCGCCAGGCCGTTGATTGAGATCATCTCCTCGGAGCCGATGTTGACCGGCCCGGTGAAGTCGCTGTCGACCAGGCGCCGGATGCCATCTAGGCACTCGTCGATGTAAAGGAAGGAACGTGTCTGCTTGCCGTCGCCCCAGACCTCAATTTCGCTGCCCTCCGGCGACTCGGCCACCTTGCGGCACATGGCTGCCGGCGCTTTCTCCTTGCCGCCGGTCCAGGTCCCTTCGGGGCCGAAAATGTTGTGGAAGCGCGCGATGCGGACCTTGAGGCCGTAGTTGCGGTGGAACGACAGGTACATGCGCTCGCTGAACAGCTTCTCCCAGCCGTACTCGCTGTCCGGCTCCGCGGGATAGGCCGAAGCCTCGCTGCACTTCGGGTTGTCCGGATCGAGCTGGTTATAGGCCGGGTAGATGCAGGCCGAAGAGGAATAGAAGATGCGGCCGACCTTGTGCTTGTTGGCCAGCTCCGCGACGTTCAGGTTGATGAGCGCGGAGTTGTGCATCACGTCCGCGTCGTGCAAGCCGCTGAAGATGTAGCCCGCGCCGCCCATATCCGCCGCGAGCTGGTAGACCTCGTCGAAGGCGCGGTCGAGCACCGCACGGCAGACCTGCTGGTCGCGCAGGTCGCCGACGACGAAATCGTCGGCCGTCGTCGCCGAAAACTCCGGCTTCTTCAGGTCCACGCCGCGGACCCAGAACCCTTCGGACTTGAGCCGATTAACGAGATGGTGGCCGATGAATCCTCCGGCCCCGCAGACGAGAGCTGTCTTCTGGTTGGGCATATCAACGTCGGATAAGTTTGAGTAAGGCAGCCAGACGATTCAGGACCTTCCTGGCCGGACTGACGTAGAATATCTTGTAGTGCGTGCGGCGGTCGGCCTCGGCGTCCGGCGCCATGATGGCCGGGTGCGTGAGAGGAAACGAAATGGCTTTCGTGCCGAGATCGGCCACGTCGCTTGCGCCCGTCGTGTGCGTGGCGTCCGCGCCGAAACCGATGTTGGAGATGAGGTTGACGTTCGGCAGGATGCACAGTCCGTTCTGCGCCAAGATAGCGTATTCCCACTGATAATCCCAGGTGTTGACGGCGCCGGCGTGCGCCCGGTCGAAGATGCGACGCCAATATCTCCGCTGGTCGGCATCCGACCAGACGCCGGCGAACATGCTGCGCTGCCGGAATTCCGGATACGTCTTCATCACCAGATCGTAGTGTTGCCAGGCGCGACGCCAAGTGGCCCAACCCCAGACGTGGTTATAGCGCGAAAAATAATAGCTGGCCCCGCCGACCTTGCGGCCGTCCTGAAAGTTGTCGCCGCTCACGTGCATGACGCGCTCATCGTCGCGATACCGCTCCAGCATCTCGCGGCAGAACGGGAAGAACGACGGGTCGGGCAGGCAGTCATCTTCCAGGATGATCCCCTGTTCGACGTTCTCGAAGAACCAGTCGATGGCCGTAGCCACGCCCTTGCGGCAACCCAAATTCGACTCGCGCAGCAGCGTCTTTACCTCGCAGTCCCAGTCGATTGCCTTGAGCGTCTCCTCGCGTACCTGTGCACATCTGGCCGCGTCCGAGGCGTTGCCCGGCCGCGGGCCGTCTGCCGCAATGAAGAGCCGCGTCGGCTTCAGCTCGCGCAGGCGCGCCAGCACGACCCGCGCCGTGTCGGGACGGTTGAAGATGATGAAGAGGATGGGGACGTCGTACGGCTGGCCCGCTGGCATACGGCTCAATAATAGACCAAAGTGGCGTATTTATCGAAGAAGAACCGGTCTTGGCCGCGGTAATATTCCCAATCCACGCCGCCTTTCCGCAGGGTGATGAACGGGATATTGCCGTAATAGGCGGCAATCGGGCCGAACGTGCTGTTCGAACCGATAATCAGGTCGCAGGCGGCGAGCAAGAACAGGTCCTCCATGTACGAACGGCCCGGCTGGCTGACGTGCAACCCAGGAAATTTCGCGAGATCGATTGTCTCGTCCGAACAGATCAGGAACGCCGTCGTCGCCGTATCCACGCCGAACTTGGCGACGTATTCGCCGAGCGCGGCGTTGACTTCTTCGGCGGAAAAGCAGTGTTTGGCGGCATCGGGATCGCCGCGGTAGTCGCCTTGCCGGATGTGCACGCCGATGACTTTGCGGTAGCGGCTCCGCAGTTCGGACATCTTCCGCCCTATGCTAGCCGCCACTTCCGGCTTGGGACCGAACGCGGCGACGATTTCCTTGCGGTACTTTCCCAAGCCTACGGGATTCCGGAACAGCCAGCCGTGGAAATAGACCGTGCGGTGCGGCGCGGCTTCCTGGGCCAGAACCTCCGGCGAAGCGTCCGGCGTCGGCGGCAGGTATTGGATCTTCGGCACAGGCTCCATGGGCGCGTAGATGACCTGCTTCCGGCAAAGCTTCTCCACCAGTTTCACATAGACCTTATAGAGCTTGCGAAACAGGTTATCGTGCGGGTCGCGAAAAAAGACTTTCGAAAAGTGCCGTTTCAGGAAATCATGGGTCCGGTAGTAAAGCAGCTCGATCGCGCGGTTGTTCGGCCGCAGATTGAAGTGCCGCGCGTACTCGAAGAAGCAGTGGTTCTCCAGCCGGTAGCCGCGCTCCAGGCAGTAGGCGTAGATGCTCATGTACGGCCAGAGCTGGTTGGCCAGCCGGCCGCCGTTGTGCCAGAGGAAAACGATGCGTTTTTGCCGCCCAGCCATGATGCCGCAGATCATTGCCCCTGGGGCTTTTCCCAGGTGGCCGCAATGAAGCAGCGGCCGTCCGTTTCCTCCTTCAGCAGTTCCAGCGAATAGCCCATCCCGCGCAGGAATTCGCCGACCTTGAACATGTTGAAGATGGAATGGATCTCCATAAGCAGGATCGGGTGGTGCTTAGCGAGAGTCTGCCGCGCGCCCTCGAGGACCGCGGACTCGGCGCCTTCCACGTCGATCTTCATGAGATACGGCGGATCTTTGATGCCCAGTTCGGCGAACGCATCGATCGGATGGGTTTTGACCTTGGCGCGCCGAAAGCCGCGCTCCCTTTCGTAACTGCCCTTTTCGAAAAACGTGTGCGACTGACCGAGAAAGCTGCCGCTGCTGGCGCCCCCGTCCACGTCATAGCTGAACACGAAGTCCTCCTCGCCATGCCGGTCGGCCACCGCAAAATCGTGCAGGCGGATCACGCGGCCCAAATCGCGGTTCTCGGTCATCAGCAGATCGAACCTCTCGCGGTTGAAGCCGTTCGGCTCGAATGCGTGGACCACGCCGGTCCCTCCAACAAGTTGCGCGAAGCACATGGAGCTATAGCCGAAATGCGCCCCGATATCATAGACGGTCTTGCCGGCGAGCGGCAGGCTCTCTAGGTAGGACACGAAAAAGGCGTCGTAATCGCCCGTGACCATTTCCTTCCAGGGGCCGTCCGGGTCCACGAAAATCCTCCGGCCTTTCAGGAGCCCGCCAGTCACAACGCACCACCGGGCAGCCAGACTGTTCTTCAGATGGCGGTCCGACCAGTTCCGGACGCGGCCATATAGCCGCGTTTTCTTGATGGCCTTAAACGCGGGGGCCGGAATGATGGACTGCGCGATCCGGTATATCTTTCCTTTGGTGAGCATATTAATCGCTGATTCAATGTTGCCGAAATGGTGCCGCTATCCGTTACGCGGCTGCAGGAACGGGCCGGCGATGTTAAGCAGGAATTTCTTGAACTTGCTCATCCTGATTTTTTTCAGCGTCATCGAGCCGATCAGATCGGCGACACTGTTTTCGACCTGCGCTGGTTCGCATTTTCCCGACAGGCCGACCGATGCCCGCAGGAGATCGTAATGCAGTACAGGAGTGGCGTAACCGGTAGCCAGGATGCCCAGGATCAGTTCCGCGGACCTGCCGTATTCGCGTTTCCTGTAGGCATCAACGGCCCGACAGACCGCCTCCTCCGGCGAGACGGCCGAATCAGGCAAATTGCCGACGTAGGCCGAGAGCCCGTCAGGTCGGCGGTACGCTTCGTTGCCGGGCGCGAAGAACACGCCAGGCGCGGACCGATATATGGCCCGCACCGCAGAATGCAGGTCATTCTCCGCGAGTTTGCTCTTGCCGAAAATGTCGTACTCCAGGATCGCGCGCCGGACCGCCGGCGACAGGAGATGGAAGATCTCCTCATAAATCAGGTAAAAATTCCTGGAGAACTCGCCGTTCTGATAGACGCGCTGGAAATACGAATCGTGGCTGCGGCTCAAACGGTGATAAAAGACCGTGCCGGGACAGGTATAGACGCTCTGCCCAGCCGCGAGATAACGGACCTCGAAGCATTGGGTATCGAAACCGTGGTGCTCCGGGTAGCCGCCGGCCGCGGCCCACGATACCTTGGTGAACAGGAAGTTGTCGAGCAGGGTGCCGCTCTCATCGAACAGGTGTTCCAGCTTGACCGGCTGCCCGACGATCTTATTGACGTGGGTATTCCGGCGGTCGTGCGGATGGTCCATGAAGAACTTCCGCCGTTCGAACTGTACGCCGTCGCATTTTTTCTCGTCGAGCAGGGCGGCCATTTTCGGCAGCACGCCGTCGCCCAAGATGTTGTCGGAGTCCAGACAGAAGACGAGATCGCCGGAGCATTCGCGGATCCCCGTGTTCCGGGCCGCTCCCCCGCCGCGGTTCTTCTCATGGTGCAGTACCCGCATCTCCGGATGCTTTCCGGCGAGCGTCGCCAGAAGTTCCCGCGTCCCGTCCTTGGAGCCGTCGTCCACAGCCACAATCTCGAAATTGCCGGCAAATCCCTGGCGGTAAACCGAATCAACGGCCTCCTCCAGGGTGGCGGCGCAGTTATAGCACGGGATGACGATGGAAAACTTATGGGTCATATCAGCGGCGGCCGACGGCGCGGGCCGCATCTTCAATCATCTTGCGCCATGGCGCAAACATGGTGTGCGGGTCGTCAAAGCCAGACTCCAACGCGAGATACATCTCAGAAAGTTTTTTTTCGTCCCAAGCGGCCAAATCGCGCCAATCGTCGATGAGAACCAATGGCAAGCCCAGACCCAAGAAATGCTCGTTCATGATGTTCCGCTTGACGATAGGCACCGTGCGGAGCAGCAGGGCTTCCCAGGTGCGGATACAGTCGATGCCGTTGCCCGGCGGCGAGGCCACAAACTTGTAGCCGTGTAAAACGCGCGCGTATTCCGGCGGAATCGGCCAACCCTCTAGGCGGTCCGCGCTCGCGCAAGTCGACAGAGCATCCAGCGCCGGCTGCCGCTCGGTCGGGTTCGTGGCGACCGTAAAACCGTAAAGGATCCGATTCTTTTTCGGCGTGGCCGCACGCCTTAACCGGGCGAAAATCCGCGGCAGGCCGTTGTTGCAATAATAGCGGTTCTCCAGCCCAATGGGTATCGGCCTGATTTTATCGTGCCGGACAGCCACGTTCTGCGCGAACCAGGCCGCAATACGGTCATCAAGCTTAGCGGCGAGAGCGGCGTCGATATTCCGGTCGCCGTTGTGGGTGATAAGCACGTATTTCGCTGCAATCTTCGGATGCGCTTCGGCGAAATAGCGGTCAATCATCTTCACGTCAACGAAAATGACGGCGCCGGCCCGCACCGCCTCCGGACGGAACTCGCGGCCATTTTCATATATATGATCGGCCATGGCCCGAAACGTGTCGCCGCTCACGAAGGGAAGGCTATCCGGCCGCGGATTCGGCGTGAATGGCAAAAGCCGCCGGCACAGGCCGCGCCGCAAGCGAAAAGCTAATTCCTTCAGGCGGTGCGTGCCCATATGCCGGAGAGGCGTTTCCAAACCAAGAGGCCAAAATCGCGCAGGGCGATCCTGTCTTCAACCTCAAAGAAGCCGAACAGCAGATACAGCAGATAATAAAGCGCTACGGCAAAGCCGAATACCGGCAGGAGAGTCCAGAGGCTCGAGATGAGGCCGAACAGAAAGTAATGTGCCACCACCGCCACGACCGCGCCGCAGACCGCGTTCTTGAGAGCCAGATGCAGCCAAGCGCGGGCACGCCCCGCGAGACCGAGCACGTTCTTCTCCGCGAAACGGAACAGGCCCAACACTGGCAGGACCGCCACGAGATAGGCCCAGGCCGCACCCTCGATGCCGTAACGCGGCAAGAACGCCGCAAGCGCCGCAACGTTGATACCCAGCATGATGAACGAATACTTGGCCAGAATGCGCACCCTCCCGAGACCGAGCAGGAAGCTGTTGAGCGGCCCGTTCAGGGACAGGATCAGGTAAGTCGCGGCCAGAATAACCATGATCTTCCAGGAACGCTCGGCGAAATCGTCGTTCAGCCAATAGCGCAGGATGGGCTTGGAAAATATCGCGACCGGCACGGCCAGACCGGCGGCCACGACCGCAAGCAGGCGGAAAGCGCGCACGTACATCTTCTTGAGGCGCTCCGTGTCGCCGCTCCCCTGCAGGGCGCTGGACATCGGGAACAGGATGCCGGCCAGGCCGCCGTTCACGCCCTGGATCTTCGTGGTCACGTTGCCCGGCAGGCTGTAATAGGCAAGTTGGGCCGGACCGAGGAGGAACGGGATGATGAGACGATCTAGCTGGATGAGCAAGGAGTTCGCCCAATTGCTCATGAAGTGCACGGACCCGAACTTCAGGCAGCGCAGGAATTCGGTGCGGTCCCAAACGAACCGGAAGGAGATGCCCGGC
This sequence comes from bacterium, assembly GCA_021824285.1. Classification (GTDB taxonomy): domain Bacteria; phylum Patescibacteriota; class Patescibacteriia; order SG8-24; family SG8-24; genus JAKAKZ01. The sequence goes on from JAKAKZ010000002.1 coordinate 58,742, forward strand.
AATAGGCGGCGCGCGACGCGACGGAAAGCAAGAAGGAACACGGTATCGTAGAAAAGCGTCGAGGACAAGACCGCAACCAGCCCGAAACCGGACAGGAGCAGGGCCAGAATCGTCATGTTGTTGAAGAAAATCTTGAGCATCCCCAACTTATTGCTGACATCTAGCCGCTGCAGGGCGGTGGGGACGGCCAGGTACACGCTGGCCGCGACGTTGACGAAAAAAATCGCGGCGGCGAGCGCAAAACATGCCGTGAAGTAGGTGTACCCGAGGCCTGCGCCGAGCGGACCGTAGGCGACGGCACCAATCGCCAGCATGGCCGCCGCGCCGGCTGTCGCGGTTCCGACAAAAAAAAGACCGGCCGTACCAGTCAGTCTTGCCGCGGCCTTGCCGTCGCCGGCGCCGACGTATTCGGCCAAAAATTTGGTCATGGCCGTACTGACGCCGATGTCCAAGAGCCCCAACAGCGAACTGACCGTATTGAGGAGCACGAAAAAGCCGTAGTGCTCCACGCCCAACCGGAACACCACGACCGGCGTGACGAAAATCGCGAAAATGACCGGCCAGACGTAGCCCAAAAAGCCGAAAGCCGCGTTTTTGAGGGTTTTGTACGTTGGAGAATCGGTCTGCATGCGGGACAGCGGTTGCGGCTTTATTGGCCAACTATAGCACCTAAACTAGCAATAATCACGCCCCGGCCCAACGGCTCACGCGATTTCCTTTTTCAACCTAACGGAGAAGGACATTGTCCGCTTGATGAACTTCCACCGGTCGCCCCAACCGCGGTTCCAAGTGGACTCGCCGTGCAGGCGTTTTGGGAAGATCACCGGGAAGCGCAGGACGCGCAATCCCCGCTTCCGGGCCAGATAGAGTGCGTAGAGGTCCAGCGCGAAATCCGTCGGCGGATCCTGCCAAGCCTCGAAGAATGTGCGGTGGAAAATATTAGGCTGGCCGTTCACGTCGAAAAGGGCGCGGCCGAAGTAGAGCGTCTCGAAGAGACCCATACCAAGCGTGAACACCGTATCCGTGAACGGCCGTCCGTGCCGGAAACCCTTCGCATAGACGTCGGATTTGTTGCCGTCCTTTTCAATAATCTCCAAGGCGCGCAGCACGTCCGCCGGCGGTGTCTGCAGATCGCCATGCGTCCAGCCGAGGTAATCTCCCTTGGCGGCACGCAGGCCGGCGAGCACCGCGGAACCGTAGCCCGGACGCGACTCGAAGACCGAGCGGGCGAACCCGTATTTCTGGAGCAGTTCCTTAAGCACGGCTGCGGACTCGTCTTTGGAGTTGTTATCCACGATGACCACCTCGATGTCTGGCCGCCCAAGCACGGCGGCAAACCGCTCCAAGATGAGGGGAATGTTCTTGGCTTCGTTGTAGCATGGAACGACGATGGAAAGTTTCATGGGCGTGGATGTTCATCGATGGAGATATGACATTCGCTATTTGAGCCGCTACTGCAGATAATCCTTCAACCGGTCAATCAGGAGTTTCTTGCCGATGACGTTATAGTGCGTGTCACTGGGGTAATATAGCAAAAGGTCGGGGCGTTCGGCGTGCATCTGCCGCTCGACGGAATACATGTCTATATAGTCCACGCCGCGTTTTTTCAGCGCGGCTTGCAGCTGCGGCAAAAAACCGTCATAGGACTCAACGTCGGGCAGGTAGTCGCGGTAGACCGTATATTTGTCCGGCATGACCGCCAACACCATCTTCAGACCGTATTTTTCCCGCAGCGTCTTACCGGCCATATCGATGCGGTCCGCAAGCCGGTCCATCTCCGCCTGCGTCAACTTGGCCGCATCGCGCGCAAACTCGACCTCGTCGCGGTAGAAGAACATCTGGTGTGCCGAAGAGTAGGCCCCGATATTCGTGTCGAGATCGCCGAAATATCGGAAAGCGATCTCTTTCAGCCAACGCCGGAACGGATCGACGAAGCGGTTCCGCTTGATGAAATACTCAACCTCGGCCTGCCCCAATCCCTGATAGAAGGCCCCACTGACCCAAGAGCGCAGCGTGACCAGCAACGGGCTGCCGCGGACCGCCTGATCGATATTCGCCTGACCGAAACTGGCCGGTTCCGTGCCGTCCAGCGGACCGGAGAAACCGTCCTTGTCCAGATTGCGGAAGATATTGCGCTCCACGGTCTCGACTACGGCGACTTTGGCCTGGTGGTGCTGGGGGTCGAATGCATGGCTGCCAAGATAGTCGGTGAGCCAGAAATCAGCCGCGCCCGCATTGAAGGTCTTGATACCCGAGGCCTTCTCCAGCTCGAACGGCAGTGGCCGAGAATCCATGCCGTAAGTAGTGAAGGAATCGCCGAACATCAGGACTTGGGCATCATTGATGCCGGCGTCAGAGGTGGCGTCGTTCATCATCTTGATCGGACGCGGCAAAGGCCCGACCTCGGCGTAGCGGTACAGATCGCCGTAAGTGAAGCCGTCGGTCGCGTAACCGTCCGGACCGTGGGCGTTCGCCTGGTCCTCGATGAACCGCCGGCCGAACGCCCTGTCCTTGGATCCCCACAGGAAAAAACACGCCGCCAAGCTCGCCGTCCCAAGGAGCGTCAGTACCGCGATTTCCTTTGGTTCCTTCCGCAGCCGCATAATCAGAATTGGAAATAGATGAACTGGGTGTTGGCGAAACGTCCGAAGATCAGGACCGCTGTTAGTGCCAGAACCGTGAGCGCCGGTCGCCAAATCAGCGGGCGCATCGGCTTAAACCGCACGGCGCCGCCGCCGAATGCCAGCCAATCGCAGAAGCAGAGCAGGCCGATGAATACGGCAACCAAGGTCAGGTGCATGGAATTGGACAGTACATAGGGGCGCAGGGCCGCCCAATCCAGACCTTCGCGCGCTATACTGCTGAGCACACGCATCGCGTCAGACAGCGAGGCCGCCCGGAAGAAGACCCAAGTCAGGCAGACCAACACGAAATTGACGGCGACCGCCCAAACATGGGCCACCCTGACGCGGAACCGCTCACCCAAGTATTTCTGGGCGATCAAGTAAAGGCCATTCAGGGACCCCCAAATGACGTACGTCCAATTGGCGCCGTGCCAGAGACCGCTCAACAGGAAAGTGACGAACAGATTGAAATAATTCCTGGATTGCGAGACGCGGTTGCCGCCCAGCGAAATATAGACATAATCACGGAACCAGGAGGACAGCGAGATATGCCAACGCTGCCAGAACTCAGAGATAGAGGCGGCGAGGTACGGCGCGCGGAAATTGCGCATCAGTTCGAACCCCATGGTGCGAGCCAAGCCCCGAGCGATGTCCGAATAACCGGAAAAGTCGCCGTAGATCTGGAAGGCGAACAGCACGGTCGCCAGCAGGTAATGAGAACCGTGATATGCGGACAGATTGCCGTAGATCTGGTTCACGAACACGGCCGCCCGATCGGCAACCACGGTTTTCTTGAAGAGACCCCACATAACCAGCTGCAGGCCGCTAACGAACTTCGCGTAATCAAAGTCGTGCCGTTCGTGGAACTGCGGCAGCAGATTCTGCGGCCGCTCAATCGGACCGGCCACGAGCTGCGGATAGAACATGACGTAAAGCGCGAAGATACCGAGATGACGCTCTGCCTTTTGCCGTCCGCGATAGACCTCGATGACGTAGCTCAAGCTCTGGAATGTATGAAAGGACAGGCCGATCGGCAGGATAATGCTCAAGTAAGGTATCGGCATGTTCCAGCCAAGCGCTTCCGCGGCCTGGTGCAGGTTTTCCGAGAAAAAATTGAAATATTTGAAGAAAAACAACATGCCCAAATTGGACACGATACTCATGACCAGGAACATCCGACGCCTTTCCGGTCGGCACGACTCCATGACGCGGCCGGCCACGTAATCGATCAAGATGGTAACCGCCAAAATCAGGATGTATTTAGGCACGAAAAACATGTAGAACAGGCAGCTGGCCGCGAGCAGCCAAAACCAGCGCCATTTCCAGGGCAGCATGAAATAGCCGAAGGTGACGATCGGAAAGAAGACGAAGATGAAGTACAGCGAATTGAAAAGCATGTGAAGTGGCCAGCAACGGCCGGTTCGGTCACTTTATATCGCTTGTCCGGTAGACTGTAAACTGTCCGCCATCGAACGCCGCGACCTGGCCCGCAAAAGACTTATTGCGGCCTTTTTCTATGATCACGTAGTCCAGCCGGTCGAGCTCGGCGATACGGCGAAAGTCAGCAGGCTCCAAACTGCGGTAATGCTCGACGGTCCAGGTCCAATAGACGCCGCGGCTTTCAGGCGGTAGCTTTTCCCATTCTGCGTAGCTGCCATAAACCTCGTCCTTGCGCCGGTCGAACTCGACAAAATCGTCCTCACGGAACGGGAAACCGTTTCCCGCAAACACGGCCCGTCCGAATGCGAGCGGCAGTTCGTGCGCCAGATTGGGCAAATCCGTGACAAAGACATCGCCCGGCCGCGTCGCGGCGCTGACCCAGGCCGCAAAGGCCGGATTCGCCGTCCGGATTCTGCCGATCGGATCGTCCTTGGTGGCGAAGGAACCGGCCAACCAGACGAGAGCCAAAACTGACGCGACGGTCTGGATGCCGCGGCGGCTGACCGACCAACGGCCGCACGCCAGTATCGGCGCAGTCTCGTGACCCAACGTCAGGGCTGACATCCACGCCGCCGCAAAAGCCAGCATCCAGTATCCCAGAGCGGTAAAACGAACCGGACCGAGCACGGCCATCGCCTTTACCGGATGAAGCTCCACGAAAAGCCATTCCAGCAGGACACTGCCGGCATAGGCCGCAGCGAACAGCGCCGCCACGAGCGCCGCGTCACGAGACCGCCTGCGCCAGGCAAAAACGGACAGCGCCGCGAGCGTGCCGGCCGTGCCAGCAAAGACCACCCACCAGGGAATTGAGCCGACGGAGGTGAAGCTCGATGGGAAATAGTGGAAGACGTGATTCTCCTTGATGTAGTGGTAGACAAAATCCGCGGCGGAAAGCGGTGCCTTCGCGGGAAAGGCTGCGACCAGTGCGGCCATCGGCAAAAGAACTCCGAGGAGGGCCGAGCGCGCGTAATCTTTCCAGCGGCGCTGGTCCGCGTCCGCCAAGACGTAGAAGACGAATACTGTCAGGCCCTTCACCGGATGAAACATGACGGACACAAACCAGGCTGCATTGCCCAACCATGACCAGACCGCGCAATTCCGTCCGAGCGTCGACAGCAAGGCGGCCAAAAACCCGAAGAATAGCGCAACAGCTTCGGCGTCCGGCGTCAGCTGAATCGGTTTCCAGAGCGCAATCGCAAAACCGTCCACCACCGCCGGCCACAGGACAGCCGCCGTAAACAACCAGAGCGCAGCTTGGGCCACGGCCAGAAGGCGATGCTCTTTGAGCTTCCGGTCGAGCTGTGCGGAGAGCGCCAAGAAGATGATCGCCGGTGTCGCCATCACCAGAAAGGTCTTCAGGAAAAAGACCGTGGTGTACCAATCGGTATGGAATAGGCGCGTCAGACCGATGACGGCATAGCCGAAAATCCAGCGCGGGTTCGGCTGGGAGCTGGAATCGGTGAAAAAGTCGTTGGATGCGAATGTGGGGTCGAAGTGACGTGCGAAAAACGGTCCCATGTCCATCGCCGGCCAGTCGAAGGCCGACGGCCCGTGCCACATGAAAAGCGCCAGTGAAATGACCGACAGCGAAGCCGCCGAGACCAATCGCTGGAGTGCGAGGAAGCGCTCCAGGCCGGCCGCGTCTACTGGGGCCGCCGTCTGATCAGCTCGGCGCGAAAGGAACGTCAGGGCGAGAACCGCGGCTAGGGCGGCAAGGAGCGCCAGGCCGAACGCCAGCCGGGCGGCCATAAGGCCGCGCGCCAAAACGCGCCAATCGCCGGGCCAGTTCATCAGGTTGCGGAATGGCGGCAGGAGCGACGTGCCGGAACGGATATCCCGGGCGGTCACCAAACCGGGCGCGGGAACGCCCTCCGCGCTTCCGGGAACGGAAAGCTTGCGGCTGAAATCCATTTCCCGTCCGCCGACCGCGACCGTCAAAGAGGTCAAGTCAGCGGCTCCGGCACCAGCCGTGAATTTCACGCCGGAAAACCAGCTGTCTCCTCTATATATAAGGCAGTCGCCATCCGCCACTGGCGACAAGGCAATTTCCGCCTTGTTGCGCGTGACCTGCAGGACCTGAAGTTCCTCGCCGACAGGCGCGACGCTCCAACAGGCCCGCACCGTCACCTGATCGGCAACCGCCGAACCGCGTGCGATGTCGCGAAGCGCTGCTCCACACCAAACCGCGACGGCAATCGCAAATGCCGTCAGGATGCGGGACCGCAGATCTTTCGCCGGAATCTGGAGCATGGGCATCAAGTCGCTTCGTCAGCGCTTCTTGAATACGTAGATGTCGTCGTTCTGGCCGACCAGATCGTACGGAAGCCCGCCCTGAAGCAGCCTCTCAACCAAGTCGGCGGTATGCCGACAGGCGTCCTGGTCGCGCAGCAGGCCAAGCCGCGACGTATCGATGAACGGCTCGTTGCGACGCAGGACCACGAAATCCTTGGGCTTGAACGACTTCAGAAGTTCCGCCGGACTCTTCGCGTCGCCCCAATAGCGCCGCTGCGATGCCACGTAGGCGTCTGGGTCGAGGACATCTTCGCTGAAACAGCCGAAAATAGTGCTCATATTCCCGTACTGCAATCCCACATCCGAGAAATGGAAGCCGGTGTACGGCGACAGGAGGACATGGCTGTTCGACGTCACGCCGTTCCGCCGTAAGACGCCCCCGATGAACGCCGAATTCGCCTCGCTGCGCTCCAAGCTCCACTCGTTGAAATCCGGCACGGTCGCGTCATGGCTTTCCTGGACCCAGAGGAACGAATTGCGGGCATTAAGGACCAGTTGCAGGCCGACTACGCCCACGAGCGCCCAGTGCCGCCAGCGCCAGGTGCCGAGAAACCTGCGATACGGCTCCGCCAAGAGCGGCAGGCCGACCATGAACACGGGCAGATAATAATGGTGCCAGGCCTTGTTCACGAAAAACAGCAGGTAACCTAGATTCAGCAGGAATGCCACGGCAAGCGCAGCTTCCGCGGCCTGGCGGCGCTCCCGCCGATATGCCCACACGGCAAATAGGGCTGCGCTGAGCAGCGCCAACAGAAAAAACGGATTGAGGAAATGCGAAGCAATCGGCGTGACAATCTTGTCTGCTATCGTCACGGTCGCGGTCGCACCATGGTTGGTCGCATTGGACCGCAGGTTTTCCGTGAGCGACCCGATGAAGGCGCGCCAGCCCATCGGGTGCAGAACAAATGGATTACTGACCAGGAAAATCGCGATGATCCCCAGTCCGGTCTTGACGAGCCGCGCCAGATTCTTGCGCCAACCGGAGAAATCCAGGCCGAACAGCTCCCGCCGGAAGACATAAATGAAGTACAGCGGCGAAAAAGTGATGACCTGATACTTCACGGCGACCGCCAAACCATAGAAGAGGACGGAAAAGCGGTAGCGTCGCGCATCTCCCTTGCCGGCCGACATCAGCTGATCGACCGCCGCAAGCAATAAGGCAGTCATCAGCCAATCCGGATGGAAATAGGTGGCGTTGATCCAAAAGGCCGGCATCAGTGCGGCTATCACGGCCAGACTGACGGCCAACGGACGGCCGGCCGTGCGTTTGGCCATGCGGTAAATCAGGGCCAAAGACCAAAGTGCGGCTAATGACGAAACGAGGCGCGGCAGGAAGACCGTGACCGCGTCCATGCCGCCGGCCAGGAACGGTGCCGTCAGGACCAGGTTGAGGAAAAAATAGATGAAGCCGTACTGATAGAAACCATAGGCGAATAGCCGCTGCGGGCGCAGCTCGGTTATGCCGCTCCACATGGCTCGCAGGCTGCCGTTAAAAACATGCTCGTCGATGGAGTGCAGCTGCAAAAAGCCGAGGTCGGTGAACCGCGCGTCCGCAATAATCAGCAGCAAGGCGACGGGCAACAGGACCGAGAGGATAAACGCGCGTTCCGAACGGAACAGCCCGACCACGCCCTTGATTTTTTCGACAATGATTTTTGGCATAGGTCACGGCCTACCGACAATCTGGCTGAATCCGACAAATTGCGAGAAGCGCTCCCCCAACCCCAGAACCTTACCAGGATAACCTGCGGGTACCTGACCGAACATGTTTCCGCCGATATCCACGACCAAAAACTGCGTCAATGGGCCTGTCATGCTTATAAGCAGCAGCACCGCCATCGCCGTCGCCGCCCAGTTCCTGCCGGTCCGCCGGAAATCCAGCAGCAGGGCCGGCAGGGACGCCGCTCCGCACAACATTGCCAGATAATTGCCGACGTAAAGAAAGCGGGAAGTTCCCAATAATAACCGTAAAGCTTGAAACTGGATGAGATAATCACGCCGACACCGAAAAGCGGCACGGCGGCACCCAGCAGCAGTGCACGCAAATCTGACGATGCGGCGCTTTCGCGCTTCTCACGCCTCGCCAGGTAAGCCAGCGCGCAAAGTCCTAAGACGGGATAGAACATCAGTTGCAGCGACCGGCCGATCCTCGCCACAGTAAAGGTCAGCTCATTCTGCTTCAGGCGCTCACGCCAGTTGCGGGGAGCGGACGGCGGCTCGACAACCGCGGACGGCTGCGGTGAGACCGTTCCGGAGAGCAGCGGCTCCGCCCCGAACCTGAACAGCCTAATGGCCTGATCCAAAGAATAAGAATTGCCTTCGGACAGCCGAAACGGCCGCAGGGCCAAAAGAGGCTCGCCCGGCTGCCGCACGGACATAACGCCGGGAATCGTCACGGTATCGGTCAAACCGGCCGGAGTCAGCATCCCGCCAAACGGCAGGCCCAAGACCGCACCGCCAATCAAGACACCCGCCACGGCCACCGACGCATGCGCGGCCCAACTGCCATTTCGTATTGTCAGCAAAAGCGGCAAAAACGCTATACCCAATGCCAAAATCAAGTTCTGCGCCCCTACCAGATTCCAGGAGAATGCCAGTAAGGCGATGGCCGCCCACGGCGCCCACTTGTTCTTCCGCACTAAGTCGCCTCGCAGCAGCCCCAACAGAATCAGCAGGAACAGTACAAAACAGAAAATGCTGGCCAGCGAATTGATGTTATCGGACAGGAGCAACGTGCTTTCCGTATCGACGATGCTGGTATTGGATATGGGCAGTACGGAAGCGCCGCACACCAGAAAGACGAAACCGATCCAACGGGCCGCGCGCTCCCGCACCAGCAGCTTAACGAGACCCCACGAGAACAGCAGGCCAGCGGCCAGGACCGAATTCAGCCAAACCGCCAAGGCCGCCTGCGGACTCATGATTCCGAACAGCAGTTGCGTCGCCCCAAGCATCGATTGGCCGACATTTTGGTTCAGCGCCGGAATCCGGTCAGCCGCAAAAATGTAAAGCGAGATATTCGCGGCCCGGAAGCTATGCCCCACCCCGGTGAAGCCAGCAAAAGGGTTAGCGGCCGCCGGATTGACCAAAAAGTCGGCCGTCAACGGATTCAGGGCCTTAAGCGTGCCGAGCGCGATTGCGGCCAAAACGACGGTCAGCCAAATCAGAAGTTCACGGCGGCATTCCGCCACAAGTGGCAGTAAATGCTTTTTCCATTGCCAGACTAGACACAAAGTCATTGCCGCGACCGCAGCGTAAAGAGACAGGCGGGCACCGGCGACGCGCGCCAGTGCGGCCCACACTGACAGGAATGCGGACAGGCCAAGAAAAAATGACAGGCCCAGACGCAAATGATGCGCTTCCCGATAGCGGTCTTCAAAGCCGATCCATTTGGAGAACAGAGAACCGACTGCCAGGAACAAGACGGACAGGGAAAGCGTAATCGCGATATCTGCCAGAAACAGCCACATATCACCGAAACACCCACCATTTCTGGCCGATGAAGTTCAGGACCGTGCTCGTGCCCGTGGCCGCGAGAAAAGCGATGGGCACGTTGAAGGGCGGCGGCAGGAGGAAAATCGCCAGCTGATTCACGCCGACGTTCGCGGCGAGCGTGGTCAGATAGAGTGCCAGAAACTTCGCCATCTCGGCATAGGAATGGCGGTGCTTCTCGAAGGTCCAGTATTTGTTGAGCAGATAGGCGACCACGGTGCCGGACAGGAAAGAGACGGCCTTGGCCGGACTGTGCGAGGTCACGTGCAGCAGCAGCCAATAGACCATCAGGTCAGTGCCCACGGCGGAGAAGCCGGCGACGAGGAAGCGGGAGATTTGTTTTTGAAGATGCGGAGATGCGGAGATGCGAAGTACTTGGTCGGCTGCCGTTGCTGGACCCCGGCTCCCGGACCGGGGTGGTGAGGAAAAAGGCCGGGGTGGTGCTGGGGGGCTGGTAGCTGGATTAAAAAAATCAGCCTCTGGACTCCGCGTCTCCACCTCTACGCCACTCCGCATCTCGTCAAAATTTTTTCCACTCTCCTGCATATTTCTCCGCGGTCATCACGGCGTCCGGACGGAAGCCCAGCGACTTCATCTGCGCGATATAGGCCGGGATGTCCTGCGGCCTCCCCCACCGTTCCGGACAGACCAGACAGGTCTTGAAGGGTTTGAGGCGCCGGACCGTATCCGCGTCGAGCGGCAGGCGCGTATTGGTGTCGATCCAGACCCAGTCGAGAAGCGGTTGGCCGTCACGCATCTGCGCCTCCACGGCCTCGATCGGTTCGGCTTCGCTGTAGCGGACGGCAATCTTGCGGACGCCTAGCCGCCGCGTCGCCGCATACAGATATGGAAATTCC